>JAJZAM010000295.1 GCA_021799445.1 Actinomycetes bacterium
AGATAGCCGAGGCTGATCCCCTCACCAGGGTTCATCTGGCTCAGGAACGGCTCAACTTGCAGGAGGAGTTGGCGGGCAGGCAGGAGGCTGTGGACCTGAGCGAGCTAGAAGAGGAGTTCGTCCGAGCTGCCGCCGGTTACAGCCAGCGTAAGGGGATCACATACGCAGCTTGGCGCGACGCCGGCGTTGACGCGACCGTCCTCAAAAAGGCTGGAATTCCCCGCACTCGCAGCTGAGGTTTCCTAGGAGCGTGAGTCAGAACCCGCCAAGGGGCCTCTTCGGAACGTGACTCTGCTTTGGCTGAACATGACGTCGAGTCGTGTGGGCGAGTGAGAGTCGACAGCAACGCCAATTTGTGGGGCGTGTTGGTCGGTGTGAGGGCCGATCGCGGCACTGGCGAGGTCAGGATGCCCCGACCAGCGCTCCCGTGGCCGCGTTGCCGGCATTGGCCAGCTTGCGGAGATTGTGGCAAATGACATGCAGGGTCCATTCGCCCTGGGCTCCAGCCAATCCCCGGAGTCGGAGGTGCCCGGCATGTTGTCGAACCTTCATCTGCCCGAAGGCCGGCTCGACAATGGCCTTGCGTCTGGCGTAGTCAGCCCGTCCGGCTTTGGTTCGCTGCTTGCGTGCCATGCGCTCTCGTTGAGTCGCGTTCTTTGGGATCGGCCCTCTCGGGGCATCGGGAACCTGCTCGCCGCGTTTGATCCGGCCGGTGGCCACCAGTGCGTTGATCTCGCGGTCGGCGACCTCTTGGAGGTTCTCTTCGGAGCAGTAGCCCGCATCGGCGAGGGTCACGTCGGGGCTGTCGTCAATGCCGGCGTCGTTCAGGTTGCTTTCGGTCATCTCGACCATGGGGATGAGCTGGTCGATGTCGTTCGCCTGTTGGGTGACTGCGGCGGCCAACACCACCTGGGACCCTTCGTCCACGACCGCCTGGGCATTGTACGTGTAATGGAACGAGCCGTCTGCGGTCTTCATCATCCGGGACTCCGGGTCGGTGAAGTTGCGCTGTGTCTTCTTGTCGGGTGGGGCCTTGGACGCCGCCTGAACGGCAGCGTCCGCCATGGCGGTCTCGTCTTTGCCCTCACGCTCCGCCTTCTTCGCCGCCTTTTGGGCTGCCTTTGTCCGGGCATCGGCCTCGATGGCCGCTTTGGCCGCCCGCATCTTGGCCAGGCGGGTCTCTCTCCGGGCGAGCTCAGGCAGGACCTCGTCGCCCCGCTGGTCCTTCCCGAATGCCTCATCCTCGGCCCGGTCGGTGGCTTCGGCCTCGGCCAGGATGGTGGCCACCTCGGCTTCGAGCTGTTCGATCTTCGGGCCCAGGCGGTCGTAGCTCATGGCCTTGTTTCTGCTGGCCGAGGCCCGCAGCTTGGTACCGTCCAAGGCCACCCGCCCGAGCTTTACCAGTCCCGCCTCCGAACACAAGGTGAGCACCTGGGTGAACAGGTCGTCCACCGCGGAGAGATGTCGACGCCGGAACCGGGAGATCGACCGGTAGTCCGGGGCGGCATTGGCCGTCGTCCAACGGAAGGCCACGTCGACGTGGCACCGACGTTCCATCTCCCGAGAAGACGTCACCCCGGTGGAATAGGCGAGCAGCAGGAGTTTCAGCATCATCGAGGGGTCATAGGGCGGTGCACCGGTGGCTTCGACATAGGAGTCGTAGATCGCCGAGAGATCGAGCTGGTTGTCGACCACCTCGGCGATGAACCGGGCGGTGTGGTCCTCGGGCAGCCAGTCATCGAGCGAGGGAGGGAGGAGAAAGGACTGGGTCGGGTCGTAGCCACGGAAGACCTTCGACCTGCCGGCTGGGGTCTTCGGGACCGGAGGCTCAACACCTTGGGTCACCTCGAAGAGCACGTCATCGGCTGGATCGTTCGCCATCTCTCAAATTCTTGTCGATCCGCGACACAATCGCGAATCGAGACCCGATCTAATGATCCGACAGGTCCGCCGAAGCTCTTCTCTCCGCCAATTCCATGCCTGGCGGATACTGACCCACGCACCTAGGGGCTGATACGGGCGGCCGCGGCGCAACGCACCAGCGCTCTCAGCATCGCTAGACCGTCGGTTGACCCGGTAAGAGGGTCGACGGCCCGCTCCGGGTGCGGCATAAGGCCAACCACGTTTCCAGCCTCATTGGCTATACCAGCGATCGACTCAACCGAACCGTTCGGATTGACCACATAGCGCGCAACGATCCGGCCTTCGGACTCGAGCTCTGCGAGGGTACGCTCGTCGCAAATGTAGTTACCCTCGAAGTGGTTTATTGGTATCCTAAGCTGCGTTCCGGCGGGTATGCCCGCGCTCAGTACGCTGCGGTCGCTTTCGATTCTTATCTCGGCTTCCTCACAGACGAACGTCAGACCGCTGTTCTTCTGTAAAGCTCCGGGCAAAAGCCGGGCCTCGGTGAGGACTTGGAAACCGTTGCATATCCCCACGACGGGTCCGCCGATAGCCGCGAAAGCTTCGACGGCGTTCATTATCGGCGAGAACCTTGCCAGAGCCCCTGGGCGGAGGTAGTCGCCATGGGCGAACCCTCCCGGCAGGATAACGGCATCGACGCCGCGAATTGACTCTTCGGTGTGCCACAACAGTTTCGGCGTGGCGCCGGCGGCTTCGACGGCTTGCGCCGCGTCGTGCTCACAGTTCGTCCCGGGGAACACCACCACCCCTACGACGACGCTCACGGCGCGCCGTCCGCGCCGGTCCCGGCTGCCGTCGGGTCCCCTACCTGGCGTCCCGAAAGCGAAGCGGGAGCTTCGACGGTGATGGCTGATTCCTCTATGACCGGGTTCGTGAGGAGGCGCGCGCACAGGTCCTCGGCCCTGCGACGAGCCTCTTCGGCGTCGGGCGCCGCTACCTCGAAACGGTACGACTTGCCGGCCCTCACGTTGCTAACGCCTGCGAAGCCGAGCGTTCCGAGCGCCTTTTGTATCGTCGCTCCTTGCGGGTCGGCTATACCGCGACGCAGGCGCACCTCGACTAGTACCTCGAATATCACTGCCAGCTCCTCTTTT
>JAJZAM010000296.1 GCA_021799445.1 Actinomycetes bacterium
CAACGAGGAGGCCGGCATAGCTATCGACGCCGAACGCTTGACGGTCCTGTCCTTCTGGCTGCCGCCACCTGAAGCGCCGAGGCGTTTCGCCACGTGGTTCTTCCTGGCCGAGGTTGACCCTGACGCCGAGGTGCGCGTCGACGGTGGGGAGATCCACGAGTTCGCGTGGATCACCCCGACCGCTGCGATGGCAGCCAGGAACTCGTCGAAGATGGGCATGGCCCCGCCCACCTACATGACTTTGTGGTGGCTTTCGTCTCACCGAGACACTGCTTCGGCGGTAGCCGCCGCCCGTCGGGAGGGGATTCAGCGTTTCGAGACCAAGATGGTCCCTGCTGGCGGCGGCCGCCCGCCAGCGACCGTGTGGGAGGGCGACGCGGCTTTTATCGACGGGAACTTGGAGCGTCCCGGTCGGCGGCGGCGCCTGATCATGTCGGAGCCGGAGTGGTTGGTGGAGGTGACACCCGCCTAGAGCGGCCGCACCGCCCGGCCTAGTACTCGATGCCTTTCTTGGCTTTGATACCCCTGTCGTAGGCGTGCTTGATCTTTTTCATCTCGGTGACGGTGTCGGCGACTTCGAGCAGTTCCTCGGCCGCGTTGCGCCCGGTCATCACGACGTTCGTGGAGGGGTTCCGGTCGCGGATCGCCCCGGCGACGTCGGCCGCGGGCACCCAACCGTAGGTGACTGCGTAGGTGATCTCGTCGAAGATCACCAGGTCGTAGTCGCCTGAGGCGAGCATCCCCGACGCGACCTGCCAGGCGTGACGTCCCTTGGCGGCGGTCTCGTCCAGGTCCGTGGACTCCCAAGTGAAACCGTCCCCCAGGGTGTGCCATTCGATCCCCAGGTGATCGGCAAGCTTGCGTTCCCCTGTCTTCCACTTTCCGCCTTTGACGAACTGCACCACCGCCACCTTCCAACCCCGGGCCCACCCACGCGCCATCACCCCGAAGGCTGCAGAGGACTTTCCCTTACCGTCGCCGGTGTTGAGCAACACGATCGAATCAGCTCTGGCCATGGGGCAACTCTACGGCTAGACTGACGACTGCTTGAGCAGGGAACCCGGTGGGAATCCGGGGCTGTCCCGCAACTGTCAACGGGGAGTAACCCCCACTTATGGTCACTGCCCTCGGGTGGGAAGGCCGGGGGGAGCGGATCCGTGAGCCAGGAAACCTGCCGGCGGTAGTACGCGAGGACGTGACCAGCTTGGCCTACAACAGATGATCGTCTTGCTCCTAGGCGGAGCGAGGAGCGGCAAGTCCCTCCTCGCTGAGTTCGCCGCGTCGAGGTGCCGCAAACCGGTCGTCTACGTGGCGCCGGCCGTCGTCGAAGACGACGACTTCGCCCGGCGGGTCCAGATCCACCGCGAACGCCGGCCCCCCGACTGGGAGACCGCCGAGCCGGGCGCACGCCTCGTCGAGTACGTCCAGGGCGCTCCGAGGGCCACGCTGCTGATCGACTCCCTAGGCTCGTGGGTGGCGGCCAGCCCTGATTTCGACGTGGACGCCGAGGGGTTCTGCGACGCGGTACGGCTCTACGACGGTGACGTCGTCATGGTCAGCGAGGAGGTCGGCCTGGGCGTGCACCCCTCCACCCACCTTGGCGGGCGTTTCAGGGACGCGTTAGGAAGCCTCAACAGCCAGGTCGCGGCCGTTGCCGACAAGGTCTACCTGGTGGTCGCCGGCAGGACCGTCGAACTGCAAGTCCCGACGGGTCTGCTAGCACCCCCGGGCCACGCCGGGTGGAGCTGACCGCTTTGCGCGCAGCTGTCTCGTTCCTTACCGTTGCCGGACGCTCCTCCGCTCCCGGAGCTCCCGGACCTCGCACGTCGGAGTGGTTCGCCCCGGTCGGGGCGCTGCTCGGAGCGCTCCTGGGAGGTTTGTGGTGGCTGTCGGCGAAGGTGTGGCCGCCAGCGGTCGCAGCGGCGGTCGTGGTCGTCGCCGACCTGGCCTTGACGGGCATGCTGCACTTCGACGGGCTAGTCGACTGTGGGGACGGTCTCGTGGCTCCCATGACACGCGAGCGACGCCTTGAGGTGATGTCAGCGCCGGAGGCGGGCGCGTTCGGGGTCGGCGTCGGTGGGGCGGTTCTTTTGCTGCGATGGGCGGCGCTTTTTGCCCTGCGCCCGTCGGTGCTTCTCCTCGCAGGGCTGTGGGCGTTGTCCCGGGCCGGTATGGCGGCCGTGATCAGGACCCGTCCCTACGCCCGCAGCGGCGGGGGTCTCGCGTCGGCGTTCGCCGGCGACGCCCGCAGGGTCGTCCTCGCCGTCGGGGTCCTCGCCGGTGTCGCCTTGTGCGCAGCCTGGCGGCCCGCCCCGGGCCTGGTGGCCGCGTCGGTAGGTTTGTGCTCGGGCGCTTTGGTGGTCGCCCTGGGCCAAAGACGCCTCGGGGGTTACACCGGTGACGTGCTCGGGGCGACGGCTCTGATCGGGGAGACCTTCGGATTGATCGCAGCGGCCGCCCGGTGGTGACGGCCCGGTGGTGGACGCGCGCTGATATCGGCCTTATGGTAGGCGCCCGCACAGAGGCGGCTTTGGGGATGCTCTTGGCTGTCGGCGCTGACGCTGCCTTCGGCGACCCGCCCGACGTGGCGCACCCGGTGGCCATGTTCGGCCGGGCGATGACAAGGCTGGAAGGCCAGGTGTGGGCTGATTCGAGGTCAGCGGGTGTGTTGTACTGTGCCGCTGGGGTCGCCGCTGGGGCCGGCGCTGGCCTCCTAGCAGCCGCCGCCGGGAACCTCGCCGGGTTCAAGGGCAGAGTGGCGGCAGTCGCCGCCGGCGGGTTCGCGGCTATAGCGTCGCGTTCACTGCGCGACACGGCATCGGGTGTGGCGGCCGCTTTACAAGCCGGGGACCTTCCCCTCGCACGCGAGCGGGTGCGTAGCCTCGTCGGGCGCAACCCCGACGGGCTCGACGCCGCGGAGATCGCCAGGGCGGCGGTCGAGTCGG
>JAJZAM010000297.1 GCA_021799445.1 Actinomycetes bacterium
CACTTCCGGCACGGTCAACTGGATACCGTCCCTGACGGCTGCGTGCCCTGCGGGCGCTACCTTGTGCCCTTCGCAGGTGATGGCCGAGTTGACCCTCAACATCATGAGAGTTTTCGGTCAGGGCCCTGTCGGGCGGTCCTACCCGTCGACGGCTAACTGGCAGTCTTTTTACGGCTAGGCCGGGGCCGGCGGCCTCGACGCCGGGTCAGACCTGACCGTCGTTGGGCGGGGCTCGCCGCTGCTAGTAACCGCTTTGAGTGTCAACCAGTCCTTCGAGGGTCTCTCCGGCTGCGAAGCGCGCGACGTTGTTTGCTATGCGCCGAGCGAGGAGAGGTTCCACCATCTCCTGGGTGTCGGCCGTGTGCGGGGTGATGATACAGTTCGGGGCGCTCCAGAGTGGATGACCATCCGGCAGCGGCTCGGGATCGGTGACGTCGAGCGCAGCTCCGGCGATCGTCCGTTCTGCGAGGGCGGTGACCAAAGCCGACGTGTCGACGTGCGCCCCGCGGGCCACGTTGACCAGCCAGCCTCCGGGGCCGATGGCCTTGAGGACCTCAGCCCCGACGATACCCCTGGTCTCGTCAGTGAGAGCTAACGCAACGAAGACCACCGTGGCGGCCGTCACTGCTTCGACGAGCGATCCTGATCCGACGGTCCGGGATGCCCCGTCGAGGGGCTCGGGGTTTCGCCTCACAACGGTAGCGTTCACACCGTATGGCTCCATGAGGCGCAGGAGCTCTTGGGCTATCCCGCCTCCGCCTAGGATCGCCACGTCAGCCCCGTAGAGCGAAGTGCCCGCCGGCTCACCCCACGTTTTGGCGACCACCCGCTCGTGGAGACGTCGCAGACCTGCCAAGGCAAGCGCCATGGCGTGCTCAGCGACCGGCTGGGCGTAGGATCCCTTCGCGCACGTCCAAACCCGGCTGGTGTCGAACACTCCCGCATCGAAGTGGCGTTCGACTCCGGCGAGGGGAAGCTGCACCCAGCGCAACGTCGGCGTGCCAGCCACGGCCTCGGCCAGTTCCCTAAGGTGCCGGGGTGATATCCACACGAGCGCATCAGGGCTGTCTCCCAGCCCTACGAGGCGGCCTCCGCCGGCTGATACGGCAGCCTCGGCGAACGCGGCGCTGCGTGGGCCGATAGCAACCCGGGGGACGCGGGTCGGGCTCACATCCTCTCCGGCGCTTGGATGCCGAGCAGTTCCAGGCCCTGACCGAGCACGGCCGAAGTGACGGCGCACAGGGCCAGGCGGCTGCTCCGTGTGGTCTCATCCGGCGCTTTTATAACCGGGCAGGATTCGAAGAAAGAGGTGAACACGCCAGCCAGATCGTATAGGTATGCGCAGAGCTTGTGCGGGCTCCACGTGTCGAGTGCTGACGCGAACGCCCCGGCGAAACCGCTGAGGGCGAGGGCTAAGGCCCGCTCGGCTGGGTCGCCGAGTGTCACGCCGGCGTCCGGCCACGAAAAATCCGCCGGGTCGAGCCCAGCTCTGCGGAAGATCGAAAGGCAGCGGACCCTTGCGTACTGTAGGTAAGGGCCGGTGTTGCCGTCAAAGCTGATCATGCGATCGAGGTCGAACACGTAGTCGCGAGCGCGGTCCGTCGAGAGATCCGCGTACTTGACTGCCCCGATCCCTATCGCCCGTGCGAGACCCTCGCGTTCGTCGGCTTCAAGGTCCTCTGAACGCGACGACACCGCTACGCGGGCACGATCAACAGCCTCGTCGAGAAGATCGACGAGCCTGAAAGTCTTACCAGCGCGAGTTTTGAACATCTTGCGGTCCGGCCCGAGGACGCTCCCGAAAGAAACGTGCACCGCGCGCTCGCGCGATGGTAGCCAGCCTGCTTTCAAAGCAACGTCGAAGCACATCCCGAGATGTTGAGCCTGCGGTGCCCCGACCACGTAGAGCGCCACGTCCGCTTTGAGGCGGCCGAAGCGGTCCCACAGCGTCGCGAGGTCAGTCGCCGCGTATCCGTAGCCCCCGTCGGACTTGCGGACTATCAGAGGCAGAGGCGTGCCCTCCCTAGTGGTCCACCCTTCGACGAACACGCACTTAGCCCCGTTGCTGTCCACGAGGAGGCCTTTGGCGTCCAGTTGGGCGACGACCTCGTCGAGCATCGGGTTGTAGAAGCTCTCCCCGACCACGTCCTGGCGGGTCAGCTGAACGCCGAGCTTCTCGTAGACCTCGTCGAAATAGCTGAGGCTTTCCTCCACGAGGATCGTCCACAGCCGCAACGTCTCGGGATCCCCGGACTGCAAGGCGACAACCCTCCTGCGGCTTCTTTCTTGCATCTCGGGTGACGCTTCGAACGCCGCTCGAGCCTGGCGGTAGAAGCCGTCGAGGTCACCGACCGACAGTTCGTGCGCGGCGGCTGTTTCGCCGACGTCGACTAGGTGCTCGATGAGCATTCCGAACTGAGTACCCCAGTCCCCCACATGGTTCTCGCGTTTGACGTTATGACCTGCGAAGACGAGCATCCGGCACAGACAGTCTCCGATCACCGTCGTGCGGAGATGACCAGCGTGCATCTCTTTGGCCACGTTGGGAGCCGAGTAGTCGACTACCACTTTGAGCGCCTCGGTTGGGGGGTCAACGCCGAAACGGGGGTGCCTGGCCGTCTCCGCGAGACACGAGACGATCACATGGTGGCCGAGTCTGAGGTTGACGAACCCCTGCGGGGTCACTTCGACTTTGCTGCAAACGTCTTCTAGGCCTTCCGCATGGGCTACCTCTGCGGCCACTTCTGCCGGGGAGCGGCGGAGCCGCTTGGCGGCGGCTATCGCCCCGTTGACCTGGAAGTCGAATCCTTCCCGGCTGGAAGGGCGCAGGATCGGGTCCGCTCCGGGCGCTAACCCGTCGAAGACGGGTTGGAGGAGGGAGGTGAGGATCTGCTCGGGTGCGGCCATGTCAACATCCTTGAAAAAATTGTGGT
>JAJZAM010000298.1 GCA_021799445.1 Actinomycetes bacterium
AGCTAGTCGCGCGTGGAGTGACGCACTCCGGCGGCTTAGCGCTCCGGGACGTTTCCCAACCACCTGGGAACGCTTCAGCAGGTAGCGTTGGCGCATGAAAGCCTCCAACCCATCGACCGGATCGATCTCGCCAGACGCCGCCTCGCTGGTGCTGCGCGTTGCGGTGGGGCCGATGCTCTTCGCGCACGGGTACAACAAGGTGTTCGGCGCAGGAGGATTGGCTGGTACCACACGGTGGTTCGAGGCGCTCGGGTTGCGCCCGGCGGCCCTGCACGCTCGTGTAGCGGCTGCGACCGAAATTGCGGCGGGAGCAGCGGTTACCCTCGGAGCTGCTAGCCCTTATCCCGCTGCGGCTGCGATCGGCCTCATGGCCACGGCGGCCGCAACGGACCATAGCGGTAAAGGCTTCTTCGTCTTCAAAGGAGGCTGGGAGTACACCGCTGTGGTTGCCGCGGTAAGCGCCGCTATGGCAACGCTCGGCCCAGGACGCCTCTCTGTCGACGCACTGAGGGGCTCGCCCAGGAGCGGACTCCGGTGGGGGTTGCTCGCCTGCCTCCTTGGCACTGCCTCAGCAAAGGCTCTACTGGCCGCCTGTTACCGTCCGGCGGGCACCGAGGCCGCAGGCGACGACTGAGATTGGAGCGTTGAAGCCAGCGGCGCCTCCTGTGGCGGTCGAAGCCGCCGGCCGGCTGGTGAGCATCACCAACCCGGACAAGGTCATGTTTCCCGAGCGCGGAGAAACCAAGCTCGACTTGGCACGGTACTACCTTGCCGTGCAGGATCCCCTCATGGCGGCGATCGGCGGTCGGCCGGTGTTGATGCAGAGATCCCCTGACGGGGCGACCGGGCCGTCGTTCTTCCAGAAACGTGTGCCGCTGCACCGCCCCGAGTGGCTGCAGACGCTGCAGGTGGCAACCCCGAACGGCACGGTATCGGACGCTTTGGTCGCAGCTGACATGGCCCACGTCTTGTGGGCGGTGAACCTGGGCTGTCTAGGCTTCCACGTCTGGGCCTGCCACGCTGATGACCCGGGGCACGCCGACGAGCTCCGCATCGACTTGGACCCCCCAAGCGACGTAGGTTTCGAGATGGTCGTACAGGCCGCTTTCGAAGTCTCGCGCCTGCTGGGAGAGCTCGGCTACAACGGCCTGCCCAAGACGACCGGTAGTAGAGGCATACACGTCTACGTGCGCCTGACGGCGGGGTGGACCCCTGTCCAAGTCCGGGCCGCAGCCGTTTCGCTTGCAAGGGAGCTGGAAAGGCGACGGCCTGACCTGTTCACCTCCTCGTGGTGGAAGGAAGGCAGGGGCCGCCGGGTTTTCGTGGACTTCAACCAGAATGCGCCGCACCGGACGATCTTCGGTGCGTGGTCGGTCCGCGCCAGGCCCGGCGCCCAGGTTTCCACACCTCTGAGCTGGGAGGAACTGGACCGTGTAGACCCGGACGAGCTGACGATGGAGACGGTGCCTTCGAGGATCGTCCACTCCGGTGATCCCTGGGCGGGAGCCAGACCAGCGTCCCTGCAGCGTCTGCTGGAGTTGGTCGACGCTGACCAGCAGGCCGGCCTCGGTGACGCCCCCTGGCCACCCGAGTATCCCAAGATGCCGGGCGAGCCTCCGAGGGTCCCTCCGGGCAAGGCTCGCTCGCGCTGAGCGTTCTGACAGATCTCCAGCCAGCTGGGGGCCGAACGGCGGTGCCAGTGCCGGCTTAGTCGACGCGAACTTTGCGAGCCAGGCTCCTCTCCGAGTACCACGGACGCAAGCGAAGCTGCAGGGGCGGCAGGTGACCGTACACGAGGACTGCTTCACCCGGCGAGACGCGTCTTAGCCGGTCCGGCGGGGCGAGCCTTCGGAACGCAGTCGATCGCGCCGTCGTCGTCGGACCTCCCCTCAGCTCCTGGGTTAATGTGACCTCCTGGACCGCCTGCTCCCCGGCCAGACCCGACATCATGTCCAAGGTGCCCAGGTCTGACACCCCGGAGAGGAGCAGTTTCGCTCGGTGGTTGTTGGCTATAGTCCTCGCCCGTTCAGCACCGTAACGTGCGGCAAGCTGTGCGAGGTCCTGGCATATGGTAACGAGCTGGATGCCAAGACCGGCGGCCGTCGAAGCCAGGGTGTCGAGATCCGCTACCGGTGCGATGTTCGCAGCCTCGTCAAGGACAATCAGCAGCGGCGGGTCGAGATGGCGTCCCAGTCTACTGGCAGTTTCTACGGCGTGCGCTACGACAGACGATACGAGCGCAGCGAAAAGCCCGGCTACTCTCGCCTGCTCGTGGCTCGGTCCGCACAGGTAGAGCGTTCCCCTCCCAGACAACAGCTCGTCGATGTCGAAGTCCGACGCCGCCGTGGCGTCGACGACGGCGGGATCAGCGAAGGGCACCAGAACAGTCTCAAGGGTAGTTCCCACCGAGCTCCTTATGCGCTCGTCGCGTCCGGCGCACGCCAGCAGCGACGAGGCCGCGAGGTCGTGGCAGGCGAGGGTGAGTAGGTTGAGCGGCTCGTCGAAGTCGCCCGAGTCGGTCCAACGGACCACGTCAGCCATGCCCTTACCCGATGACGCGGCGGCGAGCATCAGCGGTGCGAGCTGCTTCGCTGCCGCCGTGTACCAGAAGGCTGCGTCCGACATGCCCCTCCGACCGGGGGTGGACTCGACCAGCCAGGTAGCCATCTTCTGGGCCCCTGACCACGTAGAGCATTCCGATAGTGGAGACCACCTTGCTGATGCGGCGAAGCCGACCGAGCCCGTCGGGTCGAATATAGAACAGTCCCCTGCCTTACTCCTCCACGAGAAGGTGGTAGCCGCAAGGTCATCTTTGACGGACGTGGCTAGGACGGGGCCGTCCCATTCGAGCAGCGCTGGCACCGCCAGTCCGGTTGTCTTGCCGGACTGTGTCGGTCCGATCACCAGCACTGAGTGGCGCTGCTCTG
>JAJZAM010000299.1 GCA_021799445.1 Actinomycetes bacterium
GGAAGTCCCCAAAGGTGCGACGGTGATAGAGCAGCAGCGGGGCACCGCCCCAGGGCTCGTGTGCCGCTTCGGGGACAGGAGTATCTACGCCGTACCGGGAGTTCCCCACGAGATGCGGGAGATGGTAAGCCGGGCGGTGATACCGGACATCGTCGAACGCTCAGGGGAGCGGGCGGTGATCTACAGCCGGGTCCTGCGAACTTGGGGAATGGCCGAGTCGGCTCTCGACGAGGTGCTAACCGGGAGGATGGCGGTCCTGGACGACGCCCGCCGGGTCGGGCGTCCCGCCCCGACGATCGCTTTTTTGGCGAGCGGTATCGAAGGGCTCAAAGTCAGGATCACGGCGAAAGCTCCGAGCGACGCGGAAGCCC
This sequence comes from Actinomycetes bacterium, assembly GCA_021799445.1. Classification (GTDB taxonomy): domain Bacteria; phylum Actinomycetota; class Acidimicrobiia; order Acidimicrobiales; family Palsa-688; genus JAJZAM01. Next base: position 372 of record JAJZAM010000299.1, read on the forward strand.
GGGAACTGGTGGAGGCGGAGGAACGGGAGGTTCGCGCTGTTCTAGGCGCAGCCGTCTTCGGGGTGGACGACGTCAACATGGAAGCCGCTGTGCTCAGCCTCTTGAGGGAGCGCGGACTCGGACTTGCGCTGGCCGAGTCCCTGACCGGTGGGCTGGTGGGAAGCCGCTTGACGGCCGTTCCCGGCGCCAGCGACGTGTTTCGAGGTTCCGCCGTCGTGTACGCGTCGGCAGCGAAGCGCTCAGTTCTGGGCGTTTCGGACGGCCCGGTCGTGAGCGAACGGGCGGCGGTCGAGATGGCAGACGGCGCCGCCCGTCTCTTCGACGCCGAAGTCGGCCTTTCCCTCACCGGTGTCGCCGGCCCCGACGAGCAGGAAGGCCAGCCGGTAGGTACGGTGTGGATCGGACTTTCAGGTGAGGCGGTCGGCGGCGCCACGGCACACCTGATCCGCCTCGGGCGCTACGGGGGTGGGGACAGAGACGAGATCCGCCAGATCGCGTCCATCTCAGCCCTCGACCTGCTCCGCCGGAGCCTCCTCGCCGGGAACGCTGCCTCCTAACGGACCTGCCGCTGTGAGGACCCCGCCGCTGTGACGGTGCGGACGGCTGATCCCTGTCCGGCGCCGGGCGCCGGCCCGGTAACCTGCCTTCGTGCCAGGATCAATTCTAGGAAACGAAGTCCGTCGCGTCGAGGACCCCGACCTGCTGCGCGGGAGGGGGACGTTCATCGCAAACATGGTTGTTCCGGGCATGGCTCAAGTGGCCTTCGTGCGCTCCCCGTACGCGCACGCCCGGATATTACGGATCGACGCTAGCGAGGCGCTGAGCCGTCCCGGCGTGCTGGCGGTGCTGCGCTTCGAGGACCTCGGAGTCGCGCCCTACCACGGGTTCATGGTCCTAAACGAGGCTGCGGCACGGCCCCCCCTGGCCGCGGGCAAGGTCCGCTTCGTCGGGGAGGCCGTTGCAATGGTCGTGGCGGAGACCGAGGCCCAGGCCCAGGACGCAGTCGAGTACGTAGAGGTTAGCTACGACCCTCTTGGAGTGGCTGCAGACTTGGAGGCCGCAGCGTCACCGGGTGCGCCGCTACAGTTCGAGGAGCTAGGGACGAACGTCGTTGCGGGCAAGGCAGGCGAAGGCGACCCGCTTGCGGGGGCCGCCCGGGTTGTCAGAGCTAGGTTGGAGAACCAGCGGGTAGCTGTCGTGCCGATGGAAGGTGATGCGATCGCCGCAGTTCCCGGCGGCGCGGCCGGGGATGGTTTCAAGATGACCGTCTACGTGTCGACTCAGATGCCTCACGGTTTCGCCCGCCAGGCAGCGCGGATACTCGGACTGGCCGTAGAGGAGCTTCGCGTCATCACACCTCACGTCGGCGGTGGTTTCGGGGCTAAAGCAGGCATAGGCGCTGAGCACGGCGCGGTCTTGGCCGCCGCCCGCCTGCTCGACCGGCCGCTGCGCTGGGTCGCCGGGCGCTCCGAGAACATGGTCGGAATGCCCCACGGACGGGGCCAGATCCAGTGGGTGGAGATGGGTTTCGACCCTGACGGTGTTATCACGGGCATGCGGCTGAGGGTGCTCGGAGACGCCGGTGCTTACGCCGGGTTCGGAGGGGCGCTCGCCCTCGGACCGACGAGGAGCATGGCCCAGGGTGTCTACTCGATACCGGAGATCCGCTACGACGTCGCTGCTGTGGTCACCAACACGACGCCTATGGGGGCCTTCAGAGGCGCGGGACGGCCCGAGGCTGCCGAACTTCTTGAGAGGATCATGGACATCGCCGCCGACGAAATGGGATTGGACCCGGTCGACATCCGCCGGCGTAACCTGATCCCCAAGTTCGACGCTGACTACACGACGGTTATGGGCACCGTCTACGACACCGGGGATTACGCGAAGGCGCTGGACGAGGCTTTGAGAGTCGCCGGCTACGAGGAGCTTCGCGCCGAGCAGGCACTTAGACGGGCCAGAGCGGACCGCTGGCAGCTCGGCGTGGGCGTTTCAGTGTACGTGGAGGTGACCGCCGGGGGAGGGGGGCAGGAGTACGGGGCCCTCAAAGTGGACTCTGACGGTAGCGCGACGATCTCGGTCGGCACCTCTGCGCACGGCCAGGGTCATGCGACGGCTTTCGCGATGATCGTCTCGGACCTGCTCGGTATCTCCATGGACGACATTCGATTCGTGCAGTCCGATACGGCGCTCGTGCCCAGAGGTGGGGGTACCGGGGGGTCGAGGTCGCTTCAAGTCGGCGGCAGCGCTGTTTTGGTGGCCACGGAGGAGGTTCTGCGCCAAGCCAAGGACCTAGCAGCGTCCGAGCTGGAAGCTAGCGCCGAAGACATCGTCGTCTACGACGGCGGCCGTCTGGGGGTCGCAGGCGTGCCGTCCCGGACTTTGGGATGGGCTGACCTCGCGTCGCTTTCCCAGTCGGGGATCGAGGCGTCGGTCGATTTCAAAGTAGAAGGGCCTACCTTCCCTTTCGGGGCGCACGTGTCGGTCGTCGAGGTGGACGTGGAGACCGGAGCTGTCCGCCCGTTGCGCCACGTCG
>JAJZAM010000300.1 GCA_021799445.1 Actinomycetes bacterium
AGAGCTCGTAGATGCCGTCTTCGAGCTGAACGTCGTCGAGCTCCAGCTGGCGTACTCCGCGTTCGTCGCGAAAGGTGATCTCGTACTGGGTCATTTTCTTCTCCCCCTTCTGTCCCAGCGAGTTAACCGACATCTCAAACTACCGTCGCCCACCGCCTCAGCGAGCATTCACAGACCGCCAGTTCTGCCGAGCCCGCCTGAGCCTGGTGTTGCCGGCATCTCTCAATGGCAACGGTTCGGCAGCTTTGCATGATGACGTTTCGGCACGGCTGATTCGTCACGCGCACGTTGCTGCTGCCCACGGGGCCGGAGCAAACCCGCCTCTTCAAAAGGTCGCGCTCGTTTCGGCAATGGAGATGGGGATGTAGTCCCAAGGAGAGCCCGGCTGAGCGCAACGCGACGGTCCCGTGGCGCTCCGCCAAACCCCAGTCCAAGGTGCGCGTGAGCGGCAGGTGTGCCGAGGGGCCCCCGGCCGCGGCAGGCCCACGCGGCCCGCCGGCAGGCTGGCGCCGACCACGACGTTGGCGAGTGGCCAGGCCGGGAGGACGTCGCCCACGCGCCGGCGCGCCGTCTGCCAGGACCGCCCGATCGCGACCACAGCCTGGCGGGTAGGCGACCCCGTTCCGTGCGCCGGCGCCGGAGCACCCCTCTCGGCCGCCAGTGCCTCGAACAGCACCGAGAGCTCCCCGGCAAGTTGGGAGAAGCGCTGGCGCCACGACCGCAACGAGCTCGCCGCCGCCCGCCAGACGCTGCTCGACGCCGGCGCGTACACCGGCGAGTCCAGCCACGGTGCCACCAAGAGCGTTTATGGCGCCGACCCCGACGGCAACGAGTTCGAGCTGATGTGGATGCTGCCCCGCCAAGAGTGGGGCGTCTACGAGCGCTCCGCCCCCATCGACCGTCTCGACCTGGCCGGGGAGATCGAACGCTGGAGCGGGGTGGCCACCGCCGGGCAGATCAACTACCGATCCCCTACTAGCCAACCTCAACGGATCTGCCGGCCGGAAGGTCTAGAGTCCGATCGCAGCGAGACGGCTCTAGCGGGCTTCGTTCGGACGTAGTTTGAAAAGGGAGGCCAAGTGGACGACAAGCGGGCGCGGGAACTGCTCGACGCTGAACGCACACGGGTACAGGCCCTGCTGGCCGACGCGGCCAAGGCAGGACAAGCCGACAGGTCCGCCGAGAACGAGCCCGGAGACCGCGAGGATCGGGCCGAGCCGCTCACGGCGGAAGGCACAAACGACGCTGTTGTCGCCGGGCTTCAATCCCGGCTCGAAGCCTTGCACCGTGCCGAAGAGCGCCTGGCCGCCGGAACTTACGGCCTATCCGTGCTGAGCGGGCGACCTATCCCCGACGACCGTCTGGAGGCCGACCCTGCGGCGGAGCTGACCGTCGACGAGGCCAACCGACGGTGACATCGCAAGGTGCGACGCTGACGTGGCCGCTTTGGCCACGGTCGGACCGGACGGCTACCCCCAGATGTCAGAGCTTTGGTTCCTCGCCGACGGCGACACGCTCCAGTTGTCGCTCAACACCAGCTGGCAGAAGGTCAAGAACCTGCCATTCGCCTCGGCTCGGCTACTGGCAGAGAGTAGGTTGGCTCGTGCCCGGTGAGCAACGAAGGAGCACTGCGTGGCCAGTACCTGTTCCCACCTCGACACCGTCAACGACGTCACTCCCTCCAGCGACGGCTGCGAGGACTGCCTGAAGATGGGCGGGAACTGGGTGCATCTTCGCCTGTGCATGCGTTGCGGTCATGTTGGTTGCTGTGACAGTTCGCCCAACCGTCACGCTACTGCCCACTGGCAAGCCCATCGCGACCACCCGCTCATCCGCTCTTTCGAGCCGGGTGAGGACTGGTGGTGGTGCTACCCGGACCAGCTTCTCTTCGAGGTGGAAGGCGCCCCTCCTTCCCCGTCACACCCCTGAGGCCCAGCTGTGCCGGTGAGCCACGGCTGGGCCCCCCTTCCATTCGAGCAGTGGAGCGCCACGTGCGACACGCTGCACGCTCACACCCAGGTCCTCGGCAAGCTGGCCGCCCGACTCGCTCCCCCCGAGCCGCAACTGCAGCACGCGGCCCTGCGTCTCACCGCAAGGGGATGGGAGACCCTGCCGCTTCCGGCGCCGGACGGTTCGGGGGCGATGGTGTTGGCGCTCGATCTGCATGCTCACCGGACCGTGATCGAGCACAGCGACGGCCGCTGCCACGGGGTCGACCTGACCCCTGACCGTCCGGTCGGGGACATCACCCGGGAGGTCCTCCGAGCCGTCACCGACATGGTGGGACCGGTACCTTTCGACCCCCGGCCGCAGGAGGTCGCATGGACGGTCCCGCTTGACCAGGACGATCAGCACGCGACCTACGATCCGGATCAAGTGGCCGCCTATCTGAGTGCCGCCACCCGGGCGGCAGCAGTCCTGAGCGAGGTGCGGGCACCGTTCCGGGGCCGCTGCACACCGGTCAATGCCTGGTGGGGATCGTTCGACCTGGCTGTCAGCCTCTTCTCGGGCGAGCTGGCCGATCCCGGATCGTCGGAGTTCATCAGGCGGAACGCGATGGACGCCGAAGAGATCGCCATTGGCTGGTGGCCGGGCGACCAGCGCTACCCCCGGGCCGCCTTCTACGCCTACGCCCACCCCGCACCCCCTACCTACGGGCAAGCGGACCTCGAACCCTCAGCGGCTAGGTGGGAACCGAGCCTCGGCGAGTTCATCCTGGACTGGGACGACGTGGTTGCGTCCGACGATCCGAATCGAACGGCTCTCCTTTTCGCCCGGTCGGCTGTCAAGCACTCCTGCGCCTCATGCGGGTGGGACCCCGCTCTGTCTGCCAGCCTGGAAGGTCGTCCCCCGCCGGTCCGCTAGGACCCTCACCCGACCGCTATCGGCCAGTCATGGGGCGCCA
>JAJZAM010000301.1 GCA_021799445.1 Actinomycetes bacterium
AGGTCGACCGCCCATGACGTGGCGGACCTCCGCCGCTACGAGAGGTTCATCAACGCGGGGTGGGCCGGTTTCAACCTTCTGGTAGTCGCAGCCGTCTATCTGATGGTGTTCCAGCCCGGAGGGCGGTGATGCCTGGCGTAGTTTTGCCGGCTGGCGGTCGCGAAGCCCGGAGGCGACTCCGGTGAACCCTGTGGAGAGGCTCCGTTACATCTCCCAGGCCCAAGGAGCTGACCCCGCCCTGGTCGCGACTGAAGCGGCTCACGCCCTGGTAGAACTGGCATCCGTCCAGCCTGAAGGTTTGGTCACTGCCTGCCGTCGCCTTATAGAACGCAACGTTGCCCTCGGGCCGTTGTGGTGGCTGAGCGCTCGGATGCTGCGGGCCGCTGACCCCAAAGTCGAAGGCGCCGAGGCTGCTCGGCAGCTCGACGCTGACACGACGCCGGCGTGCCTGGCGGAGCTTCTCGACGGCGTCGGCGTCGCTGTCGCGGTCGGATGGCCTGACTTGATCGCAGGCGCGTTGCGCCGCTGCGGGGATGTCGAAGTTCTCGTGGTCGACTGGGATTCCCAAGGAGCAGGCTTCGTGCGACGGCTGAACGATTGGGGCTGCGAAGCGACCCTGGTGGCTCCGTCGGGCGCTGCTACAGCGGCTGTGGTCGCAGACGTGGTTCTCGTCGAGGCGCTAGCGGCCGGCCCGGGGGGTGTGGTAGCGACACCAGGTTCGCTCGGGGTCGCGGCCACTGCAGCGCACCGGCGAGTACCGGTGTGGGCCGTTGCGGGCGTGGGGCGCACGCTTCCGGGGCCCCTGTGGGACACCCTCGTAGAATGCCTCGACAACTCGGGGTTGGAGCCGTGGGATCGCCCGGCGGAGGTCGTCCCCGCCGACTTGGTCAACTCGGTCGTCGGGCCTCTCGGAGCTTGGAGCTCCCCCGACGAGCCGGCCGGTTCGGAATCTGCCGTGACGGCCGCTCTAGGAGCGTCGACGTGTCCGGTCGCCCCGGAACTGCTTCGGGTGTGGGAACGACAGTAGCCGTGCAAACGTGGTCGGGACGGCGAAGGTGACGGGTCTAAGCGCTGACGAGCTCGTCGTGGAGTACTTACAACTTGGTCTGGCCTTGGGCCGTCACGTCGACGGATTCGTAGACGCCTACTACGGCCCGGAGGACCTCGCCCTGCGCGCAGCTTCGGGCGCACCGGTCGACCCGGCGAAACTTGCCGGCAGGGCACGGCGACTGCTCAGCGAGGTGCACTCGACCGAATCGATGACCGAACGGCGCAGGGTTTGGCTGGCCGCCCAAGTACGCGGGCTCATGACCAGCGCCACCAAGCTTGCCGGGGAGGAGGTCGGCTACCTCGACGAGATCGAAGCCTGCTACGGGGTGCGGCCTGCGTGGCAGCACGAGGACGTCTTCGCCGACGCGCACCGGCGCATAGCGGAAGCTCTCGACCGCCACGCCGTCGAATCCCCTGGGACTCTCGCAGAAACCTTCGACGCCTGGCGGGAAAGCCACGTTGTGCCCCCCGACATGGTGATCAGCGCAATGAGAAGCCTCGCAGAGGACTTCAGGGCTAGAACCGACGCCATGTTCGGCCTGCCCGAGGGTGAGCACGTCGACTTCGAGGTGGTCACCGCCAAGCCCTGGTCGGGTTTCAACTTCTACCTTGGGGGGCTTCGAAGCCGGGTGGCTTTGAACGTGGACCTGCCGGTGCTGTCCTTGTCGCTCGGACACATCGTCGCCCACGAGGCCTACCCGGGACATCACACCGAGCACACTCGTAAGGAGGTTGGTCTCGTCCGGCGCAACAAGCAGCTCGAAGAGAGCATCTTCCTCGTCGGCACCCCACAGTGCCTTCTCGCCGAGGGCCTCGCCGACTTGGCCTTGGAGGTGGTTGCTGCCCCAGCCCCGGAGGTTGTCCTCGAAGGGCATTTCAAGGCGTTAGGTATCCGCTACGAAGCGGCCCCGGTCGCCGAGGTCGCTGCCGCCGGCGACGTCCTGTCGTCGGTGCGCGGTAACGCCGCTATCGGCATCCACGATCGGGGGTGGTCATTCGACCAGGCGGTCGACTACGTCGAGCGCTGGGCGCTCACGTCACGCCGCCGGGCCACGAAAACCGTCGAATTCCTGACCGACCCGACGTGGCGTGCGTACCCTTTCTGCTACATCGACGGTGTCCGGCTTTGCCGCAGTTTCGTCGGAGGAGACCCGCGCAAGTTCGCCCGGCTCCTCGGGGAGCAGCTAGTGCCGGCGGAACTGGTCGAGGGCTGACAGCGCCTCCTAACATCCGGGCATGTCCGAACGTTCCCGCAACCTGCCCCGCCGGTCCTGCCACGCCGTTCCCGGTTCCAGCGACAAGTTCCTCGCCAAAGCCCCCTCACTAGGAGCTGACATGTACTTCTTGGACTTGGAGGACGCCGTCGCTCCCAAGGAGAAAGAGTCCTCAAGGGCGCGTGTCGTCGAGGCCATACGCCACAGCGACTGGGGCGAAGCCGTCCTGTGCGTTCGAGTCAACGCCTGGGACACCCGCTGGACCTACGGAGACGTGATCGACGTCGTCGGGTCAGCTGGGGAGCGCCTCGACGAGATCATGCTCCCCAAGGTGCAAGACCCCGCCCAGGTCGTCGCCATGGACCTGCTTCTCACCCAGGTTGAGCTGAACTGCGGACTGCCCCAAGGCCACATCGGCATCGAAGCCCAGATCGAGACGGCCCGTGGCCTGATCAACGTGGATGCGATCTGCGCAGCGTCGCCTCGCCTTGAGACGGTTATCCTCGGCCCCGTGGACATGTCAGCATCGATGGGGATGCCGTCCCTGTCGGGAGGTTTGGACATCCCCGAGTACCCTGGGGACTACTTCCACTACGTTTTCGCCAGGATTCTGATGGCCGGAAGGGCGAACG
>JAJZAM010000302.1 GCA_021799445.1 Actinomycetes bacterium
GCTGCGACTTCCCTCGATGTCAGAGGTCCACAGGTCGACCCAACACGGAGCCCCGGCCGGGGCTACAGGACGATTCGTCATCGCTGCTCCTCTCAAGAGGGTGGTTGCCTAGCCTTGTAGACGAGTCGCACTCGGCGCAAGACCTCGGTTACCGATCATGCCTCCAAGCTGATCGTAGGACGGATCGTCGCAGCCCCCAATACGCCGGATAGGCCCGCTCCAGGAGTTCGCGATTCATCATCCGGTGGTCACCTCGTCTGGCGGAGGCACACAGACCTACACCACCTGGCTGCTGCCGCGCCTACCCGGCGGTCTGGGACGCACCGTTTCCGCTGATATGGGGCGTGACTGCCGACTGGTAGTGGGCGCCCGGTGATTGTGCGGGGCGGGGACTCGGCTGGTGTGCGGGGGCTTGGTGGGTTAGCCGCCGGCGACGAAGGCGACGACGACGTAGGCGGCGTGCCGGTCGAAGTCCTGGCGTCGCCGGTCGTAGACGGTGGTCGTTCTGGGGTCGGCGTGTCTGGCGGCTACTTGTACCTCCCGGAGCGGTACGCCGGCGTCGAGAGCGGCCATGATGAACGCCGCTCTCAGCATGTGTGGATGTACCAGTCCGAGTCCTGCCCGCTTGCCGATCGATCGGACCCAGCGGTGGGCGGTACGCCGGTCGAGGCGTTGGCCGTCGTGGCGCAGCAGGATGGGTCCTGCTCGCCGTTCCCCGACGGCGAGGTCGATGGTGCGAGCGGTTCGAGGCACCAGCGGGATGAGCGCTGGCTTGTTGCCTTTGCCGATGATCCGCAGAACCCGGTGCCCTCGCTCGAAGGCCATGTCTTCGATGTTCGTCTCACACGCCTCGCTGACCCGCAGCCCGTTCAAGCCGAGCAGCACAGCCAGGGCGGCGTGGGCGTGATCGAACCGCTCCGCGGCGAAGAGGAATCGTCCTAGCTCGCCACGGTCCAGTCCGCGCCGCTCCGAAGGGTGCACGGTCGGCCGGCGAACGTACTGAGCCGGGTTGGAGGCGATGCGCCCGTCGATGTGAGCGAAGCGGTAGAAGCCGCACGCGGTGGACAGACGCCGGTCGATGGTCGAAGCTGCCAACCCCCGCTCCTCCATAGAAGTCCGGTACAACTCGAGATGGGCCCGGGTCGCGTCGAGCACGGCCAAGCCGTGATCGGCGGCCCACTGGAACAGGTTGCGCAGGTCGTGGCGGTAGGCGTCGAGCGTCCGCCCGCTGTATCGGGCGAGGAAGGCTATGGCGGCGAGCTCGGCTTCATCAGGTGCGATCGACTCGGCTGTGAACGCCAACGAGTGGGTGTGGGTATCGAGGGTGGTCATGAAGTGCCTCCTTCCGGTTTGGGAGGCCAAGCCAACACCGATCGACGGCCGCCGGCCGGCTCGACAACGGCCATCGACTACCGTCGTACTTCGTAGTACACTTCTTCAGTGGCAGGAGTGGACTGGTCCTACCGGGCCGCCTACATGCGAGAACGCCATGGGATCGAAGTGGAATGGACAGACGAGGCGCTTGAAGACCCCGACGCTGTCCGTATCGACCCCGATCCGGCCAGCCGATCCGGCCGTTCGGTGAGAACCATCGGCTACTCGACCAAGGCCGGCGGCCTCGTCACTGTCATCACCGTTGAGGAGGCCGGAATCACATACGGCGTGAACGGATGGAAGTCCAACGAGATCGACATCCGCCGCTACCGAGAGGAACGACCATGAGCGATATCGAGAGAATCATCGAAGCCGAGACAGAGGCGTCCGAGGACAACCGAGACGCGCCTATCCCCGAAGGGGCCAAGGTCACCCGGCCGAATCGCGGTCGCTCAACCGTCTATTCGATCCGGCTGAACACCGACGAGGTAATAGCGCTTCAGTCCATCGCCGATGCAGCCGGTGTCCCGGGATCGACCCTCGCCCGGTCATGGATCGTGGAACGAATCCAAGAAGAACAGGCCGGGCTCAGTGACGCCGAGGCAGAACTGCGCGCCGCCCAGCGCCACCTCACCCACCTGCAACGACACCTCCGCCAACAGGCGTCGTAGCAACACCAATAGCGTCCGTCAGCCGGCGGTCGGGGCGCCCTGCGGCAGCGAGACGGCTCGTCGTTATGGGCGGGTGCAGCCGATCCCTATCCGTCGATCTGCACCGTCGTGGGGCTCGACGACGACGTCCGGAAGGATGTTACAGATCGGACGTACTGCGCTGCTCGTCCTGGCCTTGTTGCGATCAGCCAGCGAGGTCCACCTCGGCATCGGCCGCATTGACCTCCCCCTGGAACCGCTTCTTCACCCAGTGCCGCTTCCCAAGGAGCATGATCTCTCCCCATCGCCCCGATACCGGCCCGAGTTGAGTACGACGCGGTAGGGCCGCAATGACAGAGGTGGGCCTGGCGCCTCCGGACAACCTCGGGCTGTCCAGCACGTAGATGGCGTCGTCAGTGACAGTCACGCACCGGTACTTGATCCAAGGCATCGCCAGGCCGGTCGCCCAGTTGACCACGAAGAAGCCGAAGTGTGGCGCCGTTTGGCAGATGAAAGCGTGCCTGACCTCACTGCCGGGTGGCAGCAGCGGCGCTGCACGCTCGGCCAGTCCTTCCGGAGATGCCACCTCAGTGCCCTTCCTGCATCCGTAGGCCGCTGTGAGAAAGTCGTGTACCACCTCGCCCAACGACCAGCACCGACTGTTCCATGCAGCGGCTGTTGTCCGCCCAGCGGGACCGCGACCGATTCGGCAGGGAGTGTTTTGGGAGCTTAAGGGTCGTGTACATGCAGGGTGGGATTGGCTACAGTCGGGTCTCACCTAGTCACTGGCCTGGCCCGAGAATCGGCTGACGCGCAGCTGTCTTCAGAACGATCTGCCGGCCGGTGCTAGGTGCGCGCGG
>JAJZAM010000051.1 GCA_021799445.1 Actinomycetes bacterium
CGCTGCGGGCCAGGCGCCCTAGCCGGCTTCAGGAAGTAGCTCTCCAAGCAGGGTCCTTACCCTGGCGTCTATGTCGTCGACGATCGGCCGGACCTCGTCGACGGGCAGCCCGGCGGGATCCTTCAACGCCCAGTCGAGGTAGCGCTTGCCAGGGTAGAACGGGCAGGTGTCCCCGCAACCCATAGTCACGACCACGTCAGCAGATCGGGCGTCCGTGTCGGTGAGAGGCTTGGGGAACTCCCGGGAAGCGTCGAGCCCGCGTTCTTCTAGGACAGCGACGACCGACGGGTTGAGCTCGCTGGCGGGCTCCGAGCCGGCCGAGCGGACGTCGACGCGTCCCGCTGCGTAATGGTCGAGAAGGACTTTCGCTGCGAGGCTCCGCCCAGCGTTGTGGGTGCAAACGAAAAGCACCACCGGTCTGGGCGGCGGCGAAGGGTCGTTCATCGTGGGTCTCCTTCTCCGGCGGGTGCCGGGACAGCGTAGAAGCGCCTGCGGGCCCACAGCGCAACGTAGACCAGCGAGACAAGAACCGGGACTTCGATCAGCGGTCCTACGACCCCGGCGAGAGCTTCTCCGCTGGTCACGCCGAAAACACCGATGGCGACAGCGATAGCCAACTCGAAGTTGTTGCCGGCGGCGGTGAACGCGAGCGTGGCGGTCCGCTCGTACCCGAGGCCGAGGCGCCGGCCGATGAAGAAGCCTCCGAACCACATGATCGCAAAATATGCGAGTAGAGGAAGCGCGATGCGTGCCACGTCGCCGGGGCGGGAGGTGATCGTATGGCCCTGCAGGGCGAAGAGGATGACGATCGTGTACAGCAGTCCGTAGAGGGCGAACGGGCCGAGTCGTGGAAGCAACACGGACTCGTACCACTCGCGTCCTTTGGTCTTCTCCCCGGCGAGGCGCGTAAGGAACCCTGCGAGCAGGGGAACGCCCAGGAATATCGCAACCGTCTCGGCGATCCTGGCGATCGACAGGTGCAGCCCAACCGTCGAAAGCCCCAGCCAACCGGGGAGCACCTCAAGGTAGAAGTAGCCCAACACGGAGAACATCAGGATCTGGAACAGGGAGTTCAACGCCACCAGGACCGCCGCCGCCTCCCGGTCCCCGCACGACAGATCGTTCCAGATGAGAACCATAGCTATGCAGCGGGCGAGTCCGACGATGATCAGCCCGGTACGGTAGGTCGGCTCGCCTGCCAGAGTAAGCCACGCCAGAGCGAACATGACCGCCGGGCCGACGAGCCAGTTGAGGATCAAGGAACTGATCAGCATCCGCCTGTCCCGGGTGACCGAGTCGAGATGACCGTAACGGACCTTGGCCAGCACCGGGTACATCATCACCAGAAGCCCTATGAAGATGGGCAGCGAGGTACCCGAGGTTACCTGTATAGCGTTGAGGTGCGTGTTGAGGCTGGGTATCGCCCGCCCGAGGCCTATACCCAGCGCCATCGCCAAGAGGATCCACACGGGAAGGAAGCGGTCCAGGAACGACAACCTGGCTATGACATGCACCTCGGACGCAGACGTATCGGTGCTATGCGCTGCGACGGCGTTAGCCATCTTGTTTACCGGTTCTGCTGAGGGCCGGCGAGTCAGCCGGCGTCATGATCCCTTGAGAGTGGACAAGACGACCGGCTCGGGACGCGAGGAGCAGCACGCCGACTGGCCCGGCTCGGCGTTTCGCAGCGCACCGGCGGGCGTGTCAGCATCGCCTGTGACGGTGTAGATCTCCCAGGGCTCGCCTCCAGGCCCGTCCACCCAGACCTTGTCCTGTACGGCGTAGCAGCACGCAGTCTGCTCTTCGACCAGCGTAGGCAAGCCTTCCCCTGCGAGGCGGGCCGAAGCTGCGGCTACCTCCTGCGTGCTGGCCACCTCCACGCCGAGGTGGTTCAGCGATCCTGGCGTCTGGTTCGGATCCTCGATCAAGACCAGCTTTAAGGGCGGATCGCTTATAGCGAAGTTGGCATAGCCAGGCCGGATCTTCGCCGGCTGCGCAGCGAAGAGCTTCGAGTAGAAAGCTACGGCCTCGTCTAAGTCGGCGACGTTCAAGGCAAGCTGGACGCGTGACACGGGTAACCTCCTGGTAGTGTCGACATTCGACGACGTAATCATCATTGTCGATGTAATCATGTTTGTCAATGGGAGATTAGGTGGCTGAACCCAGCTCTGCGGAACCGCTTACGGAAGATGAAGCCGGGCCGGTCTGCTGTCCTTCCGTGCTGGCGGCTCCTCTGGAAGCGGTCGAGGCGGCGGAGCTGGCTCGGGGCTTCAGTGCCATCGGCGACCCGGTCCGGCTCAGAGTTATCTCGATGCTCGCGGCGGCGCCTCAAGGCGAGATCTGCGTATGTGATTTCGTGGTACCTCTAGCTAAGAGCCAGGGAACCGTGTCCCACCACTTGAAGATCCTAAGCGAAGCTGGTCTGGTGCACGGCGACAGGCGCGGGAAGTGGGTCTGGTACTCCTTGGACCGTGACCGCCTAGCGCAACTGAGAGGTGCGCTCGGAGCCTGAGGTCAGCGCTGCCGGCCGGTGACGGCGAGCGCTTCGAGGACCGCAGCTGTGCGACCAGCGCGCTCCGCCCACCACTTGTTGATGATCCCTCCGGGTCCTTGGGTTCCGTCCGAGCCCGACGAGGCGGCGTTATGCCGGGACTCCCACAGCCGGGCATGCTCGGCCAGCCAGGAGAGGGTTCCACCAGGGTCCTGTTCGAGCATCGAGCGGAGCGCGAAGCGTCTCTCACCCCGGCGTAGACCGACACCGACTTGCTTCGCGGCCGCTGACAGGTCGGTGAAAGTGACGATAAACCCGCTTCTAACGGTGGCGGTGAGAGTGTCAAGAAGCTCGTCCAGGGAAGGGTCGACGCTGATCGGCGCCGGGGCCTCACCGAGTGATGCTGGGAGGACCGACGGCGCCTCGCTCAACGACGCTTCACGTTCCAACGCCGTTCCTAGAAGCCCCGCCCACGCATTGGCTGGAGATCTCTCGGGTGAACTCGCTCCCAGCGCTGCAAGATACGAAGGGCACCACGTCCACAGATGCTCCCACAAAAGCACCCTGCGGAAATGCCCCAGTCGATCCGCGGCGGCTCTCGTCGCGCAGCGGGCGGTGCTTTCGCCCAGATGGGCGTACAGCGCTAAGAGTGCTCCTAGATGATCGGGTTCGTCAGGCGGGACCAGTCCCATTGCCCGCCAGACACCCCCAGCCGCGTCGGCGATGGTCCCGCCGATACCACCTTCGCCGCCGAGGTACACCGACGCGTGGGGCGGAAGGTCCAAGACGAACACGTTCGTGTGCTCGTAGCGTTCCCAGGCGGGCAGGCCGAGGGCTTCGCAAGCCGGGTCCGAAGCCGGCGGGATCTCCAAAGCGATCGAACCAAGCGCCCGCAGGAGCTCCCAGCGACCGTCGTCTTGCGCTGTTGGCGCTTCGATCTGCGATCCGGCGATCACGACCCGGTCGACGCTGGATCGTTGAACGAAAGCGAAAAGGTTTCCGCCGCCGGTTTCAGCGGGCGCATCAGCCAGGCTGGCCGTCTGGTCCCGTCGGGGGAGAAGCTGCCGGCCGGTCTGGTCATGGCCAGCCACTGCTTGTACACCTCGCGGGCTTTGGCGGTGTCGACGGTGACGTCGCCGTGGCGGTCTCCTGGCTGGGCGGGGGTGACCCGAACGGCTTGGTGCCAGCAGTGCATTCCCGAGATCGGATCGGGGTGGACGGGCATCGTGAGGTTCTGGTGCACGCCGGTGTCCGACCACCAGATCCGCATCGTGTCCGGATCGTCGGATTGGTAAGGCTTGACCTGCTGCCGTTGGCGCAGGTCCCATTCGGCTCCGTTGCGGGCCAGCTCGACGGTGGCCATCATCCCACCGGAGCGCACCTGGTCATGTCCCAGCAGCTTCCAGCGGCCCATGTGGTGGCTGCAAGCGACGACTCCCGGCCTTATCCCTTCGGTGATCCACGCCTTCGCCACGAAATACCCGATGTGGGTGCTGACCCGTACCAGGTCGCCTGTGGCCGATACCCCCAGTCGGGCGGCGTCGGAAGGGTTTATCCATACCGGGTTGGTGTGCGACAGCTCGTCGAGCCACTTGGAGTTGGCGGAGCGGGTGTGGATCTGAGTCGGGAGCCTGAAAGTGGACAGCAGCACCATCTCCCCGTCCGCGAGGTTGTCAGGGTGCACGTGGGATTTGATGTAGCCGGGCACGGCGTGCTCCGGCCAGCCCCAGCCGGCGATCGTCGAGGAGTAGAACTCCAGACGCCCGGAGGGGGTGGGAAACCCACGCCTGACCGTACCGTCGACGGTCACGCCCACAGCCCGCCGGCCCGCTTCGTCGGCTGGCGGCGCTCCCATCGGGACGATGTTCGAGTCGGCCGGTTTCGGCGACGCGGTGTAAACCCGGCCGAAAGGACCGACCGACACGTCGGTCAGTTCCTGGTCTGGGACTTCCTCCGAGTAGCGCGCTCCGAGCCCGGCGGAGATCTCGAACGCCCCGTAGCGTCGCATGTAGCCGAGGGGTGTCAGGCCTTCGGCTGCCGCAGCTTCTGGCAGGCCCGGCACGGAGTTCTCAAACATCCATCCGTAGTACTCGTCGACTGTAAGCTTCGTGCCCGGCTTTGCTTTGGACTCGTGGTACTGGCGGATCCCGAGGGTCCCGTCGGGGTCGATCCGCCAGGACAGCTCGATGTAGAACTCGTTTTCCTCCCAGACTTCTCCAGGGTTGACCTGGCGGGTGTCGGTCACGGTCTCTCCGAGCCTCTCACGAGCGGCTCGAAGCACCGGCTGGCGGAACCCGATCCACTGGCCGTCGTACTGCTCGTAGGAGTGCGTGTCGTGGCGTTCCGACGCGTGACCCATCGGCAGGACCCAGTCGGCGAAGTAAGCGGACTCGTTCCAGGTGGGGGTGAGAGCGACGTAGCAGCCGACCTTGTCCGGGTCGGTGAGCACTTCCATCCACGACATTCCGTCAGGGTTCGTCCATACCGGGTTGTACACCCGACTGAAGTACGTGTCGAGACGTCCCCGACCGTCTTTTAGGAAGTGTGGCAGCAGGAAGCTCAGCTCGTTCTGCGCAAGTGGGTACTCGACGGGCCACGACAGCTCCTGCCACACGTGGGGGTGCGGCGGGGTGTGAATGGGTTTGGGGACGAACTTGTTGTAAGCGTTGGGGAAAGTCCCCCCGGGCGTAGCCACCGCCCCGAGGAGAGTCGCGATGAAAAACAGTGTCCGGCTCGCCTGCCACCCCCCGAGGTTCGCTGCCGCAGCCGAGCGCCACGAGTGGCAGGAGAACGCTGTTCCAGCGCCGGCGACGACCTCCGCTACTTCGGCCAGTACCGCGGCGTCGACTCCCGACTCCGCCGACGCGTACTCGAAGGTGAACTCGTGGTACAACTCGGCGAGGGCGTCTCGGAAAGCCTCGAAGGTCTGCGGCCCGTCAGGACGGCACGCTGCCAGGTACTCCTCCCAGTTGTACCACTGGCGGATGAAATCCCAGTTGGCGCGGCCCGTGGTGATGATGTGACGTGCGATAGCCAGGTTGATAGCCGCCTCGGAACCTGGACGGGGGGAGATCCAATAGTCGGCGTGCGTCGCGGTATTGGACAAGCGCACGTCGACGACGATCACCTTCGCCCCGCGCGCCCGGGCCTCGGTGATGCGCTGCGCGTGAGGGTTGAAATAGTGGCCGGTCTCAAGATGCGAGCTGATCAGGAAGATAACCTTGGCGTTCGCGTGGTCAGGGCTGGGCCGGTCGATGCCAGTCCAGAACTGGAATCCGGTCCGCCCGCCGCTCGAGCACACGTTGGTGTGGCTGTTGTGCCCGTCGACACCCCACGAGGCGAGAACCCTTTCGGTGAAACCGTCCTCTCCGGGACGGCCGATGTGGATCATTATCTCGTTGTGGCGGCCTTCTACGATCGCCTTGCGGATCCGTGCGGCGATCGCGTCGAGCGCCTCGTCCCAGGTGGCTCTCTCCCACTTGCCCTCGCCGCGCTTGCCGGCACGGCGCAGCGGGTAGAGGATCCGGTCGGGGTCTGTCACCTGGTTGATCGTCGACGGGCCCTTGGCGCAGTTCTTGCCGCGCGACCCGGGATGGGCGGGATTACCCTCGAATTTGCGCACCCGGAGAGTGTCACGGTCGACGTAGGCGAGCAGCCCGCAAGCAGACTCACAGTTAAAGCAGGTGGTCGGCACCAGCATCGAGTGGTGCTCGACGCGCTCAGGCCACGCCCGGGAGTCGAGCTCTACCCAGTCGTCCCAGCGCTCGGGGGGCGGGAACGCGGCGAGTATCGTACCCGAGGCCCCCTGGTAGAACTTCTCGCCTCTCGCTTCGGTCGCCGCTCGGGCGGCGGAAACTCGCCTGCCCAGGCTGGCCAGGTCGGCTGGCGGCGCGGCGGCCCCGGATTTTTCGCTGCGGGAGTCTTTAGGGTCGGAGGCTGGCACGATAGAAGAGTCCTCTGTCTTGTCTTTTCGGGTCGGTCAAGCTAGCGGCACGGACTGAGCGGCCTGCACGAAAGAATGCTCGTAGGCGAGCAGGCCGACGAGCACGAACGGCAAGGCGACGACGCCGATCCACGGGGCGGCCACGCCGACAGCGACGAGCACCAGTCCCGGCCAGAAGAACTTCGCGAACCGTCCGTGGGTCATCTCCTCGGCGGCTAGGTGCGCGTGAGCCGTGGCGTGGGTCAGGGTGATCTCGCCAGCTACGAAAGCCACGTACGCTCCCGCCGCCACGGCGACGGTCACTTCGAGCGCGCGAAGGGCGAGGTGCGGGCCGTAAGCGTCAGCGAAAGGCATCAGCACCGCGGCGCCGACCATCGACGCCTGGACCGCGAGATGGGGGGGAAGAAGAGGGCTCTGCCACAGGTCCCGGGCTTTCGCCTGGGCGAACAGGAACGCCGTGTAGCAGGCGGTCCCGACGCCCCCTGCGAGGGCGAAACCGCCGACGATCCTCTCCGCGTTGTCGGCCGCACCTGACGAAATGGCGCCGGTCCCGCCGAGGATCGCCACGAGCAGGAACAGGCTGGTCGCGGCGCCGTAGAAGCCGATTATGAAAGACCCCCGCACGAGCCAGGATTTCCAGTGGTGGCGGGTGAAGATCAGATAGAAACGCGCGGGGTGCTTGAGATCCCAGATCAGCAGAATCCCGGTGAGGCCCAAGAAGCTCAGCGCGATCGAAGGGGCAGCGAAGCGCACGGTGGACGACGAGAAGCTCAGATCTCCCAAATAGCCTAGGACCATGGCGATAGCCAGCACGCCCGACGCGATCCCCTTCGTCCACGTGTAGAGGCTCACCCGCCAACCCCACGGGGAGTGATGAGGAACGTCGTAGGACACGATCGCCGCCGCGGACGAGTTGTGCGACGCGGGATGTCCCGACGTGACGAGCTGGGGATCCCTGGTGTCGCCCTGCGTGGCCCACGCGTACAGCCCGCCCTCGGGGCGTTGCGCGGCTAGAGGATCGAGCGTGGAATGGTGCGCACCTTTGTAGAAGACGCCGGGCCTGGTCTTTTTCTCCGGCCGCCTCACGGCCACCGCTTCGCGCTGGACGATCCGGGACACTTTCGACGACGGGTCGTTGAGGTCCCCGACCAGGATCGCCTCGGTCGGACAGACCGAAACGCACGCCGGTTCGAGGCCGATCTCGAGGCGGTGAGCGCAGAAGTTGCACTTCTCCGCCGAGTGGTCCTCGGGGTTGATGAAAATAGCGTCGTACGGGCAGGCGGCTATGCACGCCTTGCAGCCGATGCAGATGGACTTGTCGAAGTCGACGATCCCGTCCGCCCGCTTGTACATCGCCTGCGTCGGGCACGCCGCGACGCACGGAGCGTCGGAGCACTGGTTGCAGCGTGTCACCTGGAAGTTCCGCCGGACGTGAGGGAACGTACCGACCTCCACTGACTTCACGTAGGTTCTAGTCACCCCGACCGGCACGTCGTTCTCGCTCTTACAGGCCGTGGTGCACGCGTGACAGCCGATGCAGCGGGTCTGGTCCAGCACCTTCACCCATCTGGGCGCAGCGCCCGGCGCGCCCGGCAGGGCGCTGGTGCCTAACGGGTCGATCGCCTCGGTGACGCTCACGCGCTCAGCACCTTGCCGTGCGCACGCTCCCACGCCCCGTAGCCGCCCAGAAGGTCGCTCACGTCGTCGAAGCCGAGCGCCTCCAGCAGGCTCGCTGCGGCTATCGACCTGTAACCACCGGCGCAGTAGATGAGCACAGGCCGGGAGCGGTCGAGATGCTCAAGACAGTCACGCAGCCTGACGAGGGGGAGGTGGATCGACCCCGAGATGATCCCCTCCTCAAGCTCGCCCGCCTGGCGTACGTCCACCACCTGAACGTCCATCTCTTCGATCACCCTCCGGGCGTTGTGAGCGTCCAGCCTGCTGCTGGACACCACCAGTTCGGGGCGGCGAGCGAGCACTGAGACGTCGGTGACGGCGCCGCTCACGTTGTCCACCCCCACCCGGGCGAGTCGGACTCTGCCCTCGGCGACCTCGTCTGGAGAGCCGAACAGCAGCACCTCCTTGCCGGGAAGAGCGACGGCTGCGGCGTACTCAGCGAAACGACCCGACAAGCCGACGTTGACGGCGCCGCGCAAATGCCCGGCGGCGAACGCCTGGTCGTCGCGAACGTCGATGAGCACGCAGTCCTCACCGGCACGCCGCACGGCGTCGTCGACATCAACTTCCGCCAGGGGATCCTCCGGGTGGAAAGCGTTGTGACCGGAGCGGTTGATGGCCACGTCGTCGCGGAAGTAGGCGGGCGGTTCTGACAAGCCCTCCGTGACGGCAACGACGAACTCGTCCTCGCTCATGGGGGCGAGAGCGTAGTTACCCACCCGCTGGGCTCCGATGGTCGACACGGTGTCGGCAGACAGAGCCTTACCGCAGGCGCTTCCCGCTCCGTGCCCGGGGTATACGAGCACCCTGTCGGAAAGGGGAAGGATCTTCGAGTGGATCGAGCGGTAAAGCTCGCGTGCCATTTCGTCCGCGGTCCGACCGGCCGCTCCCAGCAGATCCGGGCGTCCCACGTCGCCGATGAAAAGGGTGTCCCCGGTTAAGATCGCCCGCGGTTCGGGGTCGCTGCTGTGCT
Source organism: Actinomycetes bacterium (assembly GCA_021799445.1). Taxonomy (GTDB): domain Bacteria; phylum Actinomycetota; class Acidimicrobiia; order Acidimicrobiales; family Palsa-688; genus JAJZAM01. The sequence goes on from JAJZAM010000051.1 coordinate 9,085, forward strand.
CGTACACGGCGAGCGTTATCGACTCGGGAGTGTGACCGGGGGTCGCGAGCACCTCCAACGTGACGGCGTCGGTTGCGCCGGGGCCGTCACCGAGGGATATCCGCTCACCGTCCGCGAGACGCCGGATCGGGTAGTCGACCGGGGCCGCCTCTCCCATGGCGATCTGGGCTCCGGTGACCTCGGCGAGCTCGGTGTGGCCAGGAACGAAATCCGCGTGCACGTGGGTCAGCACCACCAGGCTGATGTCCAGCTTGTGGGCCTCGGCGAACGCCAGGTACTCGTCGATGTCACGTCTGGGGTCGACGACGACCGCTTTATGGGAGCTCTCGTCAGCGACGATGTAAGAAGCCTGTGACAGGCATCCCAGGTAGAATTGTTCGATAAGCACTTGCTCTACTCCCTCCGGTGTTGCAGCCGCTCGCGGCAGGCTATGGCGGTGCCAGATCGCACGTAGACAACATTGTACGTACTTTTCGCCGCTAAGGCAAGATGTTACGTGGCCCGCGTGCGCGGCCCGCGGCGCGATCCCCGCAGTCGCGGCCTACTTCTTGGCCGGCTCGTAGTAGGGGTTGGTTCCCGCTGCGTGGTCAGTGACGTCGACGACCCTGGCGATCTCGGGTACCGAGTCTCGTATGGCGACCTCGATGCCCTGGCTCAAGGTCACCGCTGCCATCCCGCACCCTGCGCACCCGCCGCTTAGACGCAAGTAAGCGGTGTCTTCCTCGACCGCGACGAGGTCCGCCCTGCCGCCGTGCGACGCGATCGAAGGGTTGATCTGCGCCTCTAACACCTGCAAAACACGCTGCGCGACGTCCCCGCTCAGGTCGGGCGGGGGGCCTGCCATCAGCGGGCTGCGGGGAGCGGGCGGCGTGTGAGGGTTGCGGATCACCATCCCGCCCGCGAGAAGATCCCGGTTCATGTCGAGCACCGACCCGGTCATGTCGGGGACGCTCGACGCCGGCACCACGACCGTCAGCTCGCCCTGGGTGTTCGTCCAGTCGTCGGGCGCAGCGTCGCTCGCATCCTGGAAGAACATCTCGTAGCTGTAAGCGGCACCGTTGACACCGCCGATCTGCACCCACAAGGCCAGGTTGTCCGCGCCGGGTTCGTCGGCTCGAAGCTGCAACACCTTCTTTAGCGCCGAGTTCGTCAAGGTTAGAACCGGCTCGCCTTCGGGACTTTCCGGCCCGTCGCCGCCTACCGGGTTGCTCTCTGGCTGGTTGCCTGCTGGCTGGTTGTCGGTCATTTCGCGCCCATCTTGTCGTCTCGACCGGCCATCCTATGCTCATGAGCCGTGTTCTGCTGTTGTTGCCGACCTCAACCTACCGGGCGGCGGACTTCATGGCCGCCGCCCGCAGCCTCGACGTCGAGGTGGTCGTAGGCTCCGAACACCCCCAGGCGATGGCGTCGTCGATGGGCGACCGGGCTGCTGTCGTGCCCATGGATGACCCACAGGCGGCAGTCGACGCCATCACCGCCCTGCACGGACGGCTCCCCCTCGACGCGGTGTTAGCCGTCGACGACGGAGGTGCGTTGGTCGCGGCTGCTGCTTCCGCCCGGCTCGGCAAGCGGCACAACCCTCCAGACGCTGTGCGCGCGACTCGTGACAAGGCCCAGATGAGGTCCCGCCTGGCCGCCGCGTCGATCCCCCAGCCCCGCTACTACGCCGTCCCCGGCGGCGTCGACGCCGGCTTTTGCGTCGCCGCCGCCGGAGAGATCGGATACCCCTGCGTCGTAAAACCGGTGTCGCGCTCTGCCAGCCAGGGGGTTATCAGAGCTGACGACCCGGCCGCCTTGCGCGAGGCGTTCGATCGTGTCCGTTCGCTGGTAGGCCCCGACGAGGAGCTGTTGGTGGAGAGTTACGTGCCCGGTGAGGAAGTAGCAGTCGAAGGCCTCCTCGATTCCGGCAGGCTCGAAGTCCTAGCTATTTTCGACAAGCCCGACCCGCTGGTAGGCCCGTACTTCGAGGAGACCATCTACGTGACACCTTCGGCGCATCCGGCGCCAACCCAGCAAGCTGTGGGCCGTCTCGTGGCTGACGCAGCCCGAGCCATAGGCCTAGTCGACGGGCCGGTTCACGCCGAGGTGCGAATAGGCGAGGATAACGACATGTCGGTCCTCGAGGTGGCTGCGCGCTCGATAGGAGGGCTGTGCTCTAGGGCCTTGCGCTTCGGCGCGGGGATAAGCCTCGAAGAGCTGATACTACGACACGCGGTGGGGTTAGGCACCGGCGACCTGCGGCGCGAGAGCCAGGCGTCCGGAGTGATGATGCTGCCGATCTACCGGAAAGGGACCCTGATGGCGGTGCACGGTCTCGACAGTGCACGCTCGGTTCCCGGTGTCACAGGAGCGGAGATAACGATACCCATAGGCCGGCCGGTCGTGCCGCTTCCCGAAGGTGACCGCTACCTCGGGTTCGTCTTCGCGAGGGGAGAAGATCCCGTCGAGGTCGCTGAGGCTTTACGCAAAGCCGAGTCCCTGATAACAGCGGAGATCCATGCCAGCGTGTGAAGGTTCCGCCCGATCGAGCAGCCCGCATCTGTCCCGCATCTGTAACGGAGCCGGTGCTCTCCCGACGGTGGCCCGGTACACTCCCGGGGTGAGAGTCCTACTGGTTTCCACCTACGAGCTGGGTCATCAGCCGCTCTCTTTGGCTACCGCAGCCGCTTCTTTGACACGAGCAGGTCACGAGGTTCGCTGCAGCGACGTGGCGGTCGAATCGCTTGACATGAGCGACGTGGACTGGGCGGAAAGGGTCGCACTGTCGGTACCGATGCACACCGCTATGAGGTTGGCCCGCGAAGTGGCAGGGTCGATCCGCGAGCGGAGGCCGGGGATGCCGCTGTGCTTCTTCGGTCTCTACGCTGGAACAGCGAAAGATCTGGCCCGGGACTCGCCGGCTGACGCGGTCATAGCCGGCGAGTACGAACCGGGTCTGACCTCGTGGGCCGGAGGCGGAGACCCGGGTCAGCAAGTGGCTCTTGGTCGTACGGACAGCGCAGTGCCTCTTCGTAGCTGCCTCCCGCCCCTTGAATCCTACGCACGGTTCTTGCTTGGAGGAGAGGAGAGACTCGTCGGGTCGGTGGCCGCCAGTCGGGGGTGCTCGCATCGGTGCCGGCACTGTCCGGTCCCTGCCGTCTACAACGGCCGGGTTCGCCCCGTTGCGGCCCCGGTCGTGCTCGAAGACGTCGACAATCTCGTGGCTAGGGGAGCGAGCCACATCAGCTTCGCCGACCCCGACTTCTTGAACGTTCCCGGCCACTCGCGCCGTGTTATAACTGCGTTGCGAGAGCGTCATAGTGATGTCAGTTTCGATGTCACGATCAAAGTGGAGCACGTTCTGCGGCACCGTTCCTTGCTTCCCGAACTGGCCGCTGCCGGGTGCTCTTTCGTCGTGTCCGCATTCGAGTCGACCAGCGACAAAACTCTCCGGATCCTCGACAAGGGCCACACCGCCAGCGACGCATCCCAAGCGGTGATGGCACTGCGGGAGTGCGGGATCGAAGTCAGGCCGTCTTGGCTGCCGTTTACCCCTTGGACGACGATCTCGGACCTGGTGGACCTGTTCGACTTCGTCGCGGCGCACGACTTGGTGGCCAACGTCGACCCCGTCCAGTACAGCATCAGGTTGCTGTTGCCGGAGGGTTCCCTCCTCGCCGGCACACCGGACATGTCCCCGCACCTGGTCGGATACGACCCGGGGCTGCTCGGATGGACGTGGACTCACCCCGATCCCGAAGTCGAGCACCTCAACAAGGTGATAGCGCACGAAGTCGAAACCTCGCTCGGCGAGCCGGCCGAGGACACCTTCGAGAGGCTCGACGCTATTGTTCGCGGAGCTGAAGGTAGCCGGAGGCCACGTCCCCAAAACGGGTCTGTGTCGCGAGGCCCGGTCGGTGCACGCCCTCGTCTCAGCGAGACGTGGTTCTGCTGCAGCGAACCCACCCAATCCCAGCTCGCAGCGGTCGGTGGCGCTTGTGGCTCCCAGCGCGGGTCGGGTACGGCCGTGGGTCCTCCCAGGTCAGCTCTTCACGCAGCCGCCGACTCCACCGAACGGGCGATCTGAGACACCCAGGCGAGCGCATCCCCGTAGGCGGCTCCGGCGCTGACAGGATCGACGCCGCAGGTGAGTTCAGGCAGCGAGTACGAGGTCTCCCACGCGCACGCGTCAGCGAGGATCCTGCCCAAGTCGCCGGATCCTTCCAGGACGGCCCGCGCTATGTCGTCAGTCACGCTCATCTTGGCGACCAACTGTCCGGGCCGAATGCCGACGATCAGGGCTATGCCGGAAATGAGGCCAGCCGTGAAAGCCTCATCGGCGAGCTTGGGATCGCTCGCCAGGGCGAACAACTCACACGTCCGGGCCCTGACCAGCGCAATCGTCACCTGCTCGTTCGCGTGAGGCGACATGTCGGTCAGAGCCATAAAGGTCAGCCACGAGTACAGCTTCTCCCGTCCCAGCAGGATGACCGCCTCTTCGATCGACCGGACCGGCCGGCGCAGGCCGTCAGCGGCCCCCAAGCTCGAGACGTGCAACGCCCGGTATGCGAGGGACACGTCGGAAGCAAGAATGCGAGCCAGTTCCTTAGGCCCGGTGTCGGGGTCCCTGAGGCGGCTTATCAGCTGCAGGCAGGCCGTCCGGCTCGGGGTCAACGCCTCGGTGGCCTCCCCGGAGGGCTGGGAGAGAGCGTGCCCCTGAAAGACGGTAGCGCCAGCGCGTGACCACTCAAAGACCTGCCGCACCGAGTCAACCCCGGTCACGACTGCGGCCCGGCGGTGGTCAGCCAGGAGATCCAGGCAGCTGGCAAGATTGTCCGACGCAACGTCGGGGTCCACGAGAATGAAAGAGGCCTGTTCGCCCCCGTGCTCATATCCGGGCGACCAGGCGCACACTGCGATCGTGTGACC
>JAJZAM010000303.1 GCA_021799445.1 Actinomycetes bacterium
GCCGCCGGTTTGGAGGTGCGCGAAGCCCTGTCGGGTAACCTCTGCCGCTGTACCGGTTACGGGAGGATCCTTGAAGCGGTACGACTCGTGCAGGAGAAGCGGGCAGATGGTTAGCCCTTCGCTTACGCGTCGTCGCAGGCCGCAGCTCGGCACGAGCGCCCTTCGCCCGGATGGTGGGCCGAAAGCGAAAGGTGAGTTCGCTTTCTCGTCCGACATGTGGATGGATGGCATGTTGTGGGGGCGGACTTTGCGCAGTCCTCATCCGGCGGCGCTGATCAAAAGTATCGACGTGTCTCCGGCGTTGGCAATCCCCGGTGTGAGAGCTGTGATCAGCGCAAGCGACGTGCCTGGTCGGAAGACTTTCGGTCTGGAGAGAGCGGACCAGCCTGTGTTCGCCGCTGACGTCGTCCGCTACCACGGGGAGCCTATAGCTGCGGTTGCGGCGGACCATCCCGACACTGCGCGCAGGGCTGCTGGGGCCATCCGAGTTGACTACGAACTTCTCGAGCCTCTAGTGGCAGCCGAGGCCGCCATAGACGCACCGGCGATACACCCCGACGGCAATGTGTTCCGCCATATCGTCATTCGCAGCGGGGACCCAACTACGGTCGGGGACGTAGTCGTAGAGGGCACCTACGAGGTTGGGATGCAGGACCAGGCGTTCATGGGGCCGGAGTCGGGTCTGGCGGTGCCGTCCTCAGACGGCGGGGTCGACCTCTACGTCGCTACCCAATGGCTGCACGCTGACAGGGACCAGATCGCCGAGAGCCTTGCCATGGACCCTCGAATGGTACGGGTAAATCTGGCAGGGGTCGGCGGTGCTTTCGGTGGACGTGAAGACGTGAGCCTTCAGATCCACGCGTGCCTTCTAGCTCTGAGAACCGGGCGGCCGGTCAAAATGGTCTACGGGCGCGACGAATCATTCTTCGGTCACGTGCACCGCCATCCGGCAAAGATGTGGTACCGCCACCACGCCACCCGTGACGGAGAACTCGTCAACGTGGAAGCCCGAATCATTTTGGATGGAGGAGCGTACCTTTCGTCAAGCACCGCTGTCATATCAAACGCAGTCTGCTTCGCGGCGGGACCTTACCGCGTGCCTAACGCCAAGATCGAAGGATGGGCCGTACGGACCAACAACCCTCCCTGCGGTGCGATGCGCGGTTTCGGCGCCGTGCAGGTCTGCTACGGGCACGAAGCTCAAATGGACAAGCTCGCCGCCGAACTAGGCATGGACCCAGTGCAGTTCCGTCTGAAGAACGTGCTGCGGAAAAACGACAAGATGATCACCGGTCAGGTGATCAAAGGTGCAGCCCCGGTAGAAGAAGTGCTCCGGGCGGCCGTTTCGCATCCTCTGCCACTGCCTTTGGACCCGACGTCGGAGATGATGTCTCTTCCGGGTGGCGCTGGTATGACTGCCGACGTTAGCGACGTCCGGCGCGGAGTCGGGGTGGCCGTCGGCTTTAAGAACCTGGCCTACTCGGAAGGCTACGACGACTTCACCACCGCTCGTGTAACACTCGACCTCGACGGCCAAGGAGAACCCGTCGCGACCGTCGTCATCGCAACCGCAGAGGTCGGTCAAGGTTTTGTTACCCTCGCATCTCAGATCGTCCGAGATCAACTCGGCGTAGACCGAGTCATCCTGGCACCAGCGGGAACCGCGGACATCGGATCGGCGGGCTCGTCGAGCGCTTCACGTCAAACCTGGATGAGCGGAGGGGCTATAGACCACGTGTGCGGCATGCTCAAGGAGGCTCTGTTGGAGCGTGCAGCTGGCGAACTGGACTGCTCTGTGGCGGAGCTGACGATCGCTGACGGCGAGGTGACCCGCAACGCGACCGCTCAGAGGGTGTCGTTGGCGTCACTCCTGGCTGGTGGACCCCTCGAAGCTGAGCACGAGTTCCACCACCGGGCGACGCAACCTCTGGGGGTCGACGGCCAGGGGGACGCGATGCTCTCGCTCATGTTCGCCGCTCACAGAGCTGTGGTAGACGTAGATCCTGAGCTCGGGCTGGTGAGAGTTGTCCAGGTGACAACGGGTCAGGACGTCGGCAAGGCTTTAAACCCGGTGCAGGTAATAGGTCAGATCGAAGGCGGGATAGCTCAGGGTATCGGACTGGCTGTCATGGAGGAGATCGTGGTGGACGAGGGGCGGGTCCGCAACCCCTCCTTCACGGACTACCTCATACCCACCGCGTTGGACGTGCCAGAAGTCGCGGCTACCTTGATCGAAGAGCCCGAGCCGGGGGCGCCTTTCGGGGCGAAAGGCGTCGGAGAACCCCCGACGATCTCGTCGGGTCCGGCAGTTGCGGCGGCCATTCGGGCAGCCACCGGTGTTGACGTCAACAGGGTGCCGGTTCGACCCCAGGACCTAGCCCTGCGCCGTTGAACTTTCCCGGCGCTACAACCGAGCTCGCACAGTCGTGCGCTACCGTGCCCAGCTCGGTTTACGTTTCTCCTTGAATGCGGCTATACCTTCCGAAGCCGCCGGTGACGAGAAAAGCCCCTCCGATATCTCCTGGGCCCACGACAGCCCTTCTTGGACGGGCCGGGACGGCACCTCTCGCAGTAAAGTACGGGTGACAGCCAGCGCGGTAGGCTCGCACAGTGATAGCTGGGCGAGGTGGGCGTCGACGGCGGCGAAAAGTTCATTGTCGGCGACGACGCCGGTGACCAGTCCCGCGTGGAGGGCTTCAGCGGGGGAGAAGACCTCGCCGGTGAGCATGTAGCGGGCGGCTGCTGGGGGTGTCATCTTGCGCAGGCAGAGGACCGAGATCATGGCCGGAGCGACGCCGATACGCACCTCGCTGAAAGCGAAGGTGGCACTCTCGGCGCACACGACGATGTCGCCGCAGGCAACCAAGCCC
>JAJZAM010000304.1 GCA_021799445.1 Actinomycetes bacterium
GCGAGTCGATCTGGCCGGCATCCACCTCCGGGATGGTGGCGTCGATGCTCGTCGTTGTGCAGCCCGGGCACTGCTTGGACAAGTCGGAGATGAACGTGTCGGCGTAGAGGGCTAGGACCGAGAAGGACGGCACGTTGACCACTAGTACCTTGCCGGAGCCGTTGGACTTCTCGGTTATCCAGGCGGCGTTCTGCATGGCCGCCGTCTTCACGCCGTTTACTGCGTCGATGTCGTATGGAACGACGGGCGATGGCGTCGTGAGCGGCCCGATGTCTGCTGGGATGAGGATCACTCCGGCCTTTTGATATGCGGGGATCTCGCTCTGCCATGTCACTTCGGGCAGACCGGAGAACGCCACGGCCACCGGGTCGTACTGCAGAGCCTGCTGCATGGCCGACACCAAAGTAGCCGGGTTCGCCGACTGGAACGGAATCGTCTTGAAGTTCCAGCCCACTGCCGCAGTCGCCGCTTTCATCCCGGTGGCTTCGTCGGTGCACGCCGCCACCTCACACTGCAAAAAGACGAAAGTTTTGCCCTTGGGCGGAGCCGAAGTGAGGGGCGCGGTCTGGTTGATGTGCGTCGGAGGTGTCTCGGCTGCGGCGACGATCGCTTTAGCAGCAGCCACCTCGCTGGCGACGCCCCCGCCAGAGGTGGCGGTAGCCGACGAGGTCGGAGCGGCCGTGGCAGAGCTCGAAGCGGTCGTAGCAGAGCTGGTCGACGTCTTAGACGAGCTACACGCCGACAACGCGCCCCCTATCGTTACCAAAGCCACACCGGCAGTAAACGAACGCGTCAGCTTAGACCGACATCTTTCGAACATCTGTTCCCTCCCTTGTATAGGTGGCGAGACCACCGATGCTAAAGCAGTCCCCCCAAAAGTTAGATCCATTATAAGTATTACAGACATTCCGATCGGTGTCCAACACCGGGATCGCTAGCTCACCGCTACAATGTTTGCAGGTAACGCACCTGCTTCGACGGTGCGTTTCGAGCTAGATTCAGCGCCGTTGGATTCGGCCGGAGGGGTGGAAGTGGCTAACCCAGAACCGTCGCAGGATGTCGCGAAACGCCATTTCGACGTCAATCAGATAGCCCCGCTCGGCTCGCACTGGCGGGAGATCTACGAACTTCAGCGGGAGTTGAAGTGGTTCTGGACTACCTACGCCAAGGGCCATTGGGTCTTGCTCGAACCGGTAGCTATCCGAGAAGCCTTCCAGTCCCCCGAGATCTTCTCGTCGGTCTCCGAGGTGGCCGCCGAGCCCGACCCGAGCTACACGTGGATTCCAACGAACGTAGACCCACCCGAGCATGTCAAATACCGCCAGATCCTGAACTCATGGTTCGCCCCTAAAGCAGTTGACGCCCTAACCCCAAGTGCCGCTTCGTGGTGCGAAACCCTGGTAGAGCGGATCCGTCCCCAAGGTCGTTGCGAGTTCATGTCCGAGTTCGCATCGCTGTACCCGGCGGGTGTCTTCCTCGCCAGTTTGGGCCTTCCAGCGTCCGACTTAGGGAAGATGGTCAACTGGGTTCGCACTATCTTTGACAACCTCCGCCACCCGGACCTCGCTCACAAGCTGTCGGCAGCCATGGGCGAAGTTCGGGGTTACTTTTCGACTGCGATCGCCGAGCGCGAGGAGGCACCGCTGGATCCCGCGCTGGACTTCATCTCGCACCTCCTGCGCTCGGAGGTAGACGGTCGGCTCCTGAGCGTCGACGAGATCCTCAATATGTGTGTCGTGCTCGTAATGGCCGGCGTGGAGACCACCACCGGCCAGCTCGGTTACATGTTTCACCATCTTGCCGCCAACCCCGACGACCGCCACCGTCTGATTGCCCAACCCGAGCTCATTCCTAGAGCGGTCGAGGAGTTCTTACGTGCTCATCCGATAGTTCTCCCTGGACGCAAGGTTACTCGCGACGTCGAATTCCACGGCTGCCCGATGCGCAAGGGGGACATGGTGATGCTGCCGATACCCGCAGTGAACCGGAGCAACGAGACCGTGAGCCAACCCGACGAAGTTGTTCTCGACCGCCCGGAGCTCAACCGTCACATAGCTTTCGGCCTCGGAGCGCACCGCTGCCTCGGCATCCATCTGGCTCGCAGAGAGCTGGCGACGGCCCTTAGAACGTGGCATGAGGTCATCCCCGACTACTCCGTCGACGAAGCGGAAACGCTAGTCGAACGCGGAGGGCTTCTCGGCTTGGTGCGCTTACCCTTGGTGTGGTCGTAGCCGTGCCGAGCGGTAACGCTCACGAGAGGCCGCGCGTAGACGCCCGTCGCCGACGAAAACCGCCGCGTGCCGGCGGCGGTTCTTGCACGGGGCGGGCAGAGCATTGCCCGTGACGGACAGGCCAGTTGCGATAGCGGGTGCTGGATACACCACCCTGACGCGGAGGCCGCAACGCCGCCCTGTCGACCTGGCCGTGGAGGCATGTCTTCAGGCAACAGCCGACGCGGGTATAGACCCTGCGTTCGTGGACGGGCTTTTCCTGCAAACTCATCACGGCGACGCCCCCGACACCGCTGCAGTAGCCAGGCGAATTGGAATCAACGACGTTAACTGGAGTTGTGACGGCGGTTTCGGCGTCGGGGCGCTCGCACGGGCTGCTCAAGCGATCGACGCTGGGGAGTGCAGCAGCGTCCTCGTTTGCAAGATCATGGACACGGTCGCACCGGTGAACACACCTCAGATCGATTCTCTGACCGGCGACGTCGGGGGTGACGATCAGTTCGAGGTTCCTTATGGGCTCGGTTACACCATGCAACGAGTCGGTTTCTTGATGAGGCGGTGGATGGTGCGCTACAAGATCAGGCAGGATCAGATCGGCTGGCTGGCGGTCGCCGAACGCCGGAACGCCCTGCTCA
>JAJZAM010000305.1:0-381 GCA_021799445.1 Actinomycetes bacterium
CGACGCCAGCGGGAACCATAACTTGGACGAGAGCGCCGGTCATGGCCTCGCCCAAGCGGGCCTTCATAGAGTCGTAGGCCTCGGACACTTCCACGGTTGATTTCAACGAAAGCTCGACGCCGCCCACGTCGGTCTTGTGCACCAAGAGCGGTCCGAGCGCTTTGAGCGCCACCGGCAGTCCTAGCCTTGAGGCGGCCTGCGCTGCCTCGGAGCCGGACGTGACCGCTGCCGACGCGGCAGCCGGGATCGAATATGCCGCCAGCACCGTGTCCACCTGCTGCGGGGGAAGCCAGGTGCCCTCGGGATGCTCGGCGAGGCATCCCTGCACCGCGGCCTCAGCCTGGGCTGTTCGCAGTCCTGTGCGCCCGAGCAGCGTCCCGT
>JAJZAM010000305.1:391-2866 GCA_021799445.1 Actinomycetes bacterium
GTCGGGCCGCCCACGCCAGTCGCCGTAAGCGCATACCTTGGCGAGCGCCCGAGCGGCGGGTTCGGGGAAGGCGAAGGAGGGAACCGCGACGCCAGCGCTTCGAAGGCCTTCTGGGATGTCCCATTGCCCGAGGAAAGTGGCGACTATGGGTTTTGGCGGCGCCGCCTCTCTAGCGGCAGCTGCCGCCTGGTTGGCGGCGGCCTGGTTGACAGCGACGGCGACACCTTCCGCGGTGGCTAGCAGCGTCGGGGCGAAAATGCTGAGCACGGCGTCGACGTTTTCGTCTCCGAGGACGACTTCGAGAGCGCGCCGGTACGAGTCGACGGTGGCGGAGGCGACCATGTCAACCGGGTTCGCGACGCCCGCCTCCGCCGGCAAGAACCCCCTTAGAGCCGCCTGGGAGGCTGGGGAAAGCTCACCCACCACCAAGCCTGCCGACTCGCATGCGTCGGCAGCTAGGATCCCCGGCCCGCCAGCATTGCCGACTATGGCAACCCTCCGCCCGGCCGGGACCGGCTGGCAGGCGAGGACTTCTGCTACGTCGAACATCTCCTCCAACGTGTCGACTCGGATGACGCCAGTCTGGTGGAACAGTGCGTCGACCATCACGTCGGGGCTTGCGAGCGCAGCCGTGTGCGACGCAGCTGCGCGAATGCCCGCTCGGCTGCGCCCAGCTTTGACCGCCACGATCGGTTTGGTGCGCGACACCTCCCGGGCGATCCGGGCGAAGCGGCGTGGATTGCCGAAAGACTCCAGGTACAACAAGATGACGTCGGTGGAGTCATCGCGCTGCCAGTACCTGAGAAGGTCATTACCACTTATGTCAGCTTTATTGCCGACAGATACGAAGCTGGAAAGGCCAAGCCCTCGCCTGCGGGCCTCCTCGAGAACGGCTATGCCCAGCCCTCCCGACTGCGAAGAAAGGGCGACCCTGCCGGGGAGAGGTGCCGTGGACGCGAAAGTGGCGTTCATCGACACGTCAGGGTCGGTGTTGACGACGCCCATACAGTTGGGGCCGACCATCCTCATACCCGCACCCCGGGCTTTGCGGACCAGGTCCGCCTGGACGTCGGCTCCGCCGGCGCCCAGCTCGGCGAAACCCGCCGTGACCACGACGAGACCCTTGACGCCCTTGGCAGCGCATTCGTCGACGATCCCTGGAACCTGAGCAGCCGGAACGGAGATCACGGCGAGGTCGACGTCAGCTTGTATCGACGCCAGGCTCGGGAAGGCGGGAACGCTCGCCACGGCGCGCGCCGACGGGTTGACCGGGTAGACGGGGCCGTTGAAACCTCCGGACACTATGTTGCGCAGAAGTTCATGGCCGACACCACCACGGGCCCGCCCGGCGCCTATCACTGCGATCGAGCGGGGTCTGAGCACCCTTCCTATGGAGGCGGCGGCGGCGTCCGCCCAGCGCCTCTCGATCGCCTCGGTGGTGGTCGCCGTCGGTTCGATATCGAGCTCGACCCTGACCACACCATTGTCGAAACGCGCTTTTTCTACGAACCCTGCGTTTCTAAACACCGCCTGCATGGCCGCGTTCTGTGGGAGGGTGTCTGCCACGAAGCGTCTTATGCCCTGCCCTCTGGCGTACACGGCCAGGTGCTCCAACAACAAGGTGCCCAGACCGCGACCCTGGTGGGCGTCTTCGACCAAGAAAGCCGCTTCGGCCTCCTCGGGGTTGTCGCGGGAACGGTCGTAGCGGGACACGCCGATCACGTCGTTGCGCAAGGTCGCGACCAACGCCATGCGGTCGACCCCGTCGACGGTCGTCAGATGCGCTACTTCTTTCTCGCCGAGGCGGGGATGGAAGGAGAAAAAGCGCATGTAGATCGTCTCGTCGGAGAGGCGCCCGTGAAGCTCGACCAGGCGGGCCGCGTCGGAAGGCGCGATAGGCCTGATGTGCACCGTGCCGCCATCTGCGAGCACTGCGTCGCACGACGCCCACGAAGGGCTGGCATCGGCAGCGGCGCTCACCGCTTCACCTCCGGGCGGATCCCCTCGACCACGGCAGTTTCAGCGTAGGGGTCGTCTATAGGTCCGAGCGAGAAGATCGTGTCGCGAATGTCGCGGATGGTGGCGTCGAGCTCGTTGACCGCCCCGTGCAGTTTCGTTGCCACGGGCCCGGTGGTCGTACGCGCAGCACCCTGAAGGGAAAGGCCGAGCGAGAACAGCCGTCCGATCACCTTGTCGTGCAGTTCCATGGCGATCCGCTCCCTGTCCGAAATAACCGTTAGCTCTCGGACCTGGTTTTCGAGGCGCTTGATCTCAAAGGCCAAGCCCGCCGCGAAGCCGAGGGTGGCAGCGACCGCCTCGTCTTGGTCGTCGAAGCACGCAGGCTTGCCCGACGAGACCTGCGAGGGACCGTCGTTGTCCGTCTCGGATTGCCGAGCCCGGATTGTCTTGTCCACCAGGTACAAGAGCGCGAAAAGCCGCGAGCCGAGCAGGATAGGCAAGCCGAGGAAGCTCTTC
>JAJZAM010000306.1 GCA_021799445.1 Actinomycetes bacterium
GCAGCCCCCGTCGCCCTGGCTCTCGGGGCGGGGTTCGTGCCTGTTCGCAAGGCCGGAAAGCTTCCCTGGGCGGTCCACGCGGAGACCTACGAGCTCGAGTACGGCGCAGGCAGCCTCGAAGTGCACGAGGACGCTGTCAAGGAAGGTCAGCGGGTGCTCGTCGTCGACGACGTGCTCGCCACCGGCGGCACGGCCGCCGCAGCGGCTCGTCTCGTCAGCCGGATGGGCGGGGTAACCGTCGGCTTCTCGTTCGCCTTGGAGCTTGCGTTCTTGGACGGACGGCGCAGGATAGAAGATCGCTCTACTTTTTCCTTGGTCACATACCGATGAGCTGCCAGTAAGGAGAGACAAGAAAGTGGCCGGGCTGACGCTGTGAGCAGAGGTGACACGCTGAGCAGGTCGAGAGCTGTCGTGACCGTCGAACGGGTGCTCGCATGGCGACGCCAGGTGCAAACCGCCGACGCTCTCACCCCGCTGATCGCAGCGTATAGAGAACGGCACCCGAGGGAGGCTCTTGGTCTGATCATCTCTGCGTACGAGACGGCGGCCGAAGCTCACGCCGGTCAGCTTCGAAACTCCGGGGAGGCGTACATAAGCCACCCGCTGGCGGTGGCGACGATCCTCGCGTCGCTCGGCCTTGATGACATCACGATCGCCTCCGCCCTGCTCCACGACGCCGTCGAGGACACCGCGGTCCGCTTGGAGGACTTGGAGGCGTCCTTCGGCCCGGAAGTCGCCGCGATAGTAGACGGGGTCACCAAGCTCGACCGTGTCCGCTTCGACTCGCGCCAAGCGCAGCAGGCGGCGACGATGCGCAAAATGCTCGTTGCGATGGCCAAGGACCCGCGGGTGCTTCTGATCAAGCTCGCCGACCGGCTGCACAATATGCAGACGATCGCCGCCATGCCCGAGTGGAAGCAGAAGCGCTCGGCGCAGGAGACGCTGGACATCTACGCCCCCTTAGCTCACCGCTTCGGTATTCAGGACATCCGCTGGCAGCTCGAAGACCTGGCTTTCGCCGCTTTGCACCCCCGCCGTTACGCCGAGATCGACCAGATGGTAGCCAGCCGGGCTCCTGAGCGGGAGATCTACCTCGCCCAGGTCGTCGACCAGGTCAAAGAACGCTTGGACGCCGCTCGCGTCGTCGCCCAGGTGACGGGCCGTCCCAAGCACCTGTACTCCATATACGAGAAGATGATCGTCAAGGGCAAAGAGTTCGACGACATCTACGACCTTGTCGGGGTGCGCATAATCGTCGACTCGGTGAAAGACTGCTGGGCGGCGCTGGGAGCCGTGCATGGGGCTTGGACTCCCGTTCCCGGAAGGTTCAAGGACTATGTCAACACCCCCAAGTTCAACCTTTACCAGTCGCTTCACACGACGGTCGTAGGACCGCAGGGCAAAACCCTCGAAGTGCAGATCCGCACCGTGGAGATGCACCGCCGTGCCGAGTGGGGCATCGCCGCGCACTGGGGTTACAAGGAGAAGGCGACCGCGGCCGACGTCGCTTGGCTCCAGCGTATCGTCGAGTGGTCGGCGGAGAGCTCCGATCCTTCGGAGTTCCTGGAGACGTTGAAGCTTGATCTCGACACCGACGAGGTGTACGTGTTCACACCCAAAGGCGACGTCATGTCACTGCCGACGTCGTCGACACCGATCGATTTCGCGTACGCGATCCACACCGAGGTCGGTCACCGCTGCATCGGGGCGAAGATCAACGGGCGCCTCGTACCTTTGGACTCCAGGCTCTCCTCGGGTGACACAGTCGAGATCTTCACCTCGAAGGTGCCGTCCGCCGGGCCGAGCAGGGACTGGCTGAAGATAGCGGCGAGCCCACGTGCCCGCAACAAGATACGCCAGTGGTTCAGCCGGGAGCGCAGGGAGGACGCTATAGAGGCCGGCCGGGAGGAGCTGGCCAAGGCTCTGCGCAAGGAGGGCCTGCCGGTCCAGAAGCTCGCCGCCTCCCAGACCCTGGCCAAGCTGATAGAAACGCTCAGCTACGCCGACCTTGAGGCGTTGTACGTGGCGATCGGAGAGAACCACGTATCGGCGCAGTCGATAGCCCAGCGCGTCGCCAGGGATCTGCGCGGCGGTGAGCACGAGGAGCAACTGCCCAGCACTGCCCGCCTGCCCCGACGTGGCGGTCCGGCAAGGCGCGGTGTCGGGGTGCACGTAGAGGGCCTGGACGACATGATGGTCCGCTTGTCGCGCTGCTGCACCCCGGTGCCCGGCGACGAGATCGTCGGTTTCGTCACCCGGGGGAGGGGAGTAAGCGTGCACCGCACCGACTGCCCGAACGCGGCGGCGCTCGCGTCCGGAGAAGTCGGCAGGATGATAGAAGTCGAGTGGGACCAGGCGTCCAACGGGAGTTTCGTCGCCGCGGTCGAGCTAAAAGCGCTCGACCGCACCCGCCTCGGGGTTGACGTGTGGAAGGTGATATCGGACAACCACCTCAACATCCTCCGCAGCGAGTCCTTGACGGGCAGCGACCGGGTGAGCAGGATGCGCTTCGAGTTCGAGCTCGCCGACCCGGCCCACCTCGAGTCGGTGCTGGCCGCTTTGAAACGGATCGACTCGGTCTACGACGCCTACCGGGTGTTGCCCAACAGGACCTGACCTCCAGCGCGGGTACGCTCGGCTGCGATGCCCGAGCTTCGCAACCCGCCAGGAACCTTCGACGTGCTGCCCTCCGAGTCCGCACCATGGCAGGAGCTGCTTTCGAAGTTCGCTTCCACCGTCGGAGCCGCCGGCTACGAGCTGATCGTGACACCCACTTTCGAAGACGTCACCGTGTTCACCCGGATCGGCGAGTCCACCGACGTGGTGCGCAAGGAGATGTACGACTTCGTCGACAAAGG
>JAJZAM010000052.1 GCA_021799445.1 Actinomycetes bacterium
GGAGCTCACGACTTGCGGCGCGGGAGCCTTCGCCGGAACGGTGGAGGCCGGCTCGGGCGGTGCCGTGGTTGTCGGGGCCGCGGTGGTCGTGGCGGTCGTGGTGGTCGTGACTTGTGCGGCCGGCGGGTTCTGTGCAGCCGGTGGGTTCTGCGCGGCTGGTGGGTTCGCGGCGGCTGGTTTGGTGGCTGCCGCTGGCAGCTTCGCCATTGCCGGCGTCGCAGGTGGAGGGGCTAGGGGAGCGCTGGCCAGTTCCAAATGGACGGCATGCGGCGAGGCGAAGAAGTGTCCCTCGGCTGCGGGTACGACAGCGCTTAAGGCGAGCGCCCCGGCGACGACCAGAAACTTCGTCCGGCTGGCTAAGCCGGGACGGCAAGGTCGCCTCGCGCTCACCGGGGTTGTATCGGCACGACCGTGACGTGTGCTGGAGTCGCAATCGCGCAAGCGCGCAACGGGTAGCGAAAGACGAAAGCGACTTACCTGTCCGGCCGTCCCCCCGCTTGGCCGGGGGCCGGAGCCAACCCATGGTGCCTCCGGTACCCTGAGGCGGTGAGAGCGTCCCGCCGCAAGCTTGAAGGTGCAGCGTCGGGAGCGTCCACCGCCACGGTGCTGGTAGCCAGCTCAACTGGGACCGTCGCGGTCGCCCTGCCCGCTTTCCTCACCGGCGCTCTGGCCGTTCAGATCCGGGACTCCTTGCACTTCGGCCCAGGTGCTCTCGGCCTGATCGTCGCCTTCTACTACGTGGGGGCGGCCAGCGCGTCGGTCCCGCTGGGGAGGCTCGTCGAGTCCCTCGGAGCGCTACGCGTGATGCGCCTAGCCAGCCTGGCCAGCGCAGTCGTCCTCGAAGGGCTCGCTTGGACCACGACGGCACCGGCAGTTCTCGCTGTTTGGCTGGTGCTGGCAGGCATCGCAAGCGCAGGGATGCAGCCCGCAGCCAACCAATACATGGTCCGCCGCCTTCCAGCCGGCCGGCAGGGCCTCGCGTTCGGGCTGAAACAGTCCGCTGTCCCGCTGACCGCCACCATCGCGGGCCTATCGGTGCCGGCCGTGGCGCTGACCCTCGGCTGGAGGTTCGCATTCGCCCTCGCAGGCGCCTTCGCACTGGCGGTCGCGTCCACGCTACCCCACCCCGGCCGGACCCGCACCGAGCAGCGGGCTGCGGCACTGGCCGAGCGTAACGTCCGTGTCGACGGAACAAGCAGCGGCCCGTTGTGGGTGCTCGCAGTCGGTTTCGGTCTCGGGATCGCCTCGGCCGGGGCGCTGACGGCCTTCCTCGCGAGTTCCGTGGTTGCGGCCGGGATGGGACGGGCCGCTGCCGGCCTGCTCGTCGCCATGGGAGGTTTAGCGGCTATCGCAGGTCGGGTTGTTTCGGGATGGATGGCCGACCGTCGCTCCGGTGGGCACCTAAGGGCGGTAGCGGTGATGCTCGCCATAGGCGCCGCTGCCTACGTAACGCTGGCCGTGGTCAGCTACCAGAAGCTCGCCGTGCTCGTCGTACCCGTGGTGGTCGTGGTCTTCGCGGTCGGGTGGGGATGGAACGGCCTGTTCAACTTTGCCGTGATCGACCTATACAGGGACCGTCCGGCGTGGGCGACGGGCATCACCCAAACCGGGGGCCGCATGGGAGGCGTAGTCGGACCGTTCGTGTTCGGTCAGATCGCCAACCACGCGTCTTACGGAGCCGCCTGGCTGGCCCTCGCTGTTGCCAGCGGGATAGCTGCGCTCATCACCCTCGGAGTCGCCAGCAGAAAACCGCGAAGCGCCGGCTTGCCAGGAATGCCCGTCGCTGGTCGAGGTCTGCACAGACCCTGATCTAGTGTGAAGGCCAGGGCAAACGCAGCCGACTGGAGATTAAATGCCGTCCGAAGGTTACGCTTCCGCCCGAATAGAGTTGCAGCACCACGACGACAGGACCAGGTCGGGCGTCATTGCTGTTTCCGGCCACTCGCTCGGAGAACTGGCTGCTTTCGTCGAAGTCGACCTCGCCGAGCCTTTCGAGGCTGGCAGGGACACCCCGCAGTTGGGAGATCCCGACGTTCCGATAGAAATACCAGACGAGGCAACCGAAGTCCTGGAGTGGCTGGCCCTGGGAGCATCGCCGAGGGGCTTCGAGCGTTGGGCTGACCTGGCGAGCAGTCGAGAATGGCAGAGGATGCTGACGGTCGAGACGCAGCCGGCGCCGCCGGACTGACAAGAGTTGTAGCACTAGCGTTAGGATAAAGGTGCGGTAGCGCGTGAAGAGAGGCTCACGGTTACAGTCGACCCCGGCCTGGTCGAGGCTGGCAACAGGGCGGTGGCGGCAGGTCACGCCGAGTCGCTAAGTGGGTGGGTGAACGCTGCGCTGGCCGAACGCGCATCTCGCGACGCAAGGCTTGAGGTACTGGCTTCGGCGGTATCTGATTACGAGGCCGAGTTCGGTGAGATCACCGAGGCCGAGGTCGCAGCGTTGCGACGGTCGGACCACCAGACCGCCACGGTCATACGAGGGCAGAGTTCAAGGTCGAAGAGCAGATCTGGGTCAGGGGCGGCGTGACCCTCGTCCTTGACGCGGCGGTGGTTCTTCTCGCCAACGACGGCGACGAGATCGTGACCTCCGATCGTGGCGATATCCAAGCGATGGTCGAGACCCTAGGACGACACGTCTAGCTCATCAGCCCTTAACCAGCCCGCCGGCTGGGCGGTGCACACCCTCGCGACGGCTAGCCCGTTTGCGAACTAGCGGCGGGCGAGTGAAACGGCGAAGTCCCCGCCGGGGTCGGTGTAGCACGCTACAGCCTCCAGCCCTGCGGCTCGGCAACGAGAGGGCGTTAGTGTAGAAAGCCGCCGACGAGTACCGTGTCGGTATTGTCGGAACTGCCGGATCCCATCTCCACCAAGGTGTCAGCCTCGGATACGGCGCGAATCTCCGCTGCTTGCTGGCGCAGCCTCGCGGTCGCGTTCGGTTATGTGCACTGACGCGCCGACTTCACGCGCCGCACGGGACTGACTGAACGAGCTGCGCTGCTCGCTGACGAGCTCGTCACCTCAGTGCTGTCCACCCCCGGCGCCATCTGTTACAACCTCGGGGCCCGATTCGAGCGGTAACGCCTCCACCGAAACCGTCGAGACAGCGCAATACGGTTATCCAGGGGTCCTCGTCCCCGGCTCTCAACGCTTCGAGCGTGTAGTCGTCGCAGCCGGTGTCGCTCACCCCACCATCATCGCACGGGGTTTGTGTTAGCTCAGACGGCCCTGTCTTCCGGTTTGAGGCCAGGGGCTTGCGCAGGCTCCTTAGGTCGGTACTGGTAGCTGCGCGAAGTCCGACCGCCGGCGACGAGGTGATGCTCTCCTGTGATCCACGAAGCCGCCGGCGAGCACAGGAACACGACCATCGCAGCGATGTCGTCAGGGTCGCCGGCGCGTCCGAGGGGTATCGTGCGGATCAGCTCGTCGAGCTTGTCCTCGACGCCGAGTATCTGCCGGTACGCCTCGGTTATCACCGGTCCGGGGGACACGGCGTTCACCCGGATCCCTCTTTCGGCGAGCTCCAACGCCAGTGTCTGCGTCAGATTGATCAGACCGGCCTTAGCCGCCGCGTACGGCCCGGTAAACGGGGAGCCTCGCGTGCCTGCACCCGACGTTATGTTGACTATCACCCCGCCGTCGCCCATCCGTCTAGCGGCAGCCTTGCAGCCCTGGAAAGCGGAGGTCAGGTTCAGTTCCAGTTGGGAGCGGAAGACCTCGTCGGGGGTGTCGAGGAGCGCGCGGACGGTCTTGTCGTCCGACCCGCCGACGTTGTTCACCCAGACGTCGAGCTTGGCGAACTCCCCCACGGTACGGTCGGCCAGCTCCTCGGAGAAGTCGCGGATGTCACCCGCCACCACGAGCGCCCTCCGGCCCCGTTCGCGCACTCCCGCGGCTGTGGTTTCGAGGTCGCTGACCCGCCGGGCGTTGACGACGACGTCGGCGCCGGCGTCGGCGAGACCCCAGGCGATCGCCCTTCCGATGCCCTGGCCTGAGCCGGTGACCACCGCAACCTTGCCGTCGAGACGGAACCGGTCCATGATGGTCAACGAGATTCTCCTGCGGCCACTTGCCTGGCTGCTTCTCCTCGGGGCGGGCGGTGCCGGTCGAGCATGTCGAGGGATAACTCTGCCTGTCCCGATACGATCAGGTCCGAGCCGCGAACGAGGCGCACAGCGCAGCGAGCCCTGCGCTCACCGTCTATTTCAAGCACCTCTTGGACTTCGCCTGAGGCTGTGACCGTGTCTCCTGCGAGAACGTGCGCGTGGAACGATGCCGTCAGCTTTCGAATGGACGTGTCGCCGGCCCAGGCCATCAGCATGTTGGCGACGTAGGCGAGGTTGAGGGGACCTTGGTTGACGGTCCGCCCGCCGTGAGCTTCGTCGGCGACCGACTCGGGATCCCAGTGGATCGGGTAGGGGTCACGCAGGAGAGCAGCCATGGTCTTCATCCTCTGCGGGTCGACGTGGGCGACAGTAAGCGACGGGATCTCCGGAAGGTCGATGGAATCGTCGCGCGAGGCCGGAGTGCTCAACGCAGGAACCTCCACCTGGTCGTTACCCGGGCTACGAGCTTGCCGTCGGGGTCGGACAGCTCGATAGCGAACGCCACGTCGTCGTGGGTCACGGCGCCGTCGGGGGCTCTGAAACGTTCGGCTGAGACGATACCGCCGTCGCCACGGTAGACGACGTCCTCGCAGAGGACCCCTAAGAGCTCCCACTCGTAGCTGAGAAGGGTCACCGAGCCGGCCCGACCCCCTCCGCAAACGGCGAATATCTCGCCGATGGAGGTCGACGCCGCCTGGATCGGAACGTGGAACAACACGACCGGGTGCAGCTGCTGGCCGGTCATCGGCTTGCGCTGGGTGCAGTCGGTGAGAAGCCAGTTCTCCCAGTGCTCGACTCTGCGCTCGCCCCCTGCGAAGCGGTACCCGACGAGCGCGGCGACGTCCTCGTCGCTCGGTATCGCGGGCCGGCCGTCTACCTCGACGCTAGGTCCTCCGCTTGCTGGCACGCCCCTGACGGTATCTCACCTGCGAGGGACTGGCGACGAAAAAAGGCCGACCTTTGACCATCGAAAGGTCAAATATCTAATCGGTCAGTATGAACCGCGTGTAATGTCACAGGCATGGATGTCGACCTGTTCGCGTCGGCGACGCAAGAAGACTGGTACCCCACCTACCAGTACCTGCGAGACGAGCGCCCGGTATACCGCATTCCCGGCACGGACGACTACGTCATAACCCGCTACGACGACATCATGGCCGTCCTGCGCCACCAGCGGACCTTCCCGACGGGTGCCAGCAAACGCCGTTCCGAAGCAGCCCAGGCCGTCTACGACAGGGGAGGGTGGCAGCGCATGACACCGCTCGGCACCAACCCTCCTGTGCACCGCCACTACAGGGCGCTCGTGGATCACTTCTTCACCGGTCCGGGCCTGGACCGCTGGCGCCCCGTCATAGGGCGCTACATCGACGAGCAGCTCTCCGCGTTCGAGAACGACGGACAAGTCGAGTGGAACTCCCAGTACGCGGTGCCGGTGCCGGTCCGGGTCATCACCCACGTGCTCGGCCTGCCCGAAGCCGACATACCAAAGCTCAAAAAGTGGAGCGCCGCGTGGATCCTGCCGTTCGTGCGTCCCCTCCAACCCGAAGAGGACGTGTGGGTAGCCGAGCAGGTAGTCGAGATGTACGACTACCTCGCCGGGCAGATAGAGACCAAGCGTGCCGAGCCGGGCGACGACGTGATCAGCTACCTCACCCAGGCCGGCTTCACCGGGGACGGCGAGCCCAGGCCGCTCAGCGACCAGGAGATCATTACGATCGTCGACCACCTCTTCGTCGGCGGCAACGAGACGACCACCTTCGCGATGAGCTCCGCCCTGTGGGTGATGCTACGCGAGGGCGGATGCTATGAACGATTGCGGGCGGACCTTTCGCTCGTCCCGGCCTTCGTCGAGGAAGTCCTGCGCTTGGAGTCACCGACGCAGGGACTGTGGCGGGTCGTCGCCGAGGACACCGAGATAGCAGGTGTCCAGATACCGAAAGGATCCACAGTCCACCTGCGTTACGCTTCGGGCAACCGCGACGAGCGCATGTTCGAATGCCCCGCAGAGGTCCGCCTCGACCGTCCGAACTCAAGACGCCACCTTGCTTTCACCCTCGGCGAGCACCAGTGCCCCGGCGCAGACCTGAGCCGCCTAGAGCAGGTGCTGACCTTAGACGCAGCCTTGCGAAGACTCCCGGACCTTCGCCTCGCCGCCGGCCGGAACGACTTCAGGCACGTGCCGATGTTCACGATGCGGGCGCTCAGGGAGTTGCACCTGGAGTTCACCCCCGCCGGTCGGGGACCGTCGAGCACGCCGAGGATGGCGGATCACCAGAGGAGGGCGGATGAGCAACGATGACGTCTGGTTCTGCGACTCCACGGTGGGGGAGCGCTTCCCTGCGTGGACGCGAGGTAACGCAGCCGACGTGTTCCCCGAGCCGTTCAGCCCCCTCGGGCTCAGCCTGGTCATACGCCAAGGGATGTGCCTGGGACTGCGCGACGCCTACATAGCCATCGGCGCTCTCGACTGGGACGAGTACGAAGACCCGCACCGCCCCGAGCTTTGGAAGTCCTTCGGCGGTTACCTCTACAACCCGCTGTCGATGACCCGGATCCTCGGAGCGCGAATGCCAGGAGCGTCCCCCGAGCTGATCGACCGCGCCTTCTTCGACGAACGCGAGGAGGTACCACCCTACGAGCACCAGGATTGGCATGACTCCCCGAGGCACGCGGAGAAGCTCGCAGCGTCGATGCAGTGGGCGATGTCCACCGCGTCCCTCCCCGACCTGGACGCCGACAGGGAACTGGCCCGAACCCTTCGGGACACCCGGCCGGATCTGGGGGCCTTGACCGACTCGGCGTTGCACGCCCGGGCCCGGGCGATGATGCCCTACGTCGCGCAGACCTTCGAGAACGCGATGATCGTGTCGGCCCTGGCGTCGCTGGGCACGGGCGCTCTCGGTGCCATCAGCGACGAGATCGGAGATCCCACGCTGGCCATCCGCCTCCTGGCCGGCATCGAGGTCGACTCGGCGGCACCGGCGCACGCCTTGTGGTCGCTCAGCCGGCTGATCCACCGCTCACCCGAACTTACCGCCGCCTTCGAAGCCGACCCGGGCCGTGCGCTCGAAGTCCTCGGCGCCTCCGACGACCGGGACGCCAGGGACTTTCTGGAGCGGTTCGCGTCGTTCCTCCACGACCACGGGTCGCGCGGCCCGAACGAGTACGACCTACGCGCCCCGTCGTGGGAGGCCAACCCCAAGGCCGCTCTAGCCGCTTTGGATCTGATGCGCCGCACCGACGACTCGCAGGCGCCGGCGTTGCGCGCAGGGGTTGCGCTCGCAGAGAGGGACCGGGCCGCGACGCAGATCCGTTCGAGCCTCGCCGACTCGCCGGATGCGTCAGCGACCTTCGAGGCTGCTCTCAAGTCGGCTCAGGTGTTCCTCGCCGGGCGCGAGCGCGCCAAGACGAACGTGGTGAGGGTGATAAACGAGGCGCGCATGGCCCTCTACGAGTACGCCAGGCGACTGGTCGAACGCGGAGTGATCGACGAAGTAGAGCAACTTTTCATGCTCACCGAAGACGAGCTCGACGAGCTGAGGGCCGACCCGTGGTCGCTGAAAGAGACGATCGCCTCCCGCTGGTCGCAGTACCGGACGCTGTTCGACTACGAACCGGTGTTCGTGGTCAACCGGCGGGTACCTTCGATACGCGACATGAAACTACGCGAGAGCCGGGGTCAGGCGCGAGCCGGCGCCGGGAGCGTCCTCAGCGGGGCGGCGGGCTCAGGCGGGCGGGCCACCGGCCGAGCGCGGATCGTCCTCGACCCGACCGACCCGTCGGGCCTCGAACCGGGGGACGTGCTCGTAGCCCCCCAGACCGACCCGGCCTGGGTGCCGCTCATGGTGCCCGCAGCCGCCGTGGTCGTCAACACAGGGGCGCAGGGCAGTCACGCCATGATCGTCTCCCGGGAGCTGGGCATACCCTGCGTCGTGTCGGTCGCCGACGCAACGCGGCTCATCGCAGACGGCGCCATGGTCACCGTCGACGGGACTGCAGGCACAGTCACCGTGCGCTGAACTGCCGGCGGCCGGGCCCCGCGCTGGCGGCGGTCAGCCCTGCTTCGGTCAGCCCTGCTTCGGTGGCAGCCACGAGGGGCGAAGCGGTCGTTCAAGGGCCGCTCCCAATGCCAGAAGCACCATTTCCGAGCCTGGTCTACCTAAAAGGCCCATGCCCACGGGCAGGCCCTGAGCCAGTCCCATGGGTACCGTCGCGATGGGCCAACCAGCGATAGCCGGGGCCGTGGTAGTCGGCGCGGCTGCTCCGGGATGTCCGCCGAGAACAAGATCGGACTTCCATGCCGGTCCGTAGGTAGGGGCGATTAGAACGTCCACTTCGCCCAGCGCCGGTTCCAGACATCTTTTGACGGCCCAGTGCAGGTTGCGGTCCCGCGAGTCGCGGTAGGCGTCGCTGCTGGTGCCGCCGAGGGTGAGAGCCCGTTCGAACAGGTCATGTCCGAACCAGGCCATCTCGATTTCGGAGTTATCAAGCTCGTAAGCGACCACCTCGGCCAGGCTCTGCGGGCCTTGACTGCCCCGGGTTGGAAGGTAGGCGTCGAGTCCGTCCTTGAGCTCGCAGAGCAGCACGGTCATCTCGTCGAGCTCAACCTGCTTGTCAGGCGGAGGTGGTTCCAGCTCGACGACGCTGACACCAGCCCGGCGCAGCTCGTCGACGCGATGGTCAAAGAGCTCGTCTGTGGCGGGGTGGCCGGTACTCCACGTGCTTGCCACACCCACCCGCAGCGCCGTCCAAGGCGGTGTCTGTTCCCAGTCCCCTGAGCTCCTAGTGGCAAGTGCCATGTACAGCATCAAGCAGTCCGTCACAGTCCGAGACATCGGTCCAGGGCTGTCCTGACTGGCGCTGATCGGAACTACGCCGTCAGTCGGAATGCTCCCGACCGACGGTTTGAGACCGACCACCCCGTTAAGGGATGCGGGGCACGTTATGGAACCGTCGGTCTCGGTACCTACGGCTAAGGGAGCGAGCCCGGCTGCTACCGCCGCGCCCGAACCCGACGACGAGCCTCCGGCGTTACGGTCCAACGCCCAAGGGTTGGCGGTGAGACCCCCCATAGCTGACCAACCGCCGGTGGATCTCGACGAGCGGATGTTTGCCCACTCGGAAAGGTTGCTGGCTCCTAGGATCACCGCGCCGGCGTCGCGCAGCTGGGCTACGAGTGGGGCGTCTCGGAGGGCGGGCCTTTCGCGCAGGCTGGTAGCACCGGCAGACCCGGGCAGCCTGACCGTCTCGATATTGTCTTTCACGAGAACCGGGATTCCTTCGAGGAGTCCCCGAGGTTCGCCAGCGGAACGCCGGAGGTCCGACGCGCGGGCTTCGTCGAGCGCTCGCGGGGATAAAGCGAGGATCGAACGCAACGGGGTCGGTGAGCCGGGGCCATCGATATCTTCGGCACGCCGGATGAGTGCTTCGACAACTTCTACTGAACTGAAGTGGCCGGAAGTTAGAGCAGCCTAAAGTTCGGCGGCGCCGAGGTAGGCGACTTCCGCCGTAGCGGGTGAAGGGTCCTCGTTAGCGATGGGCCTAGGCTAGTCCCGGCATCAGCTGTCGATACCCACCGAGGTGCTTTGGGTTGTTAGCAGCCAGGCCCGCGCCGACGGTCCTGCGCTGGCGGTCAGGCCCCGCGGCGCGTCAGTCCCGCCGGGAAGCCACGAGAACCGGAATTCGGCGCTCGGTCTTGGCCTGGTACTCGGCGTACGGGGGGAAAGCAGCCACCGCTCGCTCCCACCACGCCTGGCGCTCGTCGCCTTCCACTTCTCGTACGACCGCGTCGAAAGGCTCGGGGCCGTCTTGGATCATGCACGCCTCGGGGTCGGCCACCAAGTTGTGATACCACTCCGGATGGTTCGCCGAGCCACCCTTCGACGCCACCAGGGCGTACTGTCCCTCGTGCTCGACCCGCATCAAAGCGAACTTGCGGATCTTGCCGGTCTTGTTCCCACGGGTCGTGACGATGATGACCGGCAAGCCGGTGTCGCGAAGCGTGTTGGCCTCCCGGCCTCCGGATCGCTCGTAGGCCTCCACTTGGTCACGGACCCATTCGGACGGACTCGGGACGTACTCTCCTGTGAGTGCCATGACCCAATCATAGCTGTGCGTGCCCTCCGGCAATGCCCCAGGCGTACCTTGCGAGAGTCGCCCCGGAGGTGCCGTGCGAGACGGGCGTTAGCCGGGGAAGCGGGCGTTAGCCGGGGAAGCGGGGCACCGGGACTTAAGATAGGCCAAGTGGCTACGGCGAAGCGATCAGCCGGCCTGCTGGGTCCAGCCAATGCGAAGGTGCGCGGCGGTGGGGCTTTCGCCCAGGTTCTCGTCGGGGCTGGGGTGGCCGCCTCGGCGACGCTCCTGCGGGGGCCCTACCTAGCCGGTGAAAGCATCCGCTACGCTGCGGCTTCGGCCGTGCTGGCCGGCCTGGGCGCTGCGACCGGGCAACGCCTGCGGCTCCCGCGGGGTGTCGAGTGGCTCTGGCTTGTCGGGGTAGCGGCGCTCGGTCTGGTCGTTTTCAACGTCGCACTGGTCCGAGGTTCGGCCAGCGCCGCTCCCGCCGCTTTGGGAGTAGCGGTAGCGTGCGTTCCCCCTGTGCTGTCGCTCGCCGGCCCACTGATGGAGAGGCGCGCCCCGTCTCCGAGGATCGTGATCGCAGCCGTAGCGGTCACCGCAGGATCGGTAGCCGTCGTGGGGTTCGGGCACACAAGCCTCGCAGGTGCCGGCTGGGCGGTGGTCGTCTTCGCATGCGAGGTAGCGTTCACCCTGCTGGCTGTTCCCGTCCTCGGCCGGCACCGGGCGTGGGGAGTGTCGGTCCACGCCACGTGGATGGGAGCTGTAGGTTTCGGGGTTCTCGGACTCGTGTCCGAAGGCCCCTCAGGTTTCACGATGCAAAGTGGCGCGGACTGGGCTGCGATCGCCTACCTCGCAGCGGGTACCACGGTGACGGCCTTCCTGCTTTGGTACTCGTGCGTCTCGCGGATCGGTGCTGCGAGAGCCGGTCTTCTCACCGGTATGGCGCCCGTCGCCGCGGCTGTCACAGGGGTGATCCTCGGTGGACCCGCGCCCAGCGTCAGCGTCGTCGCCGGGATCGCCGTGGTCGTCGGGGGCTTGGCGTTCGGGTTCGCCAGATAGCTGCCCGAAGGAGCTATATGAGACAGTTCCAGGGTTGTCGTGTCTCGGTGAGGGGACGTCGGGTGGCTTGGCTGGGCGGGGGCGTGATGTCTTCGAAGGTTCCGTGGCCTCTGTGTCAACATTGACTGAAGCAGTTTTGTAGCTGATTTGTTGAGTTGTAGAGGGCGGGTAAGGAGCTCCCATTGTTATGGCTATCCGTGAGCGTGTAGAGGAGTTAGCTCACGCCGGAGGTGTGAGCGTAGAGGGAGGGGCCGGATCAACCGGTGGAACCAGCCGTACGACAGCTACTACCAACTACCCTGGCAGCAACTACGAGCCCTCGGTCAACCTGCGATGACGACTCGAACTCCGACCTTTTCATAGGTGTCCCTGGCCCGAGCGTCGCGGGTGGCGAGGTCAACCTTGTGCTCGGCGGCGGCCAGCGCCACCACCGCGTCGTAGACCGCCGCACCGGCGATTTCCATCCGGCTCAGCACGTCGGGTAGACGACGGGCCGTTTGCGGACTAAGCAGGAGCGGTGAGGAGAACCGGTCCTCCAAGAGCCGCGCAGCGTCTGCCGGCGCCATGCGCACTTCACCGGGCAGACGAGTCAGCACCGAGTACGTCTCGGCCAAGGCATGACCGCTAAGCGCGACCTCCCGGCCTGCCCACCAGCCGACCACGGCCGCGTGAGCACCATGGGTCTATACCAGCAGCGGTATGGCGACGCTGGTATCGAGCGCCAGGGAGATTCTCACCGCCGCCCGGCATCGAGGAGGCCGAAGACTATCTCGTCATCGATCCTGGTATCACCGGTGACGACCGGGAAACCTCCCTCGAGGACCACCTGCGCGGTACGACCTGCCGGGATCAGTTGGAGTCCCGCGCCGTAGCGCGAGATCTCGACCTCGGACCCCGGCTGGAGGCCTAGGGCGTCACGCAGCGGCTTAGGAATCACGACGCGCCCGACTGAGTCGATAGCAGCCTTTATGGGAATAGGTTACCAGTTGGTTCCCAGTGAGCCGCAAGAGGAACGGCGACTGGGACAGGCAGGTGGGACGAGCCGTGCTCGTCTCGGCTCGGGCGGATCTACAACGCCCACACCTGGACATGGGGCCAGGGAGCGGCCAGGACGTTCATGTCGTCAGCGTCGCCGGTGACCACGATGCCGCCCCCGAGGGCGACGACGGTGGCCACGACCAGGGCGTCCACCACGTGGCAGGAGTCCAGGCGGTTGGAAGCGAGCAACTCACCCGCGAGGCGGGCAATCCGCCTGCCGGTGGTGACCACCCGCCCAGCTCGGTCGATGGTCCGGTCCACGTTGGCGTCCTGCCTGCCTCCCCGGTAGGCCTCAGCCAGGACGGCCGAAGGGACTCGGACCAAGGCGCCACGCCGGCGGGCCACCGAGAGTGCTGCGTGCAAGCGGCGGGTCGTCTCGCCACTCGGCCGAGCGGCCAGGGCCAGGACAGCCCCCGTGTCCAAGACGACGACCCCGGCCACTCAGCTGGCTCGGTGCCGGCGTGTGCCCTGGGCTGTCTCCACCTGGTCCATGAGGGCCTCGAACTCGGCCATCATCGCGGGGTCGGGAAGCCCGAGCTCGGCGTCCAGCTCCTCGACCAGCTCACCCAAGTGCTCGTGCTCGAGCTCGTGGGCTACTGCCGTGGCAATCCACCCGCTGACCCCCCGCTCGCGGACCGCGCCCTCACCTGCTCGACCAGGTCGACGGGGATGGTGATCGTCACTCGCTCACTCGCCACGGGGCCAAGCATACCGCGGTATGCGCGAAGTGGTGCTTTGGCGGTGCACAAGCCGATCCGTCAGCGGACTGGGCTGCGGCACTTCGTCTTCGGAGAAGGGAAGCGCCGAGTCCTGCCGGTTGAGGCGACGGCTTCGAAGCGCAGTCGCAGTCCGAGTGCGTGCGAGACCTTGATGACGGTGGCAAGGCTGGGGTTGCCGTCGGCGGATAGCACCTTGTAGAGCCCTTCGCGGCTCATCCCAGCCTGCCGTGCGATCTCGCTGAAGTTGCGCGAGCGCGCTACGGCTCCCAGCGCCCGGGCGATCACGCCAGGGTCGTCGTCGTAGGCGGCTTTGATGTCCGCGTCTTGTGTTGACTTGTCTCCGCCGTTGAGCAGGAGGATCAGCCGGGCGGCGTCGCGCGGGAACTACACCCGGTAACCCGGTTCGTAGTCGATGCGCAGCTCGGAGACTGCCTGGCCGACCGGTTTGACATCACCGGGATTGCCGGCGGCCAGCCGGTCGATCCGAACCAGGATCCGCCCGAGAGCACGGCGATCTTTTAATTTGCGTAGCCATCGGTCGAACGTCGCTGACCTGACAACCTCGACTACATGTCATCTGTGGTTAACAGTTGTGATGGTGTCAACGCTGTCCCACAAGACTGACTCCTGCGGGCGTGCTCGTCCGTCGTTGAGCGATGCTGCAGCCCGGTCGGCGCAGCACAGAAGCGTGGCTAAGTACCCGAGACGAGCGAGCCCTGACTTCCCGGTGGTACCGACCGTGACCTCTGTGATCGTCGAGCGATCCCACACTCGACCTGAAACCCCGTACTCGGTGAAATCCTCGTGGAGGAAAGCCAGAAGCCGCGCCGAGTCCCGCCGGACCTCGGGCCGCAGCAACATCAGTTCGCTTTCGACGACCAGCCGTAGATCCTCGTCCACCTGACCCACC
>JAJZAM010000307.1 GCA_021799445.1 Actinomycetes bacterium
GCGAGGTGCGGTGCTCACCAGGCGCTAGGAGGTTCACGAAGCGCTAGAAGCGGACGTCTCGGCCCGACCGGCGCGGCGTGGGGCTGAGACGGTGGCTGTGGTCGGACCGAGGCTGGTGATAGCAGGGACCGCGTCGGGGGTCGGCAAGACCACCGTCTGCACCGGCGTCCTCGCCGCTCTCGCTCGCAGGGGCCTAAAGGCCGCTGGGGCGAAGATCGGCCCGGACTTCATAGACCCCGGCTACCACGCGGCGGCGTGCGGGCGGCCGCCGCGCAACCTCGACGCTTGGATGTGCGGCCTGGACCGGATGCCCTCCCTCGCCGCCCGCGCAGCCGAAGGGCAGGACTTGCTCGTAGCAGAAGGCGTGATGGGACTCTTCGACGGTGCCGCCGACGGCACCGCGTCGTCGACTGCCGACGTGGCGCGTGTTCTTCGAGCACCCGTGATACTCGTCGTCGACGCTTCGGCTATGGCAGCTTCCGCTGGGGCGGTCGTGCACGGCTTCGCTAGTTTCGACCCTTCGATCAACGTAGCGGGGGTCGTGTTCAACAGGGTCGGCTCCGACGGTCACGAGACGATGCTCAAAGAGGCGGTCGCCGGCCTGGGAATACCCGTCTTGGGTGCCCTCAGACGCGACGAGCGCTTTTCTTGGAGGGACCGCCATCTCGGTCTCGTGCCGGTGTCGGAAGACCCGCTCGGGGTGCGATCCTCCCTTGACAGGCTCGCCTCCGCCATAGAAGCCTACGTCGACCTGGACGCTGTCGTGGCTGTCGCTCGAAAGGCCGAGCCGCTTGACGCGCCACCCGTAGAAACCCCGAACAACGTCGGCCCCTCCCGCATCGCCGTCGCGGCCGGCCCGGCTTTCAGCTTCACCTACACCGATACCATCGAGACGCTGCAAAGCGCCGGTGCCGAGATAGTCACTTTCGACCCGCTGGTCGACGAGACCCTCCCGTATTCGAAGCCGACCCTTACACACAGGCGGTCGCCGTCCGATCCGCCGGGTGGCGGCGGGGGGGAACTGGACGGGCTTTTTATAGGCGGCGGCTTTCCCGAGCTTTACGCTGCGTCCCTCTCCGCGAACCGGCGCCTTCTTGAGGGGATCAAGGCGGAGATAGCAGGCGGTCTCGTGACCTGGGCCGAGTGCGGCGGCCTGCTCGTGTTGTGCGAAAGCCTCGACGGCCACCCCCTGGCTGGCGTTTTGGCCGCGCGCGCTGAGATGACCAACGCTTTGACTCTCGGATACCGCACTGCGGTCACGACGGTGCAGTCCCCGCTAGGCCCGCCGGGCACGGCCCTGCGCGGCCACGAGTTCCATTACTCGCGCGTCTCGCCTTCGGGTTCTGCGCTGGCGATGCGGGCAAGGTTCGGCGAAGGCCACGACGGTTACGCCACCGCTACCCTGATCGCCACCTACCTGCACTACCATCCCGGCGGCAGCGCCGCCCCGCTGGAGCACTTCGCCACAAAAGCTGCCCTACGTAGGGCAGCACGTAGGGCAAGCTTGGGCTAGTGTCGGCGTTGTGCACAAAAGCAGCATCTATCTGCCCGAGGAGACCAAGTCAGCGCTTAGCAGGCAAGCCAAGCGGGCTGGGCTGTCCGAGGCCCAGGTGATCCGCGGAGCGCTGGAAAAGGCCCTGGCAGAGCAGGACCATGCCGCCGGAGCGGCCGGAGCGCTCGCAGCGTCTCGGTTTGAGCGCTCTACAAGCTCGCAGCGCCTCCCCCCCACCGGGCCATCCGACGGTCCGGTCCCCGGACGCCTGGTAGGCGTCGGTGTCGGACCGGGCGAGCCGGACCTTATAACGCTAAGAGCTGTCGATGCGCTGCGACGGGCGGACGTTGTGGTAGCTCCGAGCAGCGCCGCCGACGCCGTGGGACGAGCGGAGGCCATCGTGCGTCAGGCCGCCCCGGAGCTGAGCGTCATAAGGGTACCCTTCGACATGTCCCCGTCGAGGCGGGCGAGGGACAGGTCCATAGACGAAGCGGCGTCCGTCGTGTGCGGGCTCTGCGAAGAAGGCAACGAGGTTGCCTGGATCACTCTGGGCGATCCGCTGGTCTACTCGACCTTCCCGTCCGTCGCCGAGGCGGTCAAACGTCTCAGGCCCTCAACCGTCGTCTGCCAGGTTCCTGGGATAATGGCATTCCAGGCGCTGGCAGCGCGCACGTCGACGGTCGTCGCAGACGAGCGGACCAAGGTGACGATCAGAACCGCTCTCGACGGCGAAGACCTTGAACCCGACTTGGAGGATGAGGACACGACTCTTGTCGTCTACAAAGGCGGACGGCGCCTTCCCGAGGTTGCCGGCGCGGCGTGCGCCCTCGGCCGGGACCGCAACGCCGTCGCGGGCGAGCTGCTGGGAATGCCAGGCGAGCGGGTCGGCGGGTTAGCTGACATGGCCGCTCGCGGTCCTGCGTCCTACCTTGCAACCGTCATCGTGCCTTTCAACCGGGCACACACCCCGCCAGTCGATGGCGGAGGACAACGCGACCTTCGGGAGCTGGGATGATCTCCTTCGTCGGCGCTGGACCGGGCGCCGCCGATCTCGTCACGATCCGAGGCGCTTCGAGGCTCGCGGCCGCTGACGTCGTCGTGTGGGCGTCGTCGCTGGTGCCCGAAGCGCTCCTCGACCACTGCCAGCCCGACGCGCAAGTGCACGACTCGTCGGTGATGACACTAGAGGATGTTCTCGCCGTCTACGACGCCAATCCCGAGCCGACCTCGATAGTACGCCTGCACTCGGGTGACACCTCGATCTACTCGTCGATCGGCGAGCAGATCGACTGGTGCAAGGCCAACGGGAGGCCGTGGGAGATAGTCCCCGGGGTGACCTCGCTAGCTGGCGCCGCC
>JAJZAM010000053.1 GCA_021799445.1 Actinomycetes bacterium
GGGGATGTCGCGGCTTACGTCCGAGATGACCCCGAGTGCCGCCTGCTCCAAGGATGGAGGAGCAAGCTGCTCCTCGAAGGTCTACGGGCCCTTCGAGAAGGCAGGGCAGCGCTGACCTTCACCCGGGACGGCAACCTGGTGCTCGAGGAGAGCTCAGGAAGGCCGCTGCGACCCTGAGGAGCCCTCGGCTGGAGCCGGCCGAAGATCGACCGTCAACGTCAGTATCCCGTCCTCCAGCCGGCCTTCGGCATCCCCGATGATCGCAAAGTCCTGGAAGTCGACCCGAGCCTGGTCCACAAAACGCTTGCGTTCGGCTCCCTCCACCGGTGGGATACCCCTCTGGCGGACAGCGCGAGCCCTCATCCGAAAGCGCTCCAGCATCGCTTGAACGTCGATCTCGTCGGGCACGGCATCTCACACTACCGGCTGCGGCGGGATTAACCTTGCAGGTGAGACGGGATCAGGCCCAGCGAAGGTCCCGAGGATCATCTCGCGGCCCCAACGCGCAGCGCCAGGAAGGCGAGACGTGTTGATACAATGACATGGATGCCACTCAGAAGTGGCTGTTCTCGATGAACGGGAGCTTGTACGGTGAAAAAAGGACGGCATCGGCGTTTCGAAGAGGCACGGGTACTCAAGCGCTTGACCGAAGTGGACGTCGAACCGTGCCCTGAGTGCGGGGCTGATCCCGAAGGTGAGCACGCTTCTTGGTGTCTTGCCATGGAGGACCTCGACGAGGAAGAGCTCTCGGGCCCGGAAGCTCACCGCGCCTGAACCCAATCTGGCCCATCCCTAACAGGTTTCGCTGCTCAGGGGACCGCTGTCAGTTTGAGGGTTCGCTACGAGTCGCTGTCGGCGGGGCGGAACGATCTGCGTGAACCCAAGGCGACCGGGGTAGCCGCGTGATGGCCGTCCTGCGCGGCCGTTCGGGCGTCGAGGTACTCCTCCAAAATTGCGTGCACTTCCCCGCCTATCATGGCTCTGAGCTCTTGGCGCATCGAACGGTATAACGGCTCTGCGCCGCTGAACGCTTCCGGCGCTTCGGTACACCACCAGTAGAACTCCGCTCCGCCGGCACCCCAATGGTTTCGTTGCCAACTGCTCAGCGTGGAGGTCACAGAACCGTTCTCCCCGTCGCTGTCGTAGCGTCTCAGCGGAAGCTGCCAGCACACGTCAGGCTTCAAGGTCATAGCGTCCACTCCGGATCTGATCGCGCCGAGGTGAAGAGCGCAACCGGCCCCCGCCGCAAAACCCGGGCGGTTCAAGAAGATGCAAGCGTCGTCTACGAGGCGGGTCGCGGCCGTCCCTTCGTCGTCCACCTCGACCACTCCACCTCGGCGGCCCTCAGCGGCGAACTGCCACAGCGACACGTCCAGGTTCGCCGCCGCTTCTTCGACACGCTCCACGTCGTCGTCGCACGTGAAATGCGCCCCGTAGGAGCAGCACCCCTGGGCCATGTCAGCCGCCGGGCCGGTCAGGACACCTTGACAACCCTCGGCGTAGAGGCACCGCCACGACGACAGCAGAAAACCGACGTCGAACATCCAGGTGCGCTCCTCGGAGGGATCGTCGATGCTGACCCACTCGCGCAACTTACCCGTCGGAGCAGCCGCCTTCGCCCCCGAGCGGCCCCCAGGTCCCACCGGTCGGCCTCGTCGGGGGCTTTCAGTGTTGACCACAACCGAACGATACACCGCCGCCTCGTGGCGTATGATCTGGCCTCGGATGGCAGGGCTAGCGTCGCGGCGACGTCTCGTCGGGATCGTGACGGTCCTTTTTTGGCTGGCAGGGCTCTTGTCATCTTGCGGCGCCAAGAGTGTCGCAGCCCCCGCGACCGGCTCGACGTACCCTGGTGGCGCGCCAGCTTCGGGTCTCGTCTGGTCGGCGTGCAACGGAGCTGACGGGCCCAAGGGCTACCAGTGCGCGACCGTTGCAGTCCCGCTCAACCCTGAGAGCTCCGCTCAGCCTGGCACGGTCCGCATAGCACTGGACCGCCACCTGGGCGCGTCACCTTCGGACGGGGTACTGCTGATCAACCCTGGGGGACCAGGGGTGTCAGGAGTCGACTTCCTCCCTCAGGTGATGGCGATGGTGCCACGTTCGGTGTCGGAGCACTTCGACGTCGTCGGGTTCGACCCTCCAGGGGTCGGGCACAGCGATCCCGTGACCTGCGAGAGCAGTTCGAAACTGCTCGACTTCGTGAACGCGGACCCGGCTCCTACCAGCCCTGGCGGGTTCGCGAAGCTCGTCGCGGCCGACCGGGCGTTCGCCGAAGCGTGCGAGAAGCGAAGCGGACGCCAGTTACCCTACGTGAGCACCGTCGACGCCGCCATCGACATGGACAAGGTCCGCGAAGCTCTCGGGGTGACGTCGATCAGCTACCTCGGCTTCTCCTACGGCACCCTGCTCGGAGCCACCTACGCGGACATGTTTCCTAACCGCGTCCGGGCGATGGTCCTAGACGGGGCTGTGAACCCGGACTTGGGGGCCGTCCAAAGCCTCGACGCACAGTCCGACGGCTTCGAAGCCGAGCTCGACTCCATGATCACCAGCTGCAAGGCGGACAAGGCCTGCCCGTGGAGTCCAGGCAGCGACCCTCTCGGCGCTTTCGAGAGTCTCATGGCGAGCGTCGCGGCCCACCCCCTACCCGTTCGGGGTTCCTCCCAGCCGTTCGGCCTCGCCCAGTTCCTTTACGCTACCGGGGCCGGTTTGTACACGCCCTCCTCGTGGCCGACCTTGGAGACCGGCCTCGCCCTGCTGGGCAAAGGAGACCCTTCGGTCCTCCACGGTCTCTTCGACAGTTACATCGGCCTGAGCTCGTCCGGTGTCAGCAACGAGCTCGAAGCCGAGGCGGCCGTCACCTGCCTGGACACGCCTGCACCGTCGCTGGCGGCCCTCGAAGCGGCAGCTCCTGCCGCTGAGAAGGCAGCGCCGGTGTTCGGACTGTTCAACCTCTACAGCGAGGCTCTGTGCTCTGTGTGGCCGGTTCCGGCTACCGGCAGGCCGAAGGTCCTTCGTGCGGTCGGGTCGCCGCCGATAGTCGTCGTGGCCACGACCGGCGATCCGGCCACGCCGTACGCAGAGGGGGTGGCGTTGGCCGGCCAACTCCAACACGGCGTGCTTTTAACCAGGGTAGGGGAGGGCCACACCGCCTACGCCTACAGTTCGTGCATCCGCAGCTACGTCAACTCCTACCTGCTCGACTTGACAGTTCCCCCCCCTGGGGTGCGCTGCCCGTCGGACTGACCTCCGGCGAAGCGACGGACCCGCAAACCCCCCGACGTGACAGCCGTCCGGCGAGGAAGTAGCCGAACCGGCCAGCTGAAGGTAACCTCTGGGATGGTCATGACCGTAGGAGCTCTCATAGCTGACCTGCGCTGCGCGATAGGCGCCGACCGGGTGCGCGCGGACCCCTTCGAGATGACCCTCTACGACCGCGACGCGTCCACCATGAGGGGAAGCTGCGCGGCGGTGTGCTTGCCGGCGTCTACGGCGGAAGTATCCGCCGTCCTTAGAACGTGTCGCAGCCACGACTGGCCTTTCGTCGCTCGCGGTTCGGGAACCGGACTCGCCGGCGGCGCTGTTCCGAGCGGACCGAAACCGCCGGTGGTTGTGGTCACGACGAGAATGAACCGTGTCCTCGACGTGGACGTGGACAACCGACTGGCGTGGGTGGAGCCGGGGGTGATCAACCTGGACCTTTCTCGGGCCGTGGCCGAGCACGGCTTGTTCTTCGCCCCGGACCCGTCCTCGCAGCAGTCCTGCTCGGTTGGCGGCAACGTGGCGAACAACTCGGGAGGTCCGCACTGTCTGCTCTACGGGGTTACCAACGCTCACATCGCAGCGCTCGACGTGGTCCTCGCCGACGGGGAACTGGTCAGGCTCGGCGGGCTGGACGCCGAGCCTGACGGACTCGACCTTCGCGGCTGCTTCGTCGGCAGCGAAGGAACGATGGGCATAGCCACGCGCATCTGCGTCCGTCTCACCGAGAAACCCAGGAGCGTGTCGACGCTGTTAGCGGACTTCACCGACATGGGCAACGCTGCCAGGGCGGTCAGCGCTGTCATAAGCGCCGGGATAGTACCCGCGGCTTTGGAAATGATGGACAAGACGATCATCGGGGTCGTCGAAGCGTACGTGCAGGCCGGGCTTCCAACCGACGCCGAGGCTCTGCTCCTCGTGGAGTTAGACGGCCTGCAAGGGGGAGTTCGTGTCGAGTCGGCGGCGGTCTCGGCGGTGCTGTCGGGTCACGGCGCCCGCAGCGTCAGGGTAGCCGCTGACGACACCGAACGGGCAGTTTGGTGGAAAGCGAGGAAGTCGGCTTTCGGGGCGGTGGCCCGCATCGCCCCGAACTACTACCTTCACGACTGCGTCGTGCCCCGATCGGTGCTCGTCGACGTTCTGGGCGAAGTTAACGCCATCGCCCGGGCTGAAGGGCTGCTCGTCGGCAACGTGTTCCACGCAGGCGACGGGAATCTGCACCCGCTGATCGTCTTCGACCGCCGCGAACCCGGCGTGGAGGCCAAGGTGCACGAAGCCGGCCGGCGGATCATCGAAGCGTGCGTGCGGGCCGGCGGATCTCTGTCCGGTGAGCACGGTATCGGCCTAGAGAAGCGTGACGCTATGAGCCTGGTGTTCACCGAGGCCGACATGGCAGCCCAGAAGTGCCTGAGGGACGCGTTCGACCCCGAAGGCCGCTGCAACCCCGACAAGGTTCTCCCGTCGGGCACCGCCGGGTGCGGCGAGCTCGCGTCGGTTCCCGCCGGCGCATGGATATGACATCCCCGCTCGCGGCTTTCGCCGAGGAGGTCGGCGGCGTCGACGCGGGACCTGTGACGTGCAGGGGCGGCGGAACCCAGTGGCATCTGGGCGGCGCAGCTTCGGCCTCAGCGCGAAAAGTGACCGCCCCTCGAGGTGTAGTCGGGCATCAACCGGAGGAGATGATAGTCCGCGTGAGGGCCGGAACGACGATCTCCGAGCTTCACGAGGCTACCTCGTCGAAAGGACAGCTCGTAGCCATCGAAGCGGACCTCCCCGACCAGGCAACCGTCGGAGGGGTTCTGGCGTGCGGCCGGTCGGGTATCCGTCGCCTAGGACGCGGTCCGCTGCGGGATTGTGTGCTCGAAGTCACCGCTGTCAGCGCGGCGGGTCGCCTCGTGCGCTCCGGCGCTCCGCTGGTCAAGAACGTCACAGGGTACGACCTGTGCAGGCTGGTGGTCGGCTCGTACGGCACGCTCGCGTTCGTAGCGGAAGTCGTCTTACGCTGCCTCCCAACGCCGCAGACCGAGCGCTGGTTTTACTCACGCGGAGCTGACCCTTTCGACGTGAGATCCCGCATATACAGGCCTCTGTCGGTGCTGTGGGACGGGGAAGGGACCTGGGTCGGCCTCGCCGGCTACGAGGTGGACGTCGCCGACCAGGCGGCGAGCGTCCTCGGCGGCT
The DNA here is from genome assembly GCA_021799445.1 of Actinomycetes bacterium. GTDB lineage: Bacteria > Actinomycetota > Acidimicrobiia > Acidimicrobiales > Palsa-688 > JAJZAM01. The sequence continues at coordinate 5,443 of JAJZAM010000053.1, forward strand.
TCGCTGAGGTGGACGGACCGCCCCCGGTCCCGGCCGCCGGGACGGGGATCCGGCTCTCCCTCCCGGCGAGCGAGCTACGCAAGCTGTCTCGCGCGCCGTCGGCGTCGACCCTTCCCGGCTCCGGCTGGTTGGCTGAGATCGGCGTGGGAGTCGTCCACTGCGACCAGGCGGCCGGCGACGCCCTAAGCGCAGGAGGGTTCGTGACGACCGGAGAGCCCGTACGCCCGTCGGTAGCACTACGAGACCTGCACCGGCGCATCAAGGACAACTTCGACCCGTCGGGCAGGATGAACCCCGGTCGCAGCCCGCTTGCAGAGCCGGTCGCGTCGGGGAGCGGGCCGGAGCTCCGCAACGTGGACGAACCGGCGTTAAGGATCTCCAGGTGAGGTCACAGTGGCAGTGACCGGCCGCAACCTCTTAGGGTTAGACCCCGACGAGCTGTCATGCTGCGTTTCGTGCGGCTTGTGCTTGTCCACATGTCCCACCTTCAGGGTGAGCGGGGAGGAAGCCAAGTCACCGCGGGGGAGGATAGCCGCGATGCGCCTCGTGAGCGAAGGCGCTGCCGTCACCGAAAGCTTCTTGGAGGTCATCTCTTCTTGTGTCATGTGCAGGGCATGCGAGACGGCATGCCCGTCGTCGGTGCATTTCGGTTCGCTCATGGAGGACACCCGGGCTTCGCTAGCCGCCACGACTGTCCCCTGGTGGCAAACTCTCGCTTATAAAACCCTTGAACGCCCGCGGCTTCTTCGCCTCCTGACGGGGATGGGAGCGGTCGCTCAACGCCTCCACCTGATCCCACCGGCCCTCGAAAGCCGCCTCAGCCTGCCGCGCTTGGCGGTCCGCCAGGAGCCTCTCACGCCGACGGGAAGCGACGTCTGGCTCTTCACAGGCTGCGTCATGGACGCTTGGCAGAGGCCGGTGCACGCCGCCGTGATAGCGGTGCTGTCGGCGATGGGCTTCGGAGTTGCCCTGCCCGGGGCGGGCGCAGCGTGCTGCGGGGCCCTTCACTCCCACGCCGGGCTCACATCCCGGGCGGTCACGCTGGCCGGCAGGGTGATGTCCGCCTTCCCCGGCGACGCTCCGGTGCTGGTCGACTCGGCCGGTTGCGGGGCTCAGCTTCGAGACTACGGCCGTCTCGTCGGCACCGACGAAGCAGCCAGGTTCTCGGCGCGCGTCCACGACGTACACGAGTGGCTCGCAGCCAGAGCCGATCTGCTGCCACCGGTCAAAGCCGGCGCCGGGCCGCTGACAGTGGCCGTGCAGGACCCGTGCCACCTCCGCCACGTGCAGAAGTGTCACCTGCCCGTCCGCAAGGTGCTCTCGCCGTACGCCTCGGTCGTCGAGCTCGACGACGACGGCGTCTGCTGCGGCGCTGGCGGCGCCTACAGCGCCCTTCGCCCGGAGATGGCCAGGGCGATCCGCCAGGCGAAGCTGTCGGCTATAGACGCAGCCGCACCGGACGTCGTCGCCAGCGCGAACCCGGGGTGCTCGCTGTGGCTGGCCGGCGGCGGGGCGAAGGTGGAGCATCCCATGGTCCTAGTCGCCCAAAGGGCGGGACTGGTATGACCGACGAGCTCGCCGGCATAGTCGAACGTCTGCGTGCCATATCCGAGGAGCTATCCGACCTTGGGATGCTCAGCTTGCGGGCAGCCCTCGACGCCGGTGACAAGCGCGACCCTCGCGAAAGGCGCCTGGCCCAGGCGCGCCGCTCGGTGGACAAGGCCGCCGCCCTACTGCGAGGTGCCGGCGACGACGTCGACTAGTCTTTGTGGCGAACCTGTCGGCTCCCGCCGGGCTCGCCAGGCTCGCCGGCCAGGTAACCGTGAGCGGACAAGAACGCGATCAGCTCACCGGCAGCCTCCTCGGCCTCCAAAGGCCCTGTCACCCGGCTCGCGCTAAGCGTGACGTTCCCCCCTGCCAGGGCGACGAGACGCTCGTGGGCGCTTCCGGCGGGAGGCTCTACACGCAGCGGCCGGGGACGGTAAGGTCCCGGCGTGGCGAACTCGACGGCTCCCGGCAGCTCCACGTCGACCGCACGATAGACCTCTGCCACCGTGGGAGGCGCGCCGACGAGCGAACCTAGATCGGCTCTTCTAAGACGGACCCCGGCTGCTTCGACGGACAGCACCGACGGGCAGTCCACGGCTATTCGCTCCCTCCAGCCGCCGTCGAGGCGCTTGTCGACTCGCAACGCCAACTCCCCGGCGACCTGCACCTCCACCAAACCCAAAGCGTGCGGCATTCCAAGCTCGGCTGCGAGCAGACCGGGGACCGCGCCTACACCGTGACGGGCGGACCGGTCCCCGCAGAGGACCATAGCCGCCGGTCCGGCTGAGCGTATCTGCGCTGCGAGCTGTGCCGCCACCCACCTTGGGTCTCCGGCAAGTTCCGTGGGAGTCAAAGTGCGCGGCGAGGCTGTGCGCGTGCTGTCCACCCGGCGGACGGCCACGCCCAGGGCGGAAACCTCGGCGAGAGCGGCGTCACACTCGGCGGGTCCAACGGTGACCGCCACCACCGACAGACCCCACGCTTCTCCCATCCGCAACGCGTGCTCAACCGCGGCCGCGTCCGGGGCGCTGAGACACGCCCTGCGCTCGTCGACGATCACCGACCCCTTCAGCGGGTCCACCTGCGGTCTAAGGTCGTCAGGCGCCACGCACACGAAAAGCTTCGGCTCGTCAGCCACGGCGAAACACCACGCCGTAACCGCCCTGGGGGTAACTCCACGAGATAGCCCCCTCCTTGTTGCAAACCATGTAGCAGGTGCCGCACTCGAAGCACTGTTCGTAGTTGAACAGGATCCCCCCGTCCGCTGTCTCGGCGAAGAGGTTCGCCGGGCAAGCCGTGACGCACTCGCGAGTGGTGCACGAAGCACAAACGTCAGCGTCGACGGTGATGTGGGCGTTCCCCGCGACGCGAAACTCGACGGTCGCCATGCGCTCCCCGAACGACACGCCTGCCGGGTCGGCTGTCAACGGAAAGTCCTCGCAGCTTCGAGGCCGTCCTTAGCGAGATGACGGAACTTAAGGCCGTGCTTAGCCATCGAACGCCGGGCTAGGGTCAACAACCCCGGTTTGGGAGCTGGGTTGTCCACTGTGAACAGCTGCTCGGCCAGGTCGCACAGCACCTTGTTGTAGACGCCCTGCACCCGGTCTGACAGGACTAGCGCCGGTGCCCGCCGCAGGCGCATATGGTCGGCGAGCACGAAGCTCGCCTCAAGTTGGCGGCGGTAACCGGCCAAACCCTGAGCTGTCGTGTCACCCGCTTCGATCGCCGCCGCCGCCGCCCGGCCGGCCGCCAGTCCAGCTCCCACAGCGAAGTTGACACCTTCCAGCCAAAGGCCAGAAGCCAGCGTCATGCCAGCGGCGTCGCCGGCGACGAGCATACCGTCCGCGACCAGGTCGGGCATCGTGTCGTAACCCCCCTCTGGGATAAGGTGGGCGGAGTACTCTCGCAACGTGGAGTTGCGCAGGTAAGGGGCGATCGACGGGTGCGCTTTGAAAGACGCCACGAGCTCCTCCGGCCGGCGCCTCGACGCGGCGAGACCGTCTAAGGCGACGACCACGCCGACCGACACCGAGTCATGGTTGGTGTAGAGGAACCCGCCGCCGGGTATGGCGCCGGTCGCGCCGAGAGCTTCGATGTCTAATCCTTCCCGGCCGCCGAGCCCGAACCTGGATTCGATGACCTCCGGGTCCATGTCCAAGACTTCTTTCACCCCGAGAGTGAAATGCGAAGCCGAACTGTCACGGTACAGACCGGCCGACTTCGCGAGGAAGGAGTTGACCCCGTCAGCGGCGATCACGACCTTCGCACGCAGCTCACCTTGCGGACGGTCCGTGCTAACACCGCACACGCGTCCGCTCGCGTCGCGTATCAGGCCCGTCGCCACGGTGGAGCACACCAAGCGCGCTCCCTGAGCGACCGCCTTGCCGGCCAGCCAGCTGTCGAAATCAGCCCGGTAGATCGTCATACCGTTGTGAGGCGGCCCTCCCCACGCCTGGGAGCGCACGTCGACGCTCACCGACTGCGAGGAGGTGAGAACCATCGTCGAGCGGCGCACCACCCAGCGCTGGACCGGCACGCTCTGCCACCACTCAGGGTCGATCTGGTCGAGAATGCGCCCGTAGACGACGCCTCCGTAAACGTTCTTCGAGCCTGGGTACGGACCGCGCTCGACGATTACCACCGACCTGCCGGCCTTCGCCAGGGCGAAAGCGGCCGCCGAACCGGCCGGGCCCGCACCCACGACCACAGCGTCGAAGCCAGCCGGACTCAGCGGGCTCATAGGGCCGTCCCCAGCCCGGCTGGTACTGTCACACCGAGCCGGCGGGCCAGCTCCGCAAGGACGGCAGGGGCGTCAGCCACCAACCCTAGGTCAGCCATGCGAGTCATCGGGCAGAACGGGTCCGTGTTGACGCTGATGACGTGGCGCGCCGCTTCGATCCCCCCCAAATGCTGGGAGGCCCCTGAGATCCCGAAGGCTATGTAGAGGTCCGGACGGACCGTCACCCCGGTCGTGCCGATTTGGCGCTCATGGGTCACCCACCCCGCGTCGCTGACCACCCGGGTCACTCCGGCGGCGCCTCCGATCGCCGCAGCCACTGCGCTTAGAAGCTCGAAAACCGCCACAGCACGGTCATCCCCGCCGGCGCGCGCCGCCAAGCCGGCACCACCCGCGACGATGCGCTTGGCGTCGGAAAGGTCCATGGTTGCCGGGTCCGGCTCGACGAGAACGCCGCCCAACGAACCCTGCGGCGCGCCACCCGGGTCGTTCGCGACTGGCGGGCCCTGACGGTCAGGACTTGCGCCATGAACCCGTCGCCCTACGGCCGGGCCGCCAGCTGGGGGTGGAGAAACGCCTTGCCCGCTGGCAGACCTGGGCCACAAGGTGACGACCGCCGGGGCTTGGGCCGTCGCGGGAACGACGACCTGGCCATCAGCTCGCAGCAGGTCAGCCCTAACGACGTCACTGTCCGAGTCGAACGCTGCTGTCACCGAGCCGGCCAGCAGCGGCCAGCCCATCTCGTGACAGACGAGGGCGGCTAAGTCCCTGCCGTCCGCGGACGCTGGGAGCACCACCATCCTCACACCGTCGAGCAACGGCGCTACAGCTTCGAGCACCGCCTTCGATGAAGTCGCCGACTCCGCCAGCCACAGGTCCGTTGCGTTCGGCAACGAGTCGGACGCCGCTGCCACCCCGGTACCCGCTAGCACCACCGATCCGCCGGCGAGGGCGATCGCGTCGTAAGCACCGGGCGGGACGCGACCGTCGCGTGCCACGACAACTGCGACTACCCGGCCCGCTGTTGTCATATGCGGGACCCCACGCGTTGACCTTCGATTACAGCGCTGTGGGCGCGACGCGGGGCGAGGCAGTCGCCGACCCTGTGAACCTCAAAAGGCGCGCCGGCCAAGGCCAGCCACAAAGCGTCCTCCGGCTCTTGATGAGTGGCGACCACCACCCAGTCCGCGACGCGCGGTCTGGCCTCCCCTGTCGGGTGGTGCACCAACGCAAGCTCCACAGGCCCGTCTGAGCCTTCGGCGGTGCCGGCGGGTTTCACTCCCATGGCTACCAGGTCCGTGGCCTGGCGGATTCCCTTGCGGTGGGCCCTGACGTTCCAGGTTTCCAGGTCCAACGTCACCCCTAGGTCGCCTCCCACGACCATGGCCGGCGTGACGATCTCGACCGAAGAGCCTCGCTCGGCGAGAAGCTCGGCTACCGACGTCGCCTGGTGGAAACCAAGGTCGTCGACTACCACCACCCGTCCTGACGGCTCCGCTCTGGCTTCTAGGACGTCGCGTACGTCCACGACACGCGGGTTCTCGGCGGGTGTGCCGGCCCACCACGGTCTCGCCGGGCGGGCTCCGGTCGCAACGATAACCACGTCAGGCGACAAGGAGCTGATCATCTCGCAGGTCGCTTCGACACCTGTGCACAGCTTCACGCCTGCCCTGGTGGCGGCGCCGGCCAGGTTTCTGGTCAGGTCGAGGAGCTCCGCCCGGGAAGGTACGGCGGAAGCGACGGCGATCTGCCCGCCAAGGCGGGAGGTTTTCTCCAAGAGAAGCACTTCATGGCCCCGCTCGGAGGCGCTCAGCGCAGCCTGTAAACCGCCCGGGCCGCCCCCGACGACGACCACCCGTCGCTTTTTGGTCGCCGGTGCTGGCTCCGGGAGTGCCTCGCGCCCGGCCAGCGGGTTCTCAATGCAGCCAAGCCAGCGGTTTAAGCCCATCCTGCCGACGCACTCCTGGTTGCACGACAGGCAGGTCCTGATGTGCGCCGCGTTGTCGCTTCGGGCTTTGGCAGTGAAGTCGGCGTCGGCGATCTGTCCGCGCACGACGCCGACCAGGTCGCAGTGACCGGCTGCGATCGCCTTCTCCGCTTGGAGTGGGTCCTTGAACCGTCCGACGCCGACCACCGGGAGGGTCACCGCAGATCGGATAGCCGACGGAATGTAGAGGGAGTAGCCGGGGGGAACTGCCATGCTGGCCTCTATCATGTACAGGGTTGCGGTCGCTACACCTATGGAGGTGTTGATGTAGTCGACCGTCCCAGTTTCTTCGAGCATCTTTGCTACCTCGACCGCCTCGTCTACGGTGGTCCCGCCGTCGATCAACTCGTCGCCGCACAAGCGCACGCCGAGAACCGGGCGCCGCCCGAGCGTGTCGCGAACGGCTGTTACTATCTCCAAGGCGAGACGGGCGCGGTTGGGCAGAGAGCCGCCGTAGCGGTCACGGCGGTGGTTGGTGGCGGGGGACAGGAACCCTCGCACTATCGACGAGTGGGAGCACTGAAGCTCAACGCCGTCAAAACCCCCGGCCAGGCAGTGCTCGGCGACCGTGCAGTAGCCGTCGATCACCTCGGCTATCTCAGCTTCGTCGATCGCTTTGGGAACCTCACGAAACAGCGGGTCGGGAACGGCGCTCGGCGCCCAGACAGGCAAACGTGTGTACATCGACGACGCCTGGCCGCCGTTGTGGTTGATCTGGGCGAGGATCGGGACGTCGAAAGCGTGGACGGCTTCGGTGATAGCCACGTAGCGGGGCACCACCTCGGCTTTGAAGCCGTGTATCAGCTTCTCGTAGGGCCAGTCGGTCGGGTGGGTGGAGTGCTCCTCGGTGATGATCAACCCGGCGCCGCCGCGGGCCCTAGCCGCGTAGTAGGCGACGTGCTGGTCGCTTGGAAGGCCGTCTTGGGTGGCGTAGTTGGTCAGGTGGGCGGAGAACACGATCCTGTTGCGCGCCGTGACGGAACCGAGTTGAATCGGCGAGAAAAGGTGCCTGTAACGGCCGTGTGGACTCAACGATCCGACATCTCCTCCGAAGCTCCGAGCGACACCGCCGCTCTTCTCGCTTCTAAAACAGCCTCCAGTACGCTGCGCGGTGCTACGCAGTCGCCGACCCGGAGGGGTTTGGGATCCCGCAGTTGCTCATAGAGCGAGTCGTCGGGCAGGCGGTGCCCGCAGTCGACAACGACCGCAGCGGGAACCTCCGCTCGTGCAGCCGTCCACGGGTCAGCCACACCCACGAAGCCGGCCCCGATCTCACTGACAGTCGATCTAAGCACGCGCTTCACCCCGCAGCGCTCCAAGCGGAAGTTGAGCTCGCCGAGCTGGCCACCGCGCGCCAGTAGAGTTCCCGCTACGACGTCGGGGGTTATGAGCGCTACGGCGCGGCCCGCCTCGGAGGCCAACCAGAAGGCGACGTTGACTCCCATCCAACCGCCGACGGGGTCCAAGACGGCCACCGGACCGTCAGGCAACGTCGAGCGTCCCGTGAGAACGTCGAGAGGGTCCAAGACTGGGATACCCGCCGTCGGGTAGCGCTCCGAGACGAACCTTGAGCCGGTGGCTAACACGACCTCCCACCCATCAGCTCGGGCGGCTTCGACGTGCGAGGAGGTCACGTCCACCCCCAGCTCCAACGCAGCTCCCGACCGCCGGGCGCGCTCTTCGAGCCAGCGTGCGCCCGTCGCGAGTCGACGCTGTCCCGGAGTGATCGCAGCTTCGGCCATCGCCCCTCCGCCGGAGTCCCTCCTGTCGAGCACACGAACTGTGGCACCACAGCTGGCCAGGAGACCAGCGGTCTCCAAGCCGGCCGGTCCGGCGCCGACGACCATGACCCGGGCCGCCCGCCGGCGGGGCCTGCCAGATGCGGCCGCCGGCGCGGTCTCGTAGCCCGACACGGGATCGATGACGCACGAGACGATCGGGTTGCGACTGTCACGAACCTTGCACGCCTGGTTGCACAACACGCACGGCCGGACCTCGTCGCGTCGCCCGGAGCGTAGTTTCGCCACGAGAGCCGCGTCGGCTATCAACGCCCTGGTCATCTCCACCATGTCGCACACCGAGGCGGCTAGGAGCTCGCCGGCCAGTTCCGGGTCGACGATGCTTCCCTGAGCGGCGATAGGAACCCCCGCCCCAGCGCG
>JAJZAM010000308.1 GCA_021799445.1 Actinomycetes bacterium
GCGCCGCTACCTCCCGAACCCTGGCCTTGACCGGGGCGAGTCCTACCAGCTCCGCTTCTAGCCGCGTGATCACCTCGTCGACTTGCGACCCGGACCTTTCGACGTCAAGGTCGAGCCGGTCGTCGTCTAAGACCGCCAAAACGCCGGGCAACTCGTCGCCCGGAGCGGCCTCGGCGACAGCCCCGACGCGAGCTGTGCCGGCGCCACCCGCGCCCGCTGGTCGCGCTCCGCCGGCCGAGAACGCGGTGCGCCTCGGTTCCTGAGACACTCCTCAGCGCTCCCCGTAGCGTTCCCAGTGAGGCCGATCAGCCGCGTACGGGTGGAGCGTGTAGCGGATCCTGCGGTCGGAGGTCTCTTGTCTTTCGACCCGGAATCCAGGTTCGTAGGCGGGACGGTTCACTATGAAAGCCAAGGCGGTCGTCTGACGTCCGAGCGAAGCGTCGTAAGCCGACAGGCGTATGTAAAAAGATGGGTAAGCGTCCCGGCAGCGCTTTACCTCCCCGAGCACCCCTGCTGGGTCGGCAAGGTCGAACATCGGAAGACCCCACATCTCCCAGTAGGTGTTTCTAGGGTGGGGGTCGTCGGTGAACTCCACTGCCAAAGCCCAGCCGCGCGCCAGGGAGTACTCGATCTGCGAGGTGATCTCCTCGTCGGTCAGCTCAGGTAGGTAGGAGAAAGTTCCTTGCGTCAAATGCATGTGACAAACCTTTCGGTGGATGTAGAGATGGTCAGCTCAAAAGCTCGGTGTGGCTAAAACGTCTGGGGTGTCGGTCGACTCGTAGTTGAAGGTGATATCCCCCCAGGTGTCCAGGGCCTGTTGAAGCTCAGGGCAGGTACGTGCCGCCTTTTTGAGAATCTCACGGCCCTCGCGTAGGAAGTCGCGCCCCTCGTTGCGGGCTTTGATCATCGCTTCGACGGCAACCCTGTTGGCGGTCGCTCCCGCGGCTATTCCCATCGGATGGCCTATCGTCCCGCCGCCGAACTGCAGTACCACGTCCTCGCCCAGGTAGTCGAGGAGTTGGTGCATCTGTCCGGCGTGTATCCCACCCGAAGCTACCGGCATCACCCCTGGCATCGACGCCCAGTCCTGGTCGAAGAGTATCCCGTGGGCCGGGTTCGCCGGGACGTGATCAAGCCGGAGCGTGTCGTAAAACCCGCGGGTGGCGTTGGGGTCTCCTTCGAGCTTGCCCACGACCGTACCGGCGTGAAGATGGTCGACGCCGAGCAGCCTGCACCACTTGGCGAGCACCCTGAAGCTGACACCGTGGGTCTTCTGGCGGGTGAAAGTGCCGTGACCGGCCCGGTGAAGGTGTAACAGCACGCCGTTGCGACGAGCCCACTTCGACATTGACGTCATCGCCGTGTAGCCGACGGTCAGGTCCATCATGATGATGACGCTCCCGACCTCCTTGGCGAACTCGGCTCGTTCGTACATGTCCTCCATCGACGCCGCCGTGACGTTCAAGTAGTGCCCTTTTACCTCTCCTGTCGCCGCCTGCGCCCGCTGGACGCCTTCCATCGAGTACAAGTAACGGTCACGCCAGCGCATGAACGGCTGGCTGTTTATGTTCTCGTCGTCTTTGGTGAAGTCCAGTCCGCCGCGCAATGCTTCGTAGACGACCCGTCCGTAGTTGCGTGCTGACAATCCGAGCTTCGGCTTGGTGGTCGCGCCGAGAAGTGGCCGGCCGTACTTGTTGAGGTACTCCCGCTCCATGACGATGCCGTGGGGTGGACCTTGGAAGGTCTTCACGTACTGCGTAGGGATACGCATATCCTCCAAGCGCAGCGCTTTGAGCGCTTTGAACCCAAAGACGTTGCCGATGATCGACGAGGTAAGGTTCGCGACCGATCCCTCTTCGAAGAGATCTAGGTCGTAGGCTATGTACGCGATGTACTGGCCCTCCGAGCCGGGAACCGGGTCGACCCGGTAACACTTAGCCTGGTAGTGCTCGTGGGCGGTCAGGCGGTCGGTCCACACGACCGTCCAAGTCGCCGTCGACGACTCCCCCGCTACTGCAGCCCCCGCCTCGTGGGCAGGTACTCCCGGCTGAGGGGTGATGCGGAACGCGGCGAGCACGTCGGTGTCCCGGGGGACGTAATCCGGCTTCCAGTAGCCCATCTGAGCGTAGGGGATCACCCCAGCACTCCAACGGTCGCTAGCTTCAGCCGGCAGCACGACTGCTTCCATCATGTCCTCCTCTATCGAAAACGGGCGTTATCGCGAACGGGGTTCGAGTGGCCTATCCCGACGCTCGGGACGCCGCTCGCCAAGCCATACTCGCGACCAATCAGCTAGATGTCTATTGAAATATCTCCGCGTATTCATTAAGGATTCTTTATGTGACTCCGCATCAGCTTCGAAGCTTCCTCGCCGTCGCAGAACTGGGGTCGGTCAGGGAAGCGGCTACCGCCCTGTTCGTCACCCAACCGGCGGTGTCTGCGGCGGTGGCAGCTCTAGAACGGGAGCTCGGCGTGGTCCTGCTGGAGCGCGACGGACGCGGCGTGAGGCTCAGCGACGCAGGGCGTACGCTCGCCGACTACGCAGTGCGCATAGAAGGCCTGTGGCAAGAAACCGCTGTCGCCGTCGGCGCCAGCGCCGACCCCGAGAAGGGCACTCTTCGCCTCGCCGCGGTCACCACAGCCGGCGAGCACGTCGTGCCGAGCCTCCTCTCCTCGTTCCGCCGGGAGCACCCCCACGTACGAGTCGAGCTGGAGGTCGCCAACCGGCGCCGGGTATGGGAGGCTTTGGACAGGTCCCAGGTCGACTTGGCGGTCGCCGGACGCCCGCCTGAGCCCGGTGGCTTCGAAGTTCGCGCCACTTCACCCC
>JAJZAM010000054.1 GCA_021799445.1 Actinomycetes bacterium
CGGCGTCGAGCCGATCGACCCCCGCCGGGGTCACATACCCGGCGCCCGGAACCTTCCCTGCCGAGAGAACCTCGACGCCGACGGCACGATCCTGCCCCCCTCGAAGCTGCGGGAGCGTTTCGCGGCTGCCGGCGTGAACGACGCGACCGCAGTCGTGTCCTACTGCGGTTCGGGAGTAACGGCGTGCTTCAACCTGATAGCGCTCGAGCTCGCCGGCTTACCCCCCGGACGGCTCTTCCCGGGCTCGTGGTCCCAGTACAGCCACGCCGCTGACAGGCCCGTCGCCGAGGGCCCTGCCTAGCACGAGCCGGCCGTGTGCGGTCGGGCGGTGCGAGGTCCGGCCGTGTGCGGTCGGGTGGTGCGAGGTCCGGCCGGCAAATGTCCCGCAGTGGCAAAGTTCCGCAATGATGGCGGTGTGACAGACATCCCGCTGATCCGCCCGGCTCGCCATGGCGACGAAGCCGAGATCGTCCGCCTCGTCAAGGCGTTAGCAACTTACGAGCGCGAACCCGACGCAGTAAAACTCGACACGGACTTGCTGCACGCTGCGCTTTGCGGACCGCAGCCGGTGGCTTCGGCGCTGGTAGCCGAAGGCCCTCAGGGACTGGTCGGGCTCGCCCTTTGGTACAAGACGTTCTCGACTTGGACTGGACGCCCGGGCATGCACTTGGAGGACATCTACGTCGAGGCCCAAGCGAGACGTGGCGGTCTCGGCCGGCGTCTGATGGCCCATCTCGCTTCCATCTGCGCCGAGGAGGGAATGGCCCGCCTCGAGTGGGAGGTCCTCGACTGGAACGAGCCGGCGATGGCCTTTTACAGGTCGCTCGGCGCGGCCGCCCTAGACGAGTGGCAGACGTGGAGGGTCACCGGCGACGCACTAACCGAGCTAGCCCGGCAACGAAACTGACCATCGCCGCTGCGGGTAACCTAGGTGAGGCTGACAGGAGGCGACAATGCAAGCTGACACGGCAGGCGCCATGCCACAAACCGCTGAGGGCAATCCAGGGGGCGTCGAGGTAGAAAGCTTCGACGTCGTGATCGTCGGCGCTGGCATCTCGGGGATCGGCGCCGCATACCACATGCAGAGCAGCTTTCCCGGCAAGACGTTCGTGGTGCTGGAGAACCTGGAGAGCTTCGGGGGCACCTGGCTGGTGCACCGCTACCCGGGAGTCCGCTCCGACAGCGACCTGTACACCTTCGGCTACCGCTTCAAGCCTTGGGTCGGCCCGCCGATAGCCACGGCAGCCGAGATCCGCTCCTACCTGGGCGAGGTGATCGAAGAGAACCGTCTAGACGCTCACATCCGCTACCAGCACCGGGTGCTCGGCGCTTCGTGGTCAAGCTCCGACAAAGCCTGGACGCTCAGAGTGCAGCGAGGCGACACCGGCGGGACGTTCGAAGTCAAGGCGGGCTTTTTGTGGATGTGCCAGGGCTACTACCGCCACGCGGAGGGCTACACCCCCGACTGGCCGGGAATGGGCGACTTCGAAGGCACGATCGTGCACCCCCAGACCTGGCCGGAAGGATTCGACCTCACGGGCAAGCAGGTGGTGGTGATCGGCTCGGGCGCTACCGCGGCGACCCTCGTCCCGGCGATCGCCGACGAGTGCGCGCACGTGACGATCCTGCAGCGCTCCCCCACGTACTTCTACTCGGGCCCGAACAGGAACGAAACCGCCGACATGCTGCGCGAGTTGGACATCCCCGAAGAGTGGGTGCACGAGATCGCCCGGCGGAAGATCCTCCACGACCAGCACGCGATCACCCAACTGTCCTTCGAGAACCCCGAGTTCCTCGCCGCGGAGCTGATCAACTCGGTTCGCGCGCAACTTCCCGAAGGTTTCGACGTCGAACGCCACTTCACCCCCCGGTACCGTCCGTGGCGTCAGAGGCTCGCCTACCTGCCCGACGGGGACCTCTTTAAGGCCGTGTCAGCGGGTAAGGCGTCGGTAGTCACAGACGAGATCGAAACTTTCACGCCCAAGGGGATCCGCCTGGCTTCAGGCGACGAGCTGTTCGCGGACGTGATCGTCACAGCCACCGGTTTCAACCTGAGCGTGCTGGGCGATATCGACTTCATCGTCGACGGTCAGCCGGTCGACTTCGCCCGGACGGTCACCTACCGGGGGATGATGTTCACCGGTGTGCCGAACATGGTCTGGGTGTTCGGGTACTTCAGGGCGAGTTGGACGCTGCGAGCGGACCTTGTAGCGGACTTCGTGTGCCGCCTGATCTCCCACATGGACGACACGGGGGTCCGAAGCGTCGTGCCCCGGGTTCGCTCGGAGGGCGCGGACAAGGGCATGCAGATCCTCGAATGGATCGACCCTGAGAACTTCAACCCTGGCTACATGATGCGTTCGGTGCACCTGATGCCAAGACGCGGTGACAAGCCGGAGTGGCAGCACAGCCAGGACTACTGGTCGGAGAAGGACCTTCTGGCGAAAGTCGACCTGGACGACGGATGCCTCATCTACGAGTGACCGCCCTAAGCGATCTGCGAGCGACCGCCGGCTTGAAGCACCTGACGGTACAAGCCCATGGTCCTCTCGGCGATAGCGTCCCACGAGAACAGCTCTACGGCCCTCGCCCGACCAGCCTGGCCGAGTGACGCGGCGCGAGCGGGATCGCCGACGAGGCTGTTTACCGTTTCGGCCATGCGAAGGGCGAACGCCTCCGGATCCTTCGGGGGTCCACCCGGCTCGTCCTGTTCGATCGGCACCAGCAGGCCCGTCTCACCGTCGGCTACCACCTCGGGGATACCCCCGGTCGCTGTAGCGACGACGGCGGTCTCGCAGGCCATCGCCTCCAAGTTGACGATACCCATCGGCTCGTACACAGACGGGCAGCAGAACACCGTCGCGTGGGTCAGAACCTGGATGACGTCCTGTTTGGGCAGCATTTCCCTGACCCACACGACCCCGTCGCGAAGCCGGGCGAGCGCTGCGACGGCGTCCTCGGTCTGGGCTGCTATCTCCGGCGTGTCGGGCGCTCCCGCCAGGAGTATCAGCTGCGCTTGAGGGTCGAAGTGCCTGGCGGCCGCTAGGAGGTGCTCCAAGCCTTTCTGGCGGGTGATGCGTCCCACGAACACGACGCTCGGTCGTGCCGGGTCCATCCCGAGGCTTTCGACGACGCCGGTCGCACGGTCCGGCTTGTACAAGTCGGTGTCGATACCGTTGTGGATCACCGTCACACGCTCGGAGGCCAGCGCCGGGTAGCAGTCGAGGATGTCGGCGCGCATCGCCGCTGACACGGCTATCACAGCGTCAGCGGCTTCGATAGCGGTCCGCTCCGCCCAGCTCGACAGGGCGTACCCTCCGCCGAGCTGTTCGGCCTTCCACGGCCGCCGAGGTTCGAGGCTGTGGCTGGTCACTACGTGCGGAGCCCCGTAAAGCAGCTTCGCCAGGTGCCCGGCGAGGTTCGCGTACCACGTGTGGGAGTGGGCCAGTTCGCAGCCGGCGGCAGCGGCGCATAAGCGCAGGTCCGTCGACAGCGCCTGAAGCGCAGCGTTCGCCCCGCCGAGAGTCGGGTCGGGCTGGGCTGCGGTCGCGCCGGGCCGGTCCTGCCCGAAGCAGAGCACCGACAGGTCGCACCGTCGGGAAAGGCGGTCAGCCAGGTACTCGACGTGCACCCCGGCGCCTCCGTAAACGTCGGGTGGGAACTCCCTCGTGAAGAGCGCGACTCGCATGGACAAACGCTAACCGGCTGGCGGCGTGTCGCGCCGGGTTAGAGGCGGTGCGTCACGCCGGGTTGGAGACGATGTACGCTGGTCGAGGTGATGCGAGGCCAGCGTGTGCTCTCTATCGTGTTGGCCGGGGGGAAAGGCACCCGCCTGTCTCCCCTCACCGACCAGCGCGCCAAGCCGGCGGTTCCTTTCGGGGGTAGCTACCGGATCATCGACTTTGTCCTGTCCAATCTTGTCAACGCCGACTTCCGCCACATCGTCGTGCTCACCCAGTACAAAAGCCACAGCCTCGACCGTCACATCACCACCACGTGGCGGATGTCGTCGCTGCTCGGCAACTACGTGACACCCGTGCCCGCCCAGCAGCAGCTCGGCCCTTACTGGTATCAGGGGTCGGCTGACGCCATCCACCAGAACCTGAACCTGATATTCGACGAGCGGCCCGACTACGTGCTGGTGTTCGGCGCGGACCACATCTACCGGATGGACCCCAGCCAGATGCTCGAACAGCACGTACTGTCCGGGGCGGCTGTGACAGTAGCCGGTATCCGAGCGCCGCTGCGCGACTCCTCCCAGTTCGGGGTGATCGAGACGGACGGGTCGGCGACGGTGACGGCTTTCAGGGAAAAGCCCACCCAAGCCCGGCCGCTGGCCGACTCACCCGACGAGATCCTCGCGTCGATGGGGAACTACTGTTTCAGCGCGGAGGCTCTGATCGACGCTGTCAGAGCTGACGCTGCCGACGAAAGCTCCGTGCACGACATGGGAGGCTCGATCATCCCGCGGCTCGTGGCCAGCGGGGACTGCGAAGTGTACGACTTCAAGGACAACGTCGTTCCCGGGGCCACCGAACGCGACAAGGGCTACTGGCGAGACGTGGGGACGATCCGCGCCTACTACGACGCAACAATGGACTTGGTGTCGGTGCACCCCGTGTTCAACCTGTACAACCTCGACTGGCCGATACACACGCTGCCCTCCCCGCTACCCCCGGCGAAAGTAGTGCACCACCGCAGCCGCATGGTCGACTCCCTCGCTTCGCAGGGGGCGATCGTCTCCGACGCTACCGTCGAGCGGTCGGTGCTGTTCCCCGGAACGAGAGTGGAGAACCGGGCTCACGTGAGCGACTCTGTGCTCATGAACCGCTGCTTTGTGAGCGAGTCAGCCACCGTGCGTAACGCCATCCTCGACAAGAACGTGGTCGTAGGTCCCGGAGCGCAAGTAGGCGTGGACGAGGAGGAGGACCTAGCCCGCGGCTTCACCCTCACCGGAGACGGGATCGTGGTGGTACCCAAGGGGCTAAAGGTCGGTCTCTGAACCCGGCATGCCCACCTTCGACTTCGACGACGTCAAGGTAGAAGACCAGCTGCGGCGCAAAACCCTCAAGTGGTCGCTTTACGGTCCTGGGGTATTGGCGTTGTGGGTGGCGGAGATGGACTTCCACACCGCCCCTGTCGTGCTGGACGCCTTAAGGTCGGCGGTCGAACGCGAGGAGGTCGGCTACCCCTTCGAAGGTTCCGACAGCGGACTTCCCGAAGCGGTGGCCGACTGGCAGCTGCGCCGCTACGGCTGGGAGATCGACCCTGCCGGGGTGCGGACGCTTCCCGACGTCCTCAAAGGCGTCGAGCTCGCGTTGGACGCTTTCACCCCGGCGGCGTCCCCGGTGGTCGTCCCCACGCCGGCCTACATGCCTTTCTTCGACGTTCTCGGTGCGCTGCGCCGTCCTGTAGTCGAAGTGCCCAACTCGAAAGACGGTGATCAGCGCAGGCTCGACCTCGACAAGATAGCCGCAGCGTTCGAGGCGGGAGCGGGGAGCATCATCTTGTGCAACCCGCACAACCCCCTCGGGCGTTCCTACAGCGCGGAGGAGCTCGCCGGCCTGTGCGACGTCGTCGAACGCTACCAAGCGCGGGTCGTCTCAGACGAGATCCACGGTCCGCTCACCTACCCTGGGGAACGCCACGTTCCTTACGCGTCGATCTCCCCTTTGGCGGCGGGGCATTCCGTGACCCTGGTGTCAGCCTCCAAAGGGTGGAACCTGCCCGGCTTGAAGTGCGCGCAGATGATCCTCACCAACGAGGCGGACATGCGACGATGGAAAGCCGTCCCGGCGATCAGGAGCCACGGCGCGTCGACTTTCGGCATACGCGCGTCCCTCGCCGCGTACAGGGACGGAGAGGAATGGCTCGACGAGCTTCTCGTCTACCTGGATACGAACCGGCGCTTGCTCGGCGATCTGCTGGCCGACACCCTCCCCGAGGTCGGCTACGCCGTCCCACAGGCCACCTACCTCGCCTGGCTGGACTTCAGCGCCATGAACTTCGAAGGCGAAGCCGCCGAGGTCATCCGCAGGGAGGCTCGTGTGGCGACGAACCCCGGGTCGCCGTTTCGCGGTGACGGGCCGGGGCACGTGCGGCTCAACTTCGCCACTTCCAAGTCGATCCTCACCTCCGCCGTGCACGCCATAGCGGAAGCGTTCCACTAAACGCCGGGCAAAAGCCGTGCCCGAGGGTCACATAGCGCACTTCAAGGTGCTCGAACAGACCCCCCACCTCCTCGGAAGTCAACTTCGGTTGTCGTCGCCGAACCGTCGATTCGAAACCGGAGCGGCACTGTTGGACGCTTCGACGGTCACTTCGCTGCAGGCCTACGGAAAGCACATCTTCTACAACTTCGACGCCCGGAGGGTGCTGCACGTGCATCTCGGGATGGACGGGAGCTTCGCCTACCACCGCAACGGGAACCACAACGGGCGGGCTCGCAGCGGCGCGTGGCTCAGGGTCGCCTCCCCGACGCTCGCCTTCGACCTGCGCAACCCGAAAGTCTGCGAGCTCATCGACGCCACCCGCCGAGATCGGATAATCGCCGCGCTCGGCCCGGACCCCATCCTCGTCGACACTCCGCCGAGAGGGTTAGCGGCGATCCGGGACGTCAGCCGACCTGTCGGAGAGGCCTTAGTCGACCAGTCCGTGATAGCCGGGGTGGGTAACGTCTACCGTGCGGAGATCCTCTACGCGTGCGCTATCCACCCGGAGCGCCAAGCGGCGACTTTGAGCGACGACGACCTGGCGAACATCTGGTCCGGGGCGGTAAGGATGCTCCGGGCGGGAGTCGCCGACGGCGGGCGGATCCGAACCGTCGAGCGGCGACGGGACCTCAAGGTCCGTGACAGCCGGACCTACTACGTGTACGGCCAGCGTTTCTGCGCCCGCTGCGGGAGCCTCATCAGGCGCTGGACGCTCGGCGCGCAGCTGGCGTACGCGTGCGAAACGTGCCAGCCACTTGCCGTGTGATCCGGCGTAGCCTTGGACCGGGGAAGCAACAAGAAAGGCACGGCTATGGCGGTTTTAGCAAGCGAAATGGACCTGCCCGAGGTGGACGTGCTCGGCCTCGACCGCCAGGCGGTGGTAGCGGCGTTCGCCGAGGCCGCCGGGAAGCACTGGCTGGTGAGGACGCCTCTGGGTTACGCGGTGACCCGCTACCACGACGTCAACTCGATCCTGCGCGACAGGCGTTTCCACTCGGCTATGTCCCTGATCCCCGAGATGGCCGGGGTGCAGCGGCCCATCGGCGGCCGCCGCCAGGCGTCGATACTGGCGATGGAAGGCGAGGAGCACACCCGGCTTAGACGCCTGGCTTCCCCGGCGTTCACGCCCCGCGCCACGGACAAGCTCAGGCCGTTCATGCGCCAGGTCATAAGCGACCTGGTGGACGGCGTCGCCGCGGCCGGGTCGTGCGAGCTGGTAGCGGACGTCTGCGAGCCGTATCCCATCCCGGTCATATGCGAACTTCTAGGCGCCCCCAAATCAGACTGGAAGCTCTTCTCGGCGTGGGCGGTTGACATCTTCCGGATCTTCAACAACGACGTCGCGAACGACCTGCCGGCTATCGAAGCGGCGATGGCCGACCTCGACGCGTACGTGGAGGCGATGATCGACGAGCGGCGGAAATCCCCCGCCGATGACCTGCTCAGCAGGCTGATAGCAGTGGAGGAGGAGGGGGACAGGATGAGCACCTCCGAGCTGGTGATGATGACCGAAGCGGTCCTAATGGCCGGGACGGACACGACACGAAATCAGCTTGCCTGCTCGGTGGCGCTGCTCGCCGGCGCCCCGAACCAGTGGGACGCTCTAGCAGCCGACCCGACGCTCGCCGCCCCGGCGGTCGAGGAGTGCCTCCGCCACCTCGGGACTGTGCGCGCGACGGCCCGGTTCGCCTCCGCGGACGTCGAGTACCGCGACGTGATCTTCCCGAAAGGATCCCTCGTCATGGTGAGCCTCGCCGCGGCGAACCACGACCCCGACGTGTGGGACGACCCGGGGCGGTTCGACATCACCCGCAGCCCGGAAGGGCAGCCTCAGATGACCTTCGGAAGCGGAATCCACTTCTGCCTGGGAGCTTCGCTAGCCCGGGCGGAACTGCAGGAGGCTCTGCCTATCCTCGCCGGGCGGATGCGGGGTTTACGCGTCGACGGGGAGATCGAATGGAAGCCACCCACCGTGGGAATTTGGGGTCCGAGCCGCCTGCCTTTGACCTTCGAGCCTTCCGAGCGGGTTGCGATCCCGGGTCAGTAGCCCGGCCACAAGTGGCGTGCCAGCAGCGGTACTATACAGCCGTTGGACGTCAGATGAGCGGCTATCGCGTGCTGCGGCGACCAGGGGCCCAGCGCCGCAGCGCACACGGCGGCCAGCGCCGGAACCCCGGCCATGGCGAAAGCGCCGACGGTCTTGCGGTTGGGGACCCACTGCGGTCTGGCCGGGTGGGGCGCCGGCGCACCAAGCGGTTTTCTCTTGACTCCACGGGTCGCACAGGCTGCTCGCAGACGTCGCTGGCCAGTGGTTACGCTGGCCAGAGCGTTTAGCTCTTCCAGCAGCTGCGCTGGCGGCCTTTTGGAAAGGACGACCTGATCCGATAGGCGCAGGGTGGGTGCGCGCGAAGCGAACTGACCGCAGGATATGCAGGACCGGACGTGGCGGTCCAGGTCCTTGGCTGCCAGCGGGTGGCTCTCACCGTCGATCTCGCAGGACAGCGCAACGAGGACATCTTCGCAGGCGAGTTGCGCAGCGTTACGCCCCGTGAGAGTCCACCTTCTCTTTGGGGGACGGCGTTCGCGTCGGGTTCTGGTGGCGTTTCGCGCTGAGGCGGCAACTCTCACGGGTTGGACGATCCGAACTCGATGTTAACGTGCATCGTCTGCGACCTGACCCACTCGTCCTCAGCCGGCTCGAACGTCGAAAAGCTTAATACCGTGTCGTTTACTGAGAGGGCTTCGAGCGTCCCGTCGTGGCCTTCGGCGAGGGTCGCCGTGCCCGGCGGAGCGCTGGGAAGCTGACGCCACGCAAAGCTCGGCCCGTCAGTCACGTACGGGGTTAAAGCGTTGCGGGGTCCTCTGGTGAGCACGAACAGGCCTCCGGCGGGAGCGGGCCCGAACGAGACGACCGCCGTCGTCGATGTGACGGTGATAGCGGGCGACACCTGCCAGTTGGCGCCGTCGGGGCTGGACGCGACTACCAGGCGGGGCGGCTCGCCGGCCGGGCCTGCCAGGCCTAGCAGGAAAGCTTCCGGTGCGGCCACCGCTGCGCTGGCACTTTGCGACCCCGCCGCCGCCCGGCTGTCGGCTTCGGACGCTGCCGCCAGGACCGTCACGGTCGAGCCGGCCGAAACGCTCTTCGACGGTCCGGCACTGCGCCAGCCGCCCGGACCCACCGTGAACAACCCGTTGGAACCGGCTTGGGAGCACGCAGCGCCGACTACGAGGGTTGCGCCCGAGTAGCCCACTGCCGTGAGAGAAGTCGCGCCACAACCCCGATTCGCGGTGCTCGCGTCCAGCGAGCGAAGATCGCCCACGGTCCGCCACGACGACAGGCTCCCTTTGTCTGATTCAACTTTGACGTCGCCGCCTTTGGTGGAGGTGGCAGCGTCTGAGGTCAAGGCGCTGGCTGTGAGGGTGCTTGCAGTGCCGGTAGCTCGGACTGCCAGGGAACCGGCCGCTGGGGTCAGGGCCGTGTCCAGCAGCCCGGCTGACCATTTGAGGCCACCGTTGCGGGTGTAGATCAGGGGGGAGAAGGTGAGGTCCACTGACGGTCGGATACCGACCAGGAGCGTCCCACCGGCCGAGGCCAGGATCAGCCCGCCGTTTGTGGCGGTGGCGGTGGCCTCGACCTGGTTCGTCCATGTCGCCCTGCCAGCCCGGCGGGAAGGCAACTGCCAGAACGTGTTCAGAGGATCCCCGAGATGTCCCATAGCGACGGCCGCCCATACCCCTTGTGGGGTTACCGTAGACGTCGCTGCGGGCAGGGTCCACTGGGCGTCGGGGCTGCTCGCGGCGGCCGAGGTTTTGCCAGCTCCGCAAGCCGAAAGGGTGGATGCCAGAGCCGCTGCGCCGAGCACGGCGCTCAGCCGGCTGCACGCTACGCGTAGGTTAATCACGAGGCGGCGGCGACCTTCTTCAAGGTGTCGGCTAGGACCACGGCGAAAGACGACTGCGTCGCCTCGGTGCCAGGACCCGGGTCGGAGTTGAGCACGTAGCGCACCGTCCATCCGGGGCCGATGACCGCTGTGAACTCGCTGTGGCCGACCATAGCCCCGCCCGGTGACAGCTCGGTAGCGTTCCCGAAGGCCCGCCAGGCGGCTTCGAGCTGGGCCAGGGAGGAGCCGGTCAGGAACTTCCAGTTAGTTAGAGAGGCCATGTTCTCCTGGCGGTCGAAAGCCTGAAGGTAGTCGGGTGCGACGAACACCGGGTTGGCGTTGATCGCCACCAGCTCGACTTTGGCGGCGGTCGGACCGAGAAGCTCGTCGGCCTGGCGGAAGTACTGGGCTATCAGCGGGCAGGTGGAGGTGCACACGTCGTCTAAGAAAGTGACAGCGACGGTCTTGCCGGAAAGGTCGGCCGGGGTCACAGGGTCGCCGTTCTGGTCGATCAGGGTGAAGTCAGGAGCGTGCGCGTCGACCGCCTGGGGGGTGCCGTTGATCGCTTGGGCGAGGATCGGGTCGGCGTTGGGGTCGGTGGCGGCTACCGCCGCGGGCACCGAGCCGACGAGGACCACGGCCACCGCCGCCACCGAAGCGGCTACCCGCAAAGCGAACGTCGGGTCCGACGCCAGCCTGGACAGCGCTGATCGGGCCGTCTCGGGGCCGGTGATCGCGACCACGTTGCCTGCCGGCTGGACGGCCGGGCGGGTCACGGCCAGGTAGCCGGCGAACACGACGATCAGCATCGGGATCATAGAGTTCGGGTCGGTCCCGACGCCGCCGAGGAAGCCGAGGTCCTGCACGAGAACCCAGTTCGCTAGGAACAGGACGCCAGCAACGCCAAGCCAGGCGCGCAGCGTTCGGGGCCGGACCGAGAAGAAACCAGCGTGGAGCAGGACGGCCCCGAGCGTGGCCATGGCCGCCACGGCGAAGAGGTTCACGCCCCAACCGTGGGCTGCGTCGAAGCGGCCGAACGCGGACACCGCGGAGGCGATGAGGTGCGGCTGGGGGGTCTGGGCCATGCCCGACACCATCGACTCCAGCTGCCCGCCCTTCCCGCCTTGCCAGAAACCCCTGCCCGGCCACGCCTGCAGGACCGCCATACCCACCAGGAACACGCCCATAGCCCCGAGGATCCTCCTCCCGGTCCGCTCGGAGCGCCACACCTCCTCGGGCAAAGCCACGAGCGCCCCGGCGACGCAGTAGAAAAGCACGGCGCCTGGCAGGCCGAACAGGAAAGACTGGCCGGACGCGAAAATCTGGCCGAACGCCTCGCCGAACGTCCACACGACCAGGCCCCAGCCGACGCTCGCCACTCCAGCCAGGCGCGACCAGTTACCCCTCGGCGCTACCAGCAGCCACAGGCCGATCCCTACCTGAACCCACACTGCGGCGGCCGGCGCCGAGATCGGGTGGTAGCTCCATATGGTGGCCATAGCGTTGTCGAGGTGCTGAACCCAGCCAGGTGACGAGGACGCGGCGGGGCCGATCACGTTCGGGGCCATTCCCAAAGGCATCGAAGCCTGTCCTTGGAGGATCCCGTCGAAGATCCAGATGAGACCGAACGACACCCGCAGCGCCCGGCGCGCCGCTGGTTCGCCGCCGGCTACGTCCGCACCGGCTGAGCCGGTCCGCTGGAGCGCCCCGACGGTTGCCCCAGCGCCCGACGAGGCCCGAAGGCGGCGTGAGCGCAGAACGTTCCACACGACCCACAAGCCGGCCAGCACAACCAAGATGACCAGGCCCTGGCGGAGCAGGAGCCTGTGAAAAGCGGCTACTACCACCGGGTTGGTGGCGCTCAGCCCGGTGTTCATCCCAGGCACGCGCGCGCCCCTCCACTGATCGCCACGCCCAGTCGTGTCAAAGTCACGTCCATTCGTCGCTTCGCGGGGCCGTGTAGTTCCCGGGCGGCCCCCGACGGGCTGTCAGCCCCGCCACGGCGGTACCTTGATGGGTGTGGACGGACTGACCCGGCTGGCCCTAAAAGCCCGCGCCGGCGACGTTGACGCCCTCGAAGGGTTCGTGGAGGCCAGCTACGACCAGGTGTGGAGGTTCTGCTCGGGGCTGTCGGATCCGTCGAACGCCGACGACCTCGCGCAGGAGACCTTCCTTCGCGCTGTGCGGTCCCTGCCCGGTTTCAGGGGGGAATCGGCTGCTAGAACGTGGCTCTTGGGCATCGCCCGCCACGTGTGCCTCGACCATCATCGCTCTACGGCCAGGCGCCGCCGGCGAGACAGCGAGCTTCGCTCCCCGGGCCATGCCCGCAGAGCCGAGTGGCCGGACGCTTCGAGCGCGGTCGCCGCAGGCGACCTCCTCGGCCGTCTCGACTCGGACAGGCGCTTAGCCTTCGTGCTGACAGCGCTCGTAGGTCTCAGCTACTCGGAGGCGGCGGCGGTGTGTGAATGCCCTGTCGGGACGATCCGCTCCAGGGTTGCGCGAGCTCGCTCCGACCTCATCGCGTGGCTAGCCGAGGCTGGCGAAGCAGGGGCTGCTTCGACGAGCGGCTGAAGGTCCCTGCAGGTCACCACTGCGGCCATCCGGGCGGCAGGTTCCCCGTCGCCGGATCGTTTTGGAGGACCCCTGGTGGAGCGCCGAGCGAGGCGAGCAGCTGGGAGAAGTTGTAGCCGAACGCCGTCGAGTTGGAACCGTCGAACTGCCCGGCCCCCCAGGCCATGGTAGCCCCGGTGCCGGCGTAGCTTGCCCAGCCGGTCTCGATCCCGTCTGGCCCTTCGAACATCGTCCCAAGCACCGTGGAAGGTGTGACCTGCTCGCCGAGGGTGACAGATGGGAGGATGTCCTCGGCTGCGTATACGGTCAACCCTGCCGCCGGGCCGTCGGTCAGGCGGTAGGCGATGAAAGTCCCGTCGGGCCAGCCGGAGTTCGTGACAGACAGCACTACCCCGTCGCCGATGGCGTATATCGGCCCGTAACCGCTGTAGTCGACGCCTTGGTCCACCCGTTCGGGGTAGAGAGCCTTAACTGAGCGCAGCGGGTTGGAGTACGAGCCAGGAGACGGCAGTACCGGGGCGGGAGCCTGGTCGAGGTTGAGCGTCGGGGTCGCGACCGGCGCGCTCGTGGCGGGGGCGGCTGTCACCGGGACGGTCGTGGCCGGCGTGGTCGTCGGCGACGTGACAGTCGGCGCCGCGGTTGGCGTGACGACGGGCGGCGGCGCGGCCACCGGGACCGCCGGCGGGGTCGTCGAGGTCGGAAGCTCGACCGGCGGGCCGGCCGCGTTGGGTGGAGTGCTCCCATCCCGCTGCGGTGACACCTGGGGCGTGTGGGAGCTGACGGCTTGCGCCGCTTGGCCAGCCCGTGCCTGGCTGGCCAGGGTCGCTTCGTCGGCTTGTTGAGCCGCGGATCGCTGGCTCTGCGCCTCGGCTAAGAGCTGGGCGAGGTTGCCTTTAACCTGGCTGAGCGTCGACTCCTCGGCGCTGAGAGCCTGCTGGGCGGCTTGGCGGTCGGCGTCGAGAGTGCTAACGGCCTGCTCCGCCGCCCCGGCTAGGGCCTTCGTGCGGGTCTGCGCCTCGGAGACCCGCTTCTCGTCGGCGCTGAAAGCGTTTATAGCGTCGTTCACGTTCACGCCTGCGGCGCTCACGTACTCCGTCTCTATCATGGCGACGTCGGCTTTCGCTGCTA
>JAJZAM010000309.1 GCA_021799445.1 Actinomycetes bacterium
CCTGCGACGAACGCGGGCGCCGTGACGAGAAACAGCGCCTTGCGCCCCGGGTCATAGGCAAGGACATCGGGTGAGTCTCCGATTGGCGGCGTCGGGCCCGAGATCATCTGGGACCAATCGCCGTCAACGAAGACCCACGTGTCGCCGAGGACCGTCTCTGTCTCAGCTGGAGAGCCCACCTTCGGATTGATGGTTCGCACCCCCCCGATCAGCACGACCTGGCGGGTGGCCGGGTCGTAGGCAATGGGAGCCGAGATGCGAACCGAGGGTGCCGAGGCGGTGACGACTCGCTGCCAGCGGAACCTGCGCGTACCGGCTGGACGAGCACTTGGCGCCTTCGCGGCGTGACCCCGGGATTCCGCTAGTCCCGCAGTGGTGGCTGCGACCAGCGCGACCGGAAGAAGGGTCGACAGGATCGCCACGCGCAGCCTCACATGCGAAGCATCGCGCCTACCTCACCACTGGGTGTGGCGTGCATACGGCGAAGCATCCCCAACCATCGCCCCATTCTGCGCCGGTGCCCTGCCACCGACAGCCGGTCGTGGGCACAGTCGGAGCGAACGCGACCGACGCGAATCTCAGCCGCTGGGTGCTGTTGCCGGCCAAGCTGTCTGCACACGGGCCGGCCACACGGGGGACGATGACGACAGTCCCGAACCCCGCGTGGACTGGGAGGTTCTGGAGGTGGCGGCGGTCGTCATCTTGGTGGCGGTGGGGCTCTTGGTCCTGGGTGGGCTCGCCACCGGGATCGCTGCGGCCGCTGGGGCGCCGGAGGCATTTGGGCCAGGAGCGGGAGCGGTGACGGCGGGGCCATCAATACAGCTCGGTGCGGTGTGGGCCGAACCGTTGCTCGCCATCGTGCTGTTTGGCGTACTTGGCGCGTGCTGGTGGCACGTCGATGCGTGGTCGGGAGCGGTGAGCGACGCGGACCCGAAAGAAGTGACGGGCCACATCCGGCGGGGCCGGCAGATCGCACGGTGGGTGAGTGTCGCTTTGGTCCTCACCCTCGCAGGCTCCGTTGCGCTCTTCGCGGGTCTTCTCCTCACCAATAGCCATTCGGACAACGTGTCTTCGCTGATCTGGTCCCGCGACATCTACGAAGCCGCGAGCGTCCTGGCTGTCGCAACGATCGTGATCGGCGGCATATGGGCAGCCACGCAGCTGGGACCCAGGTTCGCTGGCGAGCCGCCTCAGGCAGCCGATTGACCGCTCGGCGGGTCAGCCGTCAGGGACCAACCCGAGTGTCCCCGAACGTGCCCTTGAACGTCGGCCGGGAGACGCCCCGAACGCTGCCGGTCTGGAGACTAGCCTGATGCTAACTGCAGGGTTGAATCCCCTGCGCGTCGATGCGGCGAACGATCGCTTTGAGCGATTCAACCTCCCGGAGGAGCGCGCGCCTACCGGCGCGGGTGCTCGAGACCCAGGTGCGCGGCCGACGCCCGTCGATCACCTTGTCGATCTTCACCAGGCCGGCCTCCTCGAGAACACGCAGGTGCTGAGAGAGGTTCCCGCCGGTCAGTCCCAGGGTCTCGAGCAGGTAGTTGAAGTCCACTCGACGTGCCTCGTGGACGATCGTGAGGATGCCGAGGCGCACGCGCTGATGGACGAGGTCGTTGATGCCCAGGATGGGATCCTGGGCCTCGGAGCCCGCCACACGACGCACGCTCACGCTGGCGGCTGAGACAACTGTGACCGCAACCTCCAGCCCCTGGCGGCGAGGAAGCACAGGCCGCCGACCAAGAGGTAGGCACCCGGGAGGATGAGGTTGGGCAAGGCGCCGTTCGTGCCGAGGAACGGCCCGGCGATTTGGAGGCGAGTGAAGAGGTTGACGAGGTCGTAGAGGGTGGAGAGGAGTGCCAAGCCAAAGAAGCCGGCGGCGAAGATCATGAAGGGGCGGCTTCGTTCGAGAACCGAGAGGGCGAGGAACCCAATGGCGATCACGACGAGCACCGACGTTCCTCGGATCGAGAAGTCACCCGGTCCCACGAGTCGGTCGGAGTTTGCCCACATGACGAGGCCAAGGATCGCGAGTCCTACCAGCACAGCTGGCCAGTGGCGCCCCTGCACGCCCAGCTTGCGTGCGCGTAGGTGGTAGTACACCAAGACGGCGGCGAAGCCCACCACGACGGCGATTGCCCAGTAGAGCGTCGACCATCTGCCGAGCGCGGTGTACGGCCCCTGTGGATTGAAGGCGCGGCCAAACGGCGCCGAGCTCAGGCGGGCAGTGCCGCTGCAGGCGAAGCCCTGCGCGAACCGCTGGCAGTGCGGTGTACGCGCCAGCGCCGCGGGGCCCAGTGTGGGCTGGACGTAGAACGGCATGGCCCAGAGGAGGATCACGCCGAACACCACCGAGGCGAACCAGTGTCCGCTCAGAAGGACGCGCGTTCTCGCTCGTGCCCGATCGACGGCGTCGAGCGCAGCAGCGGCAGCGAGTGTCGATGGTGCCATCCACAACAGTTTGCAATTCAAACCTCATTCCGTCAACCAGGAGACTTGGACCGGTCCGAAGAGCGGATAGGACCCACTCTCAGCTTCCGCGGAATGAGCGAGCGCCGGTCATCGGCTGTCCCCAAAGATCAGGACCGACCTCCTGAGAGACTGACACCTACCGCCGGCTCGCGGGCCATACCGCGGTGGTACGTTCGGTGCGGTGGACATCGTGCGTCACGTGGTCGTCTTCGATACGGCTGATCTCCACGCCGAGAGCACGTTCTGGGCCGGAATGTTCGACGGACAGGTCTTCGGCGACGACAGGTTTCACTGCGTCATCACTGCCTCCGGCGAGTGGCCTGTCGGCGTCCAACTTGCCCCAAACCACGTTCC
>JAJZAM010000310.1 GCA_021799445.1 Actinomycetes bacterium
CCCGCCACCGGCCGTACATGATCCACAGGGCGCTGTTCGGGTCGGTGGAACGTTTCTTCGCGATCCTCCTCGAGCACTACGCAGGCCAGCTGCCGGTCTGGCTTTCCCCGGTTCAGGTGTCGGTGCTCCCGGTGCGAAGCGACCATCAGCCTTACGCGGACAGGGTGGCTGCGACGCTGAGAGAGCAAGGACTGCGAGTGCAGGTCGTACCTGCCGACGAGCAGCTTGGCGGGCGGATCCGCCGGGCGAAGCTGGAGAAAGTGCCCTTCGTGGCGGTCGTCGGGGACGAGGACGTCGCCGCCTCGACGGTAGGTGTCAACTCGGCGGGCTCGCCCCGGCCGGAGCGGGGTGTGGCGCTCGACGATTTCGTGGCGCGCGTAGCCGAAGCCGACCGCAGCCACTCGGTCAAAGGGTGAGCGGCCTGGACCGCCTGTGGGCCGGCTGGCGCAGCTCCTACATCGAGTCGGTCACCTCCGGGCCCGGGGGGGATGCCACGCCGGGAGGTTCTAAAGACGCTGGGAGGTCCGGGTGCGTGTTCTGCGCGATCCTCGGGTCAGGCGACGACGACGAAGCGACGCACGTACTTTGGCGTCACAGCAGCGGCCTCGCAGTTGCGATCCTCAACGCGTACCCCTATTGCAGCGGACATCTCATGGTAATGCCCGTCCGTCACGTAGCATCCCCCGAGCTGCTCGAACCCTCAGAGGCGGGCGCGCTGTGGGAGGGCACGTCGAGCGCAGTGTCAGCGCTGCGCGCCGCGTACAAACCCGACGGGCTCAACCTCGGCGCTAACCTCGGGCGCGCAGGGGGTGCTGGCGTTCCCGGCCACCTGCACGTGCACGTCCTTCCCCGCTGGGAGGGCGACACGAACTTCATGACGTCGGTCGCCGACACCAGAGTCCTGCCCGAGCCGCTCGACGTGTCCGCCGGCAAGCTTCGACGGGCCTGGCCGGCAGCCGGGGGCTACGAGGCGCCGGCTGGGGGGTCGTAGCCGCCTTCACCTGCTCGGAGGGGTCTCAGCTGCTCGTCCTGGCCGGTCGGGCCACGGAGGCCCACATGTTGGACGGTGCCACGTCGTAGTGGTCGTGGGAGACCGTGAAGCTGCCCCGGCCGCCGGTGACGCTGCGCAGGTCCACTGCGTAGCGCAACATCTCCGAGGTGGGGACCAAGGCTGTGATCACCGACGACCCGTCTTCGGCCGTCCCCGTCTGGGTGACTTTCCCGCGCCGGGAGTTGAGATCTCCTATGACGTCGCCCTGCCCGGCGGCGGGTACAGTCACTGTGACCCGCGAGATCGGCTCTAAGAGCACCGGTCCCGCT
The DNA here is from genome assembly GCA_021799445.1 of Actinomycetes bacterium. Classification (GTDB taxonomy): domain Bacteria; phylum Actinomycetota; class Acidimicrobiia; order Acidimicrobiales; family Palsa-688; genus JAJZAM01. Next base: position 1,321 of record JAJZAM010000310.1, read on the forward strand.
TTTTCCATCGCCTCACGGAACGCCAAGGCGCCCGCCATCTTGAAGCTCATCTCCGACGAGTCCACCGGGTGGTACTTGCCGTCGAAGAGAGTGACCGACACGTCCACGACCGGCCATCCGTGCACGCCGCCGGCGGCCATCGCCTCTTCGATACCCTTTTGCACGGCTGGTATGTACTGGCGGGGGATCGCCCCCCCGACGATCTCGTCGACGAACTCGAAGCCCGATCCCCGAGGTAGAGGCGCCAGGCGGATGTTGGCCACCCCGAACTGGCCGTGGCCGCCCGTCTGTTTCTTGTAGCGTCCCTCGGCTTCGGCCCCGGCGCTCACCGTCTCTCGGTAGGGGACCACGACCGGTTCGGTCACGACGTCCACCGAGAACTTTCGGGCGAGTCGCTCGGCGACGACCGCCAGGTGAGTTTCCCCAGCCCCGCACAGCAGCGTCTGATGCGTTTCGTCGTCGCGGCGCACCCGCAGGGAAGGGTCCTCCTCTTGGAGGCGGTGCAGGGCTGTCATGAGCTTGTCCTCGTCGCCTTTCGACTTCGGGCGGATCCCGATGCAAAGCGCGGGTTCCTGCTCGGACGGAACGGCCACGGCCACGGGCGTGCCTTTAGGGGCGAGCGTGTCGCCGGTCGCCACGTCGGCCAGTTTCGCGACGGCTCCTATATCCCCGACCGGGATCCGCTCGACGGGGACCTGCTCCTTGCCGCGCAGGGCGAACAGCGAATGCAGGCGCTGTTCGGTTCTAGTCCGCGAGTCCACGAGCACCGCGTCGGGGCTTATGGTCCCCGACAGCACGTGGAGGAGGCTTATCTTACCGACGTGACGGTCCACCACCGTCTTCCATACGACCGCCAGGGGCGGACCGTCGGGCGAGGGAGCGACCGTCGCGCTCGACCCACCGCCGGTCACTTCGACAGGGCCCCGGTCGAGGGGGGATGGGCCTATCTCGCAGATGAACGCGCCGAGGCGGTCCACGGCGACGTCCTTGGTCGCCGAACCGCACAAGACGGGGAAGACGGTAGCCCCCGACACGCCGTGAGCGAGCGTCGCTTCTAGGGTCTCAACGCTTGGTATCTCGCCTTCCAGGTAGCGTTCCATGAGGTCGTCGTCGGCGACGACGATACCTTCGACCAGAGCGTCATGCACCGAGTGCTCCCGGACGGCCATCTCTTGTGGTATCGGCCCGGTCGAAGCGTTACCGGCGTCGTAGGTGATGGCGGTGTCTGAGAGCAGGTCGGCCACACCTCGGAACGCGGCTTCTTCGCCTATGGGCAGTTCTAGCGGGGCGATGCCGGCGCCGAAGGACTTCTGCAGCTCGGAGAGGGTCCGCTCGAACGACGCACGGTCCCGGTCGAGCTTGTTCACGAAGATCAGCCTGGGAAGGCCCAGCCCGGCCGCTTCACGCCACAGCAGCTCGGTCTGCACCTCCACGCCCTCCACGGCGCTGACCACGAACACCGCCAGGTCCGCTACGCGAAGCGCCCTCGTCGC
>JAJZAM010000311.1 GCA_021799445.1 Actinomycetes bacterium
GATCAGGAACAGGATGTAACGGCCACGGCTGTCACCCAGAGAAAACTCGTGGTTTCCGTCGATCGAACTGGCAGAGGCCAAGGGGCTCCCCCACGCAGACGCTGGGTTGCCGCTGGGAATGGAGTGCTCGGACACGTAGACCGCCCCAGACCACCCTGCGGTGGGAGAGGAAACTTCGAGACGCTGAAGGCTGAGCACCGACCCGAGGTCAAGCGAAAGGCCTATGCCGCTGTAGAGACCTCCAAAGTTCGGTGTTGCGTACAGATCGGTCGACCAAGAAGCCGGTGAGGAATAGTCGATCGTGTTCCCGGCCTCTTGGGGGTTGTCAGCTTGGCGACCAGGCACTACCATATACACAGTAACCTTTTGCACCGCAAGTTGTCTGGGCACCGCGGTCGGCGTCGACTTTGGCTTAGACGTCGAAGTCGGAGAAGGCGACAAGACAGGTCTCACCCGCCCGGTCGATAGCAGTCGAGCCGCCAGGAAGCCGCCAGCCGCGAGCAAGACCAAGACGACGATCCCGACTCTGCGCTCGCGCCGCTTCAAGCCGGTCCGCTTTGATCGCTCCAGCGGCATCTCCATAGTGATCTGTGAGCCTCTTCGTCGATCGTCCCCTAAGGTCGCGTCTGGACCTGCCGAGGCGGCGACCGCTTCCATCACAGAAGTCCGCTCAACCTGGTCGTCTGCATGAACCCGCGAGCCGAGCTGGACGGTCGGCGCTGAGTGGGAGTAGGACAGCTCCCGCGTTTCGCCGGACCCCTCGATGTCAGGCGGCGGGGGTGGCGGCGCTGCTAGAGGTGCGATCACCGCCCTCGAATAGACGTCGTTGGAACGGCTAGCTGAGACCACCTCGGCAGGCCTTGAAAGCAGCGGAGATGACCTAGGCGAGCTTCCGGAAACGAGTGGGGCCTGCTTTAGTGGGGCCGGTCGAGTAGGTCGGCGGCGAGGGCGGTCCTTGCCGATCTCCTCCAATCTCTGCGCGAGCTCGGCCGCCGACTGGATTCTCTTGTCGGGACGCTTCGCCAAGAGCTCCACGACGACCCTGTCAAGCGATCCGGGAATCGACCTCACCGTCGAAGAGGGCCTTGGGATCCTCTCGTTGAGGTGAGCCATAGCCGTCGCCATGTCGCTTGACGCGTTGTAGGGAGGGGCTCCGACCAGCATTTCGTATAGGACCACCCCAAGCGAGTAGAGGTCCGTTCTGCCATCGACGGGGTCGCCCCTGACCTGCTCCGGGCTGACGTACTTGGGAGTCCCTAGGACTATCCCGGTGCGGGTGAGGTCCACCCCAGAGGCGTGACCGGCTTTAGCTATTCCGAAGTCGGTGACTTTAACTTCGATGTCACCGCGGTCGTTTCGGACCAGCAAGATGTTCGCCGGTTTGATGTCCCGGTGGATCACGCCCGCTTGGTGAGCGTACCCGAGCGCCTCTGCGACTTGACGGGCGACGTCGAGCGCGTCGGGTACCGGCAGACGTCCTCGAGCGTCGAGAACCTCCCTTAGATTCTTGCCGCGCACCAGCTCCATCACGATGTAAGCGCTGTTGGCTTCGCGTCCCGTGTCGAAGGTCGCGACGATCCCGGGGTGCATGAGACGCGCTGCGGCTACTGCCTCCCGCCGGAACCTCTCGAGCAGGACCGTGTCCCCAGCGAGGTGGCGGTGCAGGACTTTGATCGCTACCCGCCGGCCGAGCGTCTCATCGCTCGCCTCCCACACCTCTGCCATCCCGCCGCGGGCAATCGGCGACACCAGCCGATACCTACCTGACAGCAGGTCACCGGCTCGACTGAGCAGGGTTTCGTCGGTCTCGGCCACTTCAGCTAAACAGTAGTCGTCGGTCGCCCCCCGGCAGGGTCGACCTTGCGCTGGCGTCCTCCGTTTAGCAACGCTCCTCGGGCAGCCACGCCACTCCTATGGCTCCTCTGCCGGCGTGACTGCCTACCACAGGTCCAACATCACCGAAGAGGATGTCGCCGTCGGAGACGTCGACCTTGTCGAGCATCCCGACGAACTCGTCGCGGTCGGGTGCGTCAGCCGAGAACACAGCGAGGCGCCGCAGAGGTCCCGCTTGGCGAACCTTGTCCGCCAGGTAACGCAACGAGCGGGCCCTCGTTCGCTGCTTGGATTCCTCCTCGACGACGCCGTCACGGACTTCTATGACAGGCTTTATGGCGAGCATCGACCCGAGGGCTGCTCGGGCACCGCCGATCCTCCCGCCCTTCTTCAGGTTCTCTAGAGTGTCGATGGCCCCGTAGAGTTTGAGCGATCTCGATGCTGCGATGGCGCAATTCTCGACTTCTTCGAGAGTCGCGCCGGAAGCCGCGAGGCGAGCCGCTTCCGTGGCGACCAGCCCTATGCCCAGGGTGACTGTCATAGAGTCGACCACCCGGATCGGGATGCGACCGGCTAGCGGTGCCGCACCCTGACGGGCCGCCTCGATCGTGGCGGACATCTTCGACGACAGGTTGATGCAGACGATGCCGGCTGCCCCTTCGTCCGCGATCCCCTCGAAGACCCGCTGGAACTGACCGGGGGAGGGAGCGGCCGTGCTCGGAAGCACGTCCGACGTCGAGCAACGGTACCAGAAGTCCTTGGTCGTCAACTCGTGGCGGTCGACGAGCTCCTCGTCACCGAAGCGGATCCGCAGGGGCACCATCGCGATACGCCATTGTTCTAGCGTCTCGTCGAGGAGATCGCAGGCACTGTCAGTGACTATTCGGATACCTGTCAATGTTGGTCCTTCTCCTCTTGCGATTGCCGAATCTGCGTTTCACCTTCGACCCGGCCCGCTTCGAGTTCGTGACATTGC
>JAJZAM010000055.1 GCA_021799445.1 Actinomycetes bacterium
ACGCGGTCGTGCGCCGGGGCGGGCGCCACTCGGTCTACCGGGAGGCACGACGCTTCTGGCTCTCCGAGGGAGCAGGGCGCTTCGACCTGGTCGTCGACGAGGTGAACACCCGCCCCTTCCACACGCCGGCCTTCGTGCGCGACGTGCCCGTGGTGGCGCTCATCCACCAGGTGGCGGGTGAGGTCTGGCGCTACGAGACGAACCGGCTCTTCGGCTTCCTCGGCGAGCGGGTGGTGGAGCCGCGGTGGCTCGCGCCCTACCGTGACGTCCCGGTGGTCACCGTGTCCGCGTCGAGCAGGGAGTCCCTGGAGGCGCTCGGGCTGCGCCGGGTCTCGGTGGTGCCCGAGGGGCACCGAGCGCGCCTCCCGGCCGTCCCCCAGGTCCGAGAGGCCGTGCCCACCCTCGCCTTCGTGGGCCGGCTCAGTGCCAACAAGCGCCCCGACCACGCGATCGAAGCGTTCCGGCTGCTCCGGGGGAGCCTGCCCGAGGCGCAGCTCTGGCTCGTCGGCACCGGGCCGATGCAGGAACGCCTGCTCCGGAACCTCCCGCCCCGGACGATGCTCTGGGGCCGGGTGAGCGAGGAGGAGAAGCTGCGCCTCCTCGCGCGGGCGCACGCGGTCGTCGCCACCTCGGTCCGGGAGGGTTGGGGGCTCGTGGTGACCGAGGCCGCGGCCGTCGGCACGCCGACGATCGCCTACGACGTGCCGGGGCTCCGGGACTCCGTCCGGGCGTCGGGAGGGGTGCTGGTCTCCCCGAACCCCGCTGCGCTCGCCGAGCGGGCGGCGGCGCTGCTGCCGGGGTGGATGGAGAGGCCACCAGAGGTGGAGGCGGGGGGGGTGCAGGGGTGGGATGCGGTTGCGGGGGCCCTAGTGCGATCCGCGAGGGGAATTTCTGGCCGGCCACTCCTCCCGCCCCCGAACCCCGCCAACCCCACGCCGACCCCCCCCGTGGACCTCTCCCTCCCGAGCCCCGCTCCAGCCCCGTGATTCTCCCGAGCCATCCCCGCCCGCATCGGCCCTCCTCGGGGAGGCCGTGATCGCCCCGTGACACTCTTCTCTCGATCGCAGACACTTCCAGCGGTCCGACGCAGCGACACCCGCCTTCGGCTCGCCTTCGTCTCGCACCCCGGCCGCCCCAACTACGAATTCTCCTGGCTCTCGTGCCTGCCCGACTGCGATCTTGTGATAATCGACGAGCTCACCGCCGACTACCCGGCCATCGGCCCGCACGTCGAGCTTCGCCCTCTACCCACCTCCCGCCTGTTCACCCGACACCTGCGCTCTACCGCTACGCTCGCGCGCTATATTGGCCTCTCACGCGCTCTCGTAGGATGTGACGCGATACTGACGCTCGAAAGCTACTCCACGACCACAGCTCAGGCCCTTTGGGTTTCCCACTCCACCGGCGTTCCGGTCCTGCCGCTTGTGTATGAACTCATCTCTGATCACCCGATCTATACCCTCCAGCCATACCGGAGTATATCCCGATTCGCTTCTCAAGCTGCCGCAGGTTTTATCGCCGTTACTGCTGCTGCTCGCGACCATCTCATCGAGCGCCGTTTTGATCCAGCTTTGAGTACGGTAGTTCACCCTGGCGTAGTTTTCGGACCTGCTACTCCAAGACTTCGGAGCAACTCAGAAGGGCTAAAGCTCCTATTTTTGGGCCGGCTAGCGCAGCATAAAGGGTTCGACACTTTTCTGGATGTCTATGATCAACTAACCAACTCCCCTATCCTTGCCTCAGCAACTGTCATCGGCGATGGACCGTACCGGCCGCTAGCTGAGCAGAGGAGCGCCACCCGCCCAGATTTCTTCTACCTTGGTCAACTTGACCATCGTCTCGTCCTAGAAGAAGCATCGAAACACGATGTGTTGCTGGCTCCGTATAGGGATACGTTTCGGTTCGGCCGCAAAGTTGGTTCAGAGCAGTTTGGTTTTGGTATTGTCGAGGCGATGGCGAGTGGTTTAGCAATTATCACCACAAAGTGTGGGGCAATGGAGGAAATAGTAGGACCCTCAAACTTTACCCTATCTCAAGGAAACTACGCAGGAATCATTCCGCTCCTATCCAGACTGAACTCGAACCGAGACGCGCTAACGGCTCTCTCAGTCGAGAACGTGGCGCGCGCTCACAGCCTGTTCGGGTTGGAAGCGCAGGCTAAATCTCTCAGGAGTTACGTCGCTGAGACCATCCGAGCGACTTCAGCTGGGCCTACTCCCTTGCATCAGGACTACAAACGGTGAAGCACGATAGCTGGTTCGCCACATCCGAGGTACCGAACCCTCACAACCTCAACCGCCGGGCTCACTTCACAGACTACAGACGGAAACGAGGCCGCCGCTCCTGCAGAAGACGGTTGCACTACCCCAGCCTTGTTACTCCAAGACGATCCCGAACCATCTTAAGAACCGAACACACGTGGTCGGCTCAGTGTCGTTCAGTCCTGCAACGCCTATGGGATCTTGAGGATGTATGCGGTCAGGTGCAACGAGAGATCTCCCGCTGCATGAGGTTGGGTATTTGCGGCAGCTCGGCCCACGCGCTTCGACGAACCCTCCCTTATAGCAGCAGATCTGGAGCTGGAACGGCTCTTGAGCGTCTATTCCTCGACGTAATACATCGATGACCGACAGCTCGACTCGGCCTCCGTTGGTTAGCGTCTTAGTCCCAACCCGTAATAGTGCTCGTTATCTTGAACGATGCCTTCGCTCGATCAGGGATCAGACCTACCTACCGATAGAGATCATTGTCTCTGACAACGAGTCTGAAGATCTGACCGAGGCTATTGCTCGGTCCTACGCCGACGTCTTTCTCGTCGGAGGATCTGAGCGGTCAGCGCAGGTCAACGCAGCGGCGAAGGTGGCGAGGGGTGAGTTCATCTTTCGGGTCGACTCCGATTTTGAGCTAGAGCCGGATGTAGTGAGAGAGTGCGTGACGCTCGCTACAAGCGGATATGACGCAGTCATAGTCCATAACTCACCCGATACTAGCGTTGGCCACTTAGCACGAATTCGCAAGTTCGAGGTAGATATGTACAAATTTTCTTATGACCACAGCGCTGCGCGATTTATGCCACGACACGTCTTTCTCGAACTTGGCGGGTTCCGAGAGGATCTGACCGCTGGTGAGGACTATGACCTCCAAAACCGTATCGCAAAAGCAAACTTTCGTGTCGGGTTCTGTACTTCGGAAGCCCTGCACCTAGACGAGCCTAGGAGACTTCTGACTCTCCTGAAGAAGTACTACCTGTACGGAAGGGACTTTCCTAACTATAGAAGTTACAATCAAGCTGAATCTAGGCGTCAACTAGCGTTCTTTCGTCGGGATTACTTCCGCTGCTGGCGTTCGTTTATCCGGCATCCCTTTCTCGGTGTTGAATTTCTGTGCTACCACATTCTGAAGTACGCTGCGGGTGCGGCCGGGTACTGGGTGGCGATTCTGTCAGCGAGCTGGTTGGGCAGTCTTACACGATGTAAGCGTCTGGACGAGGCTGCTAGGCCTCATACCGGGTCCAAAGAGGGGCCGCCCGTGTAGATTGCCCCGATTCCTGGCCGGAAGGAAGGTGTCAAAACTTGTGTGAGGCTGTCGCGTATATTCATGCAGCGCGATGAATGGTCGCAGGCTGGGCAGTCAGGCGACGGAGGAGCAGCCGAGCATGGGTTGCCCAGACGAAGCCCTCGGCGACCACAGGGAGCCGTTCGTAGTCGACCTGGAGCCGGCGATTGTTCATCAACCAGGACCACGTCCGCTCCACCACCCAGCGCCGTGGGAGCACTTCGAAGGTCCCGGAGTGGATCTTCTTCACCACTTCCGCCGAGATGTGATGTGCCCCGCAGTGAGAAGCGAAGGCCCTCTTGAAACCGGCATCGCAGAAGATCTTCGACAAGCGTTTCGACTTCGGCTTGGCACGATCGACGGCAGCGATGCCCTGTGTGTCAGGCTGGCGTGAGACACCTGCAGTAGCTCACCAACCCTTGAGGGCGAGACCGGAGCAGGTAGACAGAGATGACCATGCCGACGACCCTGTGTGTCAGGCTGGCGTGAGACACCTGCAGTAGCTCACCAACCCTTGAGGGCGAGACCGGAGCAGGTAGACAGAGATGACCATGCCGACGACGATGATGCCCACGACGACGATGCAGGACGCCCACGACGAGGCGGTGAGCGAGGGCGCTCCCCGGCTTCTCGACAAGCCCCGCAGGCGGAGCTTCACCGCCGAGTACAAGCTGAGGATCCTCGCCGAGGACGACGCCTGTGCCGGTGACGGCGACAAGGGCGCCCTCTGCGCCGGGAGGGCCTCCACTCGAGCCATCTCATCGAGTGGCGCCGGGCTCGGGACGCAGCGGCGGCAGCGAGCCTCGGGGGTGTCCGACGCAAGAAGGCGAACCCCGATGCCGTCGTCACGCTGGCGGAGGCGATGAAGAAGATCGAGCGCCTGGAGAAAGACCTGGCCAAGCACCGCCTGGCGCTCGAGATCGCGGGAAGGCCGCACGCGCTCTTGGAGATGCTTGCCGAGAGCGCGACCGCCGGCACGGAGGCGAGCCCGGCGCCGGATCGGCGGAAGCGGTGATCGAGGCCTGCTTCGCCGAGCTGGAACCGCTGGTGGGCACGGCTGGCGCGTGCCGGGGCTCGGGGAAGTCCCGGGCAACGCAGGACGGCACCTTCTCCCCCCGGTGCTCGGCCCGCCCCTGCCGCGCCTCACGCCTGCGAACGCCCTGTCCGAGGCGGAGATGGCCGAGCTGGTGGCAGTGCTGCACTCAGCGCGCTTCGCCGACCTCGCCCCGGCGCAGGTCTGGGCGATCCTGCTCGACGAGGGCACGTACCTGGCGTCGATCTCGACGATGTACCGGGTGCTGCGCGCCGCTGACGAGGTGCGTGAGCGCCGGGCCCAAGCCAGGCACCCTACCCGGGCCCGTCCCGAGCTCATGGCGGACCGGCCGAACCGGTGCTGGAGCTGGGATATAGAGCGCCACGAGGCGCTCTCGAACCGAGAGGAGGTGCAAGGACTCCTCCCCCAGCCCGTCGCAGCGGCCTGGGGAAGCTGAGGGCAGCCAGAGCCCTGGGACGAGGGCGACGGCGGCAAGCAGCCCTGACAACGCCGGGACGGGCCAGCACCGTCAGATGGTCACGGGTCCGGCAAGCAAGACGGGAAGGTGTAACGACGGTGAACCAGCGTACGAACGCTCCTAAAGAGCTGACCACCAGCTGCAACCTGACGGATGGCTGGGTCGCGGCCCGCAATGGCACCAGAGGGTTGGGCCAGGAACTCCTTGGTCGGTCGATGTCTCCGACCGGGAGGCCACGGTGAATGCCTGCGGCGTAGCCGTGGCGATGCCGCAGGGGCATAGTTGGGCACCTCACCCGCCGATCGGTTCGAGAGTGAACGTGGGAACCACCCTGGCGGTCCCCACCCCGGCCAGCACCCCGCTGGCCGGCGGGAAGGCCCGTCGCCGGTCGATGCCGCCAGGATGGGGCGGAGGATCCGTAGTAGTCCGAGGGCGGGAGAGCCGTCCACATGGCGAAGGGATCCAGCAGACTCGCAGCGACCGAGCAGCACGAGGAGTGCGCCGGTGAATACTGGCGATCCGTGGCCCGACCTCGACGAGGCCGAGCGGCGGGTACTCGTGATGCAGCGCAAGCTGCACCGTTGGGCGACCAGTGATCCTGGACGCCGATTCGATGATTTGTTCAACCTGGTCTGTGACCCGGCCTTCCTCGTTGTGGCGTGGAACCGGGTCCGGACCAACAAGGGTGCACGCTCGGCTGGTGTCAATGGGGTGGCTCCATCCTCGATCGCGCTCGGCGCCGGGGAGTTCCTCAGCGGGCTGCGAGATGACCTCAAGGGCCGCCGGTTCTCCCCGTCTCGGGTCCGAGAGAGGAGGATTCCGAAGGCGAACGGCAAGCTCCGCCGCCTCGGCATCCCAACCGCCACCGACCGGGTCGTGCAGGCTTGCGTGAAGTTGGTGCTCGAGCCGATCTTCGAGGCGGACTTCGAGCCGTGCAGCTACGGCTTCCGCCCGAAGCCCCGGGCGCAGGATGCGATCGCCGAGATCCACTTCCTCGCCTCGCCCGTTCGCAACTACGAGTGGGTGTTCGAGGCAGACATCGCGGCCTGCTTCGACGAGATCGACCACGCGGCCCTCATGGACCGGGTGCGAGATCGGATCGGGGACAAGCGCATCCTTCACCTGGTGAAGGCGTTCTTGAGAGCCGGCATCCTCGGTGAGGACGGGCTCGACAGGACGACGATCACCGGCACACCCCAAGGCGGCATCCTCTCGCCGCTGCTCGCCAACATCGCACTGTCCGTCTTGGACGAGCACTTCACCGAGAAGTGGGAGGCGCTCGGCCCATCCTGGACGCGCTCGAAGCTCCGCCGGGCGGGCGTCCCGGCGATGAGGCTCGTCCGCTATGCGGACGACTTCGTCGTCCTGGTCGCCGGCACCAAGGGGGACGCCGAGGCACTGTGGGACGAGGTTGCAGCGGTGCTTGCTCCGATGGGCCTTCGCCTGTCGGAGGAGAAGACGAGGGTCTGCCACATCGACGAGGGCTTCGACTTCCTGGGGTGGCACATCCAGCGCCGCTCGTGGCGAGGTCGGAAAGGCAAGAAGGCGGTCTACACCTATCCATCCAAGAAGGCATTGGCCTCGGTGATGGCGAAGGTGCGGTCGCTCACCCGCCGAGCAAAGCACCGAAGGCTCGCTGACCTGCTGATCTCGGTGAACCGGGTTCTGCGGGGCTGGTGCAACTACTTCCGCCACGGCGTGTCGTCACGGACCTTCTCCTACCTCGACTACTTCACGTGGTGGAGGATCTTCGGTTGGCTCCGCAAGCGACACGCCGGGCTGAACAGAGGGAACCTTGTCCATCGTCACTTGCCCGGTTGGCAGGTGCGCGACGCCAAGGTCGAGATGTTCCGACCACAAGCGGTGCCGATCGTTCGCTACCGCTACCGGGGCAGCAAGATCCCCACACCATGGGCGAGCGAGGAGACAGCATCACCCGCACCAGCGGCGTGAACCTGTGGAGAGCCGGATGCGGTGAGAGTCGCACGTCCGGTTCGGAGGGCGGGCCGGGGAGACCGACCGAGGGAGACCTCGGCACGGCGCCCCGGTCCGACCCCTACACGAAGCTCCGAGGCCCCGACAGGGGCGTGTGGTTCGACTGCTACGTCATCATCGACATCTTCTCTCGTTACGTCGTGGGCTGGATGGTGGCGACGACCGAGACCGCAGAGCTGGCCGAAGAGCTCATCAACGCAGCGGTCGTCGCCCAGGGCGTCGAGAAGGGGACCCTCACGATCCACGCGGATCGGGGCACGTCGATGGCCTCCAAGGGCGTAGCCGAGCTCCTCTCCGACCTCGGTGTCGGGCGGACGCATTCCCGACCGCACGTGAGCAACGACAACCCCTACTCCGAGGCGGTGAACAAGACGCTCAAGTACTGCCCGGCCTTCCCCGAGCGCTTCGGCTCGATCGAGGACGCCCGGGCGTTCTGCCAGGTGTTCTTCGACTACTACAACCATGAGCACCGCCATTCCGGCATTGGGCTGCACACGGCTGCCTCGGTCCACTACGGCACCGCCGCGACGATCCGTTCGCAGCGGGCCAAGACCCTCGACGCCGCCTACGCGGCCAACCCGACCAGCTTCCGCGGTCGGCGACCCGAGCCGCCGAAGCTCCCCACCGTGGCGTGGATCAACGACCCCAACGAGGAGGTCACACAGAAGACATCATAGGAATGTGTCTCAAAGTGCTTGACGGGTTCCGTCGACCGGCCCGGCTGTGGTCTTGACCGTGGTCAGCCACCGCCCGTTCCCGCTGCCGACCCGGACGCGCTCGCCGTGGCTGTAGCGCGCACGGACCTGGAACTCGGCGACCTCCGCCTCGATCGCCTTCTGCATCAACAGCGGCACCCCGAGCCGGGCCACCTCCTCCAGCACTTCGCCCAGCTCCCACTCGGAGCCGAACGGGTCGTCCATCTCGGCGCGGATGCGCTCCAGGGGGGATACTCGGGGGGGGGGCGGCTGTGGGTTCCTTTTGCAAGGCTTCGAGAGGAACCTACGCCCATCGTCCATTTGCACCGCGGACCGGACCCCTCCCTGCGCCTATTCATCTCGCCGCAGCGATGTACGCGCCAGGTTCTTCTGAGCCCCCCGCTGTCGCCAACGCACCATACCCGCTGCCACGGCGTCACTGATAGAGTCTGATCCAACGCGACAATCGGCGAAGCCACTCCCTACCTACCAGTAGAAGACCCCCCAGGCCCACACACAATCCGACTATCTCCCCGTCCACAAACTCACGGTCCGGGCCGTAAACTATAGTAAACCGCGAGACTCCACGGCCTTTGACGAGCCACCCGTTCGCATAGCCATTCACTACGATATGTCGAATTACAGAGCCGTGCGAGAGCGCAAGCTTCCACCCCGGGTCGTACGTATTGCCGAATACCACCAGTCCGATTCCCGACTTGCCCAGCCTCAGGATCCCATCAAACCTCGCCGAATCAATTTCCTGCCATGTTACCGAACCGCCAGGCCTGGGAATCTCACGTCCCAACCTCACGATAGCTGGATCCGGTTGCTTACTGGTGGTCTCAGCTGCCGCCATTAAAGTTTGGTACGACCAGTTTGCGACATGCGACACGGATCTTGCCGCGTAGACAAGGGGCAGCGCTGGCTGCGTGAACACAACTAGACTTGGGTTAGCCAACGCCACCATTACCTCGGAACTGACGGATCTATCGCAGACAAAAAGACTTGTGGATTCAGCAGCACAGCCACCCAGCGGCCCTACGCGGGCGTCGCTCTGCGGGTCATCGATAAGGGCCGCGCCGTGGTCTCGCAGTACAGCCCCCACCCACTGTACCACCCGACCACTCGCGCACCCGAGGCCGTTAATCGTAAGGTTTCGACAGTCCGAGAGGAATTTGCCATTTCCTTGAATGGGCTGTGGGATTCCATCAACGTAGAAGTAGACCGCATTCCGGTCTCTGACGAGCGCAAGCGAGATCGATCGGCTCGGTCTTGACAAGGTAGAACCTGACCAGTAAATCCCACCAGGTCCTTCCACCCACCCAAAGAGCCGCGTCGCGGGAGAGAACACCGTACCGACACCGATGGTGAATCCACCCACTGACGAGACGGGTATGTTCCCACTCGGAGGGATTCTCTCGACAGATACGACCTCACCTTCGACGACTTGATTACCTGCCACAGCTCCTGCTTTAAGCGAGACGCGTGACACCGCAGCGAGGTAGCGAAGCGCGACCGCTGGCTGAGGGTCGCCCTGCGAGAAGACGCTATTCCAGTCTCTATGAACCACCCATGTGTCGATCCCGAACAATCGCGCCGCAGCAATACCTCGCGGGTCACCAGCCGCGACTGCTCGTGCCAGATAGCGCGGGACCAAGTCGCGCAACTCGCTACCTGTACTAGTGCAGAGTGTTGTTCGGCTCGGCTCAAACTCGTTCAGAACACACGACGTGTTGGGCTGAATGCCAGTGGACCACCGGAAAGCGACTTGTCCAGACGTAGAAAATGGCAGTACCATTGTCTTTCCACCCAGCGGCCGCGTCGCTAGAAGCTTCCCGGCTTCAAAATACGACGGCGGCATGATCGCATGAGCACCTGGAACATCCAATCCCCCTTCTGGAATCACTGATCCCGTCCAATACGGCAGCCCAAGCACTCCGCACACCACGACAGTGATTCCGAGCGCTAGAAGGGATCCCAGTTTGCTCTGCGTAATCCATGACAGAGCGAAGCCTGCTAATAAGATCATCGGTAGGATCAGCGATGCGGCAACTCGGTCGACCGGTGACCGCATAAAGGCGCCTGCCGGCACAGACGTGAGAGCTAGCAAGACCTGCGCGAAGGGGCCTTGCGTTCCCATGCTAGTCAAAAGAGAAAGGAGAGCTACGGCACCGAGCAGGAGCAGCGAGAGACGCGTGGGTGGCTGCAACGGAGGTTTCCTGACTAGTGCCAGACAGAGGCCTCCGGACGCCGCGACCGGCAGCACGAAGGCAAGAATGCTCCCGGGAGGAGTCAGGATCAAGCTAGCCCACGAGTCATATGGGGTCCCTAGGGCTCCTAGATGAAGTGTGAAGTAGTTCGTGAGTCGCAGGGCGTTGAGGAGCCCTGAAAATTGGGAGGTAATTGAGAGGACAGTCGAAGTTCTCGGTCCGCCATGGGTGGCAGCAGCGATGTTGTCCTGGAGCATCGGCAGTTGAGGGAGGAGCCAAGTCGCCATGCCGACGAGCACGCTTGCTGCCGCAGCACCCGTCCGAGCTAGCTCTCGACGGCCATGGCCAAAAGTAGCGAGACCGATAGTCGACATTACGATCGCTAGAGCTGCGACGGCAGGGTCATACGGCTCGGTGAAACCAACCCGACCAACTACTCCGATCACGAGACCGCATCCGACGGAGTAGGCGACGTCCAGCGTTGGAGAGCGGAAGAGAAGTAGCAGTAGCCATGGCAGCAGTGCCCAGGTCACTTGGATCAGCAACTGGTGCCACCAGACGAACGATAGGGCGAAAGGATTAACAGTCCAGGCAACCGCGGCGAAGAGGGGTGGGATATCTCTAGACGCCGTGTGGCGCGTGCCGGATGTCGAATCCCCTCCTGCGACGATAGAGGACACGGCGTTCCGAGAGGATAGCTGGGAATCCAGGAAGGCGCGTGATAGACAATACATACCAACTGATGCCGAGCCAGCAAGAGCAGATAAGATCACTCCCTCTCCTCCCCACACTGGCAAGAGGCCGTGTAGTAAGGATTGGATGGTGCTTAGGTAGGCGCCGTTGCTGATTGCCGGAAGACCTGGGCTCGTGGCTGCGCTCCAAGCATGATAGCCAGAGAATAGTGGCTGTGACGGATGCAGGCTGAAATAGCTGTCGACGCCTTTGATAGGCCGACCCCATACCCACGCGAGAGGAGCGAACGCAGTGGCTGCGAGGACAGCCACTCTGAGGAGAAGATAGCGCGATTCTCCTGAGTTCCGGCTGGGGCCGCCGCGAGGTTCTCCCGCCGTCTCGGCTCGCGGGCGGGAGGAAATCTCTGCGGTAGTTCTGTCATCCACTCTGCTGCTCCAGCAAGTCATGGGTATATGTCGCTCGGCGAGTCGCGCCGAGGCCACCGGAAAGTAGGATCCGTCTCACTTGGGGTTCAGACGAATCCGTCTCACTTCGGGTTCAGACGAAGTAGCCATTGCAAAAAAGTGGTTTGCGATGTGATCGAGCGCTTCCACTATCGCGCCGCAGCCGCCGTGGCCTTCATGAGGGGCGCGCGGCCCGGCGGTAAGGCCGGAAGGGCGGAGCCTGCCCGTTTGAGTACGGTGCTGCTGATTGGCTCGTCATCCCGGAACACCCTAACGGGGCGTCGCCCCGGCGCGACGGAAGGGAGTCTCGCGGCCGGCCGCGTTGGGGATCGCCGGGACAGATTTGCGCGGTTCTCGCCCCAGCGCGGTATCGCCCGAACGTGCGGATCCGCCACCCGGCAGGAGACGCGGCGTACTCTCCTCGTTGAAGTCACGAACGAGCTGCCGGCGGTGGAACGCTCGCGAGCAGGATACCGATGCTGCGCGTCGTGAACGACGAGGCTGCCCGCGCGGGAGGGCGGTCGATGCGGGACGAGCTCTGCCGGGAGGGGTGCGAAGATGCTCGCAGCTGCCCTCGAGGCCGAACTGGACGCGTTGCTCGCCGGAGTCCGTGACGAGCGGGACGAGAACGGACACGCACTCGTCACTCCCAACGGACATGCCCGGCCACGAAGCCGCGAGGCCGCCCCCGGGGCCGTTGCGATCAAGGCTCCGCGGGTGAACGACCGGCTCCTCGACGGGGAGACCGGCGAGGAAGCGAGGGCCACGTCCTCGGTCATCCCGCCCGCTGCCTGCGGTCCCCGAAGGTCACCGAGCTGCTCCCTGCTCTCGCTCTCGGACCGTTGACCGGGGACTTCGCACCGGCGCTCGAGGGCTCCTCCGGGTCGGCGGCCGGGCTCTCTTCCTCGGTGATCACCCGACTCGTCAAGTCCTGGCAGGACGAGCACCGGGGGTTCATGGAGCGGCCTCCCGACCGGGACGACGTCTCCGTCTGGGTCGACGGGGTGCACGTCAACGTCCGCGTCGAGGAGGACCGTGTGTGCTGTCTCGTCGTGGTCAGGGACGGCGCCCTCGGGTTCTCCCCGGGTCCGGAACGTCTTCCCCGAGACGAAGGGAGGGCTGTTGGGTCCCGAGGTTGCGAACATCCCCGACGCCCTCCCGACGTCGATCCAGCCGCTCGCGAAGCGCATGCTCACCGACGTCCGCGACGTCGAGGACCGTGAGCACGCTCGCGAGGCCGCGAGGGCCTTCGATGCCGATCGGGCCCACGTGGCCGAAGGCTGCCGACGAGGCGTCCGACGACCTCGGTGTGCTGCTCCGCTTCTCCGACTACGCAGCGGAGCACTGGAGCCGCCTGGAGACCTCGAAGTCCATCGAGTCGACCTTCTCGACGGTGCGTTCGAGAACCGAGGTGACGAAGGGACCGCGCTCGAGAGCCGCCGGGCTCGCCATGGCCCTCGAGCTGATCGAGTCGGCCGAGGACCACTGGCGCTCCCTCGACGGCGCCCGTCTCGTCGCCCTCGTGTGCCGGAGCGACGTTCCGAACGGGGGTGTTGGTCGGAACCGAGGTGGAGGAAGAGCAAGAAGGAGAGGTCGCTGCGTGATCAGCGGGTGAGGCCGATCCACAAGTTCTGACGATTCCTCTGCTCGAGCGAACGCGAGGTTTTCCCACGGGCGTTGCTGCCGAAAGGTCCGACCCCGATCGTTCGGCGAGCTTCGTGAGCCCACTGCCCGGCGTCGGCAGAGAAGCCCTCTCACGAGGGCCAACCGTGGCGGTCGACGCCAACAGATCCCTGGACAGAATCGCACTGTCAATCTGAGCGTCGATCCCACACGGCTCGCGACGGCGGAACAGGGTGGACCGGGCGTGACCGCCCGCGTCGGACTGCACGCTGTCGTGCTCGCGTCGGGACTCGTTTCCCGGCCCTCGGCGCAAGGATTCGGTACGTCGTCCTGCCTCACGCCAGGTTGGCACAGAGGGGTCAGCGATGCGGTGGTCATGGTCATGGTTCTCTCTCGTCCCGTCTTGCACTGGTGGGATGGGGGCTACTGCGGTGACTCACGCGAGTGCGGCGGACAGGGCGGCGAGCGGGAGTGGCTACTCCCCCGCTACCGTTCGTCCGTGAGCCCACGGATGTCACGACTCCGGCCTGGTGCCCTCGGGGATCGCGCGTGAAGCACCACGAAGGCATAGAGAAGCTGGTGAGGGCTGGTTGACCTCTAGGCGCTCCACCAACACAGTTGTGCTGGTCGTCGGTGTCTCCGGAACGACAGCGTCGCTGCTCATGCCCTACCTCGGCGGCGGCTGGCTCCTCATTCTCGATTGGTCCCTCGGGCCCCGTCAGGCAGCCCTACCTCCCTACACCTATGGCTTCGTCGGGGGTCTCGTTGATGCGCTTCCGCTCGGCGTCTTCCTAGGAGCCCTCGTGCACCTCGCGGGCGCCACCGGGTCGTGGCTGGTCCCCGCTGCGGTCATCCCCCTCGCCACCTGGTCGGCGAGCCGCCTCGTCGCCGGCGACCTCCCCGCCCGCCTCGGCGCGGGCCTCCTCTACGCGCTCTCGCCGTTCGCGTTCCAGCGCGCCACGGCCGGGCAGTTCGGGATCCTCC
>JAJZAM010000312.1 GCA_021799445.1 Actinomycetes bacterium
TCGAGCGCACCGTCTCAGCGTCCCGTGAGCGGCACACCCCGATGAGCGTGGTGCCGGCCCCGGACCAGAACGAGGTGAGCGCGCCGGCTTCGCGCAGTCCCGCGAGAATATGCGGCGCCTCGGGGAAGAGATTCGAGCGGGCGGGCTGGTGCAAGCGGTCATCCCCGGCTGGGGCGATCAGCTGTCGATGGTCGGCCAGCCCGGCTAGGAGCAGCCCCATCCTCGCCAGGTTGAACACGGCGTCGCCGCGGCTGACCGTATCGGGGAGGGCGCCGCGAGCTTCGCTTGTCAGAAGGTGGCGGTCTGGTATCACAGCCACGAAGCGCAGCGCAGGGTCGAGGCTGAGGCGACGCCAAACTGCGGCCCCGTCGACTAGCGCCGCGGTCACCAATCCGCCGAAGCACGACGCTGCGGCGTTCTCGGGGTGGCCGTCCACGTAGACGCCCCATTCGAGCGGGTCAGCTGCGCCTGCGGCGGCTGCTGCCGCTACGGCCACGGCGGCCGACGAGCCGAGACCCCGCCCTATCGGGATCGCGGAGTGAACCCGGATCCTCAAACGGTCTGTGCCGGCTACTTTGATAGCGACTTGCGCGGCGAGGTGGCTCCGGTCGGCGGGAAGGTCAGCTCCTTCACCGGTGGAGACCACCTCAAGCCGGTCTGCCGGCGCGACGTCCACTTCGACGTAGACGCCGAGCGCCACCGCCAGCGCGTCGAAGCCGGGGCCGAGGTTCGCCGACGAGCCTGGTGCGCGGGCTTTCATAGGACCAATGATGCTAGGCGATCACCCTGCAACGTCGCCCGAAGTTGACCCCGGGGCGACCGGGCAGCCGGGGCGGGGCGGGGCGGAGCGGGGCGCCTTCTACTCTCCTTGCTCGGCGAGGTTCTCCAGCTCTTCGACGGTCATGAGCACGGTGCGGGCTTTGGAGCCCTCGGAGGGTCCGACGATCCCACGCTGCTCCAACAGGTCCATGATCCTCCCGGCCCTGGCGAAACCGACTCGAAGTTTGCGCTGCAGCATCGACGTCGACCCGAGCTGCGAGCGGACGACCAGCTCACGAGCCGCTTCGAGGAGGTCGTCGCCTTCTTCACCGTCGGCGAGACCGCCCGCCGAGCCCGCCTCGTCGGAGCCTTCGACCCCTGCGACGTAACGCGGCTCGGACTGGCGACGCCAATAGGCGACAACCTTGCGCACTTCGTCCTCGTCGACCCAGGAACCCTGGATGCGCCGCGCAACGCTCGACGAGGCGGTCAGCAGGAGCATGTCGCCTTTTCCGATCAGGCGTTCCGCTCCGGGCTGGTCGAGGATCACCCTGCTGTCGGCGAGGGACGACACGGCGAAAGCGAGACGTGACGGCACGTTCGCTTTGATCACCCCGGTGATAACGTCCACCGACGGGCGCTGGGTGGCGATCACGAGGTGGATGCCGACGGCTCGTGCCATCTGGGCGATCCGACAGATCGACTCCTCGACGTCTCGGGCCGCCACCATCATCAAGTCGTTCAGCTCGTCGACGACGACCAAGATGAAAGGCAGGCGTTCGTAACGCACCGTCGGCTCTTCCGACCCGGCGGGGATCCCCGACCCGGCGGAGGTCAGCTCGCCCCGGTCGTAAGCGTCGTTGTAGCCGGTGATGTCACGAACGCCCACCTCGGCTAGCAGGTCGTAGCGCCGCTCCATCTCGTGCACAGCCCACGCCAGAGCGTTAGCCGCTTTCTTCGGGTTGGTGACCACACCCGTGAGCAGGTGCGGTAGCCCGTTGTACTGGCCGAGCTCGACGCGTTTGGGGTCGACGAGGATGAGACGCACCTGGTCTGGTGTCGCCCGGAGGAGTATCGACGTGATCAGAGAGTTGATACACGAGGACTTTCCGGCCCCCGTCGCGCCAGCGATCAGGATGTGAGGCATGGTCGCAAGGTTCTCCAACACCGGCCTGCCGGCGATGTCACGGCCCAACGCCACCTCCAACGGGTGGTTCGCGCTTCTCGCTTCCGGGGAGGACAAGATGTCGCCTACGGCAACCAGCTGGCGCTGACGGTTCGGGACTTCTACGCCTATAGCGGACTTTCCGGGTATGGGTGCCAGTATCCTGACGTCAGCTGCGGCCATGGCGTAGGCGATGTCACGCTGGAGGTTGGTGACCTTCGCGACTTTCACACCTGCACCGAGCTCAAGCTCGTAGCGGGTGACCGTGGGCCCCACGGTCATACCCACGAGGCGGGTCTCGACGCCGTGAGCGGCCAGGGCATCCTCCAACGTCCGCCCGGCCGTTTCTATCTCTTTGCGGTCGATCTCGGTTGCTTTCGACCGCTTCAGCAGGGCCAGCGGAGGCAGGCGCCACGCGCCCCCCTCGGCGGCCGGTCCCAGGTTGATCGACAGCTGTTCGGGGTCTTCTACCGGGCCGGGCTGGGGTGGAAGGTGTATAGGAACCGCGTCGCGCTCGGCTGGGGGTGACGGGTCGCCGTCGCCCGGAGGCTGCTGTCCGCCCGGCTCCTGCATCCTCGCCGGCTTCCTCCCGCTGCGCCGGGCGGAAAGGTTCACGTCGCTCTCGGCGTCGTATAGGACACCCTTCGCGCCCGCCGGGGAGCTCGGATGGCGACCGTGAGCGTCCATTCGGCTGGAGCGACCGGGCCTAGAGGCCGCCCAACGAGCGGCCGCTTGCGCCCACTGCACGGCGACGCCTGCCAGCCCCGCGACCGCGCCGATAGCGTTTCGAGCTGGAGTGCCCGTCAGCACCAGCAGGGAGATCACACCCGCAACGGCCAGCACGAGAGCGCTTCCGGCGGAGCCGACACCCGC
>JAJZAM010000313.1 GCA_021799445.1 Actinomycetes bacterium
GCGATCGACCCCGACGTAACCCAGTCCGACATCCACCAGACGATCTGCCGGCCCGGAGGGTTCACGTCAAGTGTCAGGCCACCCGAGGGGATAACCGAGCCGGTCAAGTACCAGGCGATGAAGGCATACGGCTTCTACGACGGGCGTTCCGCCAAAGCGTACGAGTTCGATCATCTGATACCCCTGGAGCTTGGTGGTTCCAGCTCCACCTACAACCTGTGGCCCGAAGCGGACGTCGGTCTGACGAGCCGCTACATCAACAACACCAAAGACCAAGTCGAAGACGATCTCCACGCGGCTGTCTGCGCCGGACGTATCACCCTACGGGAGGCGCAGGACGCCATCGCAACGGACTGGGTTAGCGCCGAGGCTGCGCTCGGGGTCCGATTCGCCTCGGGGTGAGCTTGGCCTCGGGTCGAGCGGGGGGATTTGTCCGGCTAGCCGTCGACGCGCGCCGAAGCGGTGCCGGTCAATACGACGTCGCCGTGCTGGTTGGTGGTCTCTACCGTAAAGTCGGCTACAGGCCCTTCGTCGGTGTCGCGCAGAGCCGTCACCTCGGCACGGGCGCTTAAGGTGTCCCCCGGCCACACCTGCTTCACGAAACGGGCTCCGTACCTGACGAGCCGGCCGTCGCCCACCCAGTCGGTCAGAAGCCTCGCAGTGATGCCCATGGTCAGCATCCCGTGGGCGAAGACGCTCGGATATCCCGCCACCTGAGTGGCGAACACCTCGTCGGTGTGCAACGGGTTGTAGTCCCCAGACGCGCCCGCGTACTGGACGATCTGGGTTCTCGTAAGATCCTCGACGAGCGTCTCCTGTCTGAAGTCCCCGACGCTGAGCTGTGACATCTTGAGGGCCATCACTTCGCTCCTTTCGTGACAGGGCCGGCGGTGCGGACGCCGACGCCACGAGCGGTGACGACGAGATTCCCCTCCTTGTCCCGGTACTCGGTGATAGTCTCCGCGAACTCCAACCGACCGGAGCGACCCTGCTTTTCCCAGCGCTCACCTGCACTTACCGTGGCACTGAGCACATCACCGGGGTGGATCGGGCGGTGGTAGGTGAACTCTTGCTCTGCGTGCAAGGAGCTGCCGGCGTTCCTGGCAGACCCCGACGAGCTGGCAGCGCCACCAGCGTCGGGAGGCTGCTGGGTTGGGGAGGGCTGCGACGGGCCGTCCGGGGTTGCTGGCGCGTCGCTGAGACCGCTCGGGGTGCGACCCGAGCCGAACCACTTCTGGCCGGGCTTCGGGCGCAGAGGGTAGTCAGGGTCGAACTGAGCCGAAGACTGGACGAACGTCGGCGGGGCGATCACGGAGCCGACCTCGGTGCCCTTCGCGTAGGCCTCGTCGTAGTAGATCGGGTTCGTGTCACCCACGGCCCGGGCGAACATGAGGATCGCACCTTTTTCCACCGGGAACTCTTCAACAGCCACTCGGCCTCCCCCAAAGATCGTCTCAAACTCGTCGGTGGGCTAGGACCACCGCATAGCAAGGCTACGTCAACTCGGGCTCGCGTCTCCAACCCCGGCGTCCCAACTCAGGCGGAGGTGATCCACCCGGCGCAGGCCGGCGCTGTAAGAGAGCCGCTCGAAGCCCGACGTCAGCTGCCAGGCCGGTATCCTCCGGTGCCACTCTCGGATCGCCACGGCTATTTCGAGGCGGGCTAGGTGGCCGCCGACGCAGCGGTGGACGCCAGCTCCGAAGGCGAGGTGACGGTTCGGTTTGCGTTCGAGGTGGACCTCCAAGGCCTCCGGGCACGCCGACCGGTCGACGTTTGCGGCGGCGAGGCTCACCAACACGACAGTTCCGCTCGGCACGGAGATCCCGCCGGGCAGGGTCACGTCGCGGACTGCAAGTCTCGGGGAGGCTGTCGGAACCGGCGACTCCCATCGCAGCAACTCGTCGACCGCCTCCGGGATCAAACTCGGGTCGCCGACAATGCGATCCCGGTGCTCAGGATGGGTGGCCAGGAAGGCGAAGGCGCAGGTGAGAGAGTCGGAGACCGTGTCTAGACCAGCGATCACCAAGGTGAAAGCTATGTCGAGGATCTCCTCGTCGCTCAAAGGCACTCCGTCGATCTGCCACCCAGCAAGGTGGGACATCACGTCCCCGCTTTTCACGGGCCCGCTCTTTAGGGATCCGCCCCTGCGCTCTTCGAGCAGGCCGGTGAAATGATCGTAGAGCGCTGACGCGGCGCGCTCTTGCACCTGGCGCAGCCTCGCCATGTCGGTGCCTGCAGAAGCGTCGAGCCTCGCCGGGTGCAAGATGCCGTCTCGCATCGCCATCAGCGTCGCTACGTCCGAACCGGCAAAGCCTAGAAGATCGGCGAACACTGCGGAGGGGTACACCTCGGCGACCTCTTCGGTGAAGTCACACTCACCGCTGCTGACGAGCGTGTCGACGACACCCGCGAAGCGCGAGACGATCCTCGGCTCGAAAGCGGCGACCCTGCGCGCTGAGAAGAACGGTTCCAACGCTTTGCGGTACTTGGAGTGGTCCGGCGGGTCCACGTTTAGAGGTAGAAGAGGCCTCGCGTTGCCCAGGTGGAGGGGCGCTGCGGAGGAGAAGTCGCCGGGGGAGCGCAGCACCAGCTCGCTCAGCCGCCTAGACGTGCACAAAGCGACGCCTTCCCCGATCATCTCCCAGCCGCCGCGGGCGGCCAGGTTGCTGTAGAGCGGCTGCGGGTCCGGCCTAGCGACGTCGGAGAGCAGCTGCGACAGGTTCCCCTGGCCGGGCGGTTTCAGCGTGATCTTCGTGGGTTGCACGCCTGGAAACGATCTAAGTTGTCGGAAT
>JAJZAM010000056.1 GCA_021799445.1 Actinomycetes bacterium
GACTTGCGCAGCACGAACGCCTTGCGCTCAAGGTGCATGTCCCCGGTTTGCGCTTCTGCGCAGGTGACGAAAAGTTGTGCCATGTACGGCATCGCTGCGACAGCGCTCGCCCCAAGCTGGTCCCTGTTAACTGGCATCTCACGCCAGCCGACGACGTTCATGCACTGGGAGGTAGCGGCGGTTTCAACCTTCTCCGTAACCGCCTCCCGCTCCGAGCGGTCCTGGGGAAGGAAGACTATCCCGGTGGCGTAACGACCCGGCTCCGGCAGGTCGAAGCCGACTGACTCTCGGTAGAGCCTGTCGGGAACCTGTAGGAGTATCCCGGCACCGTCCCCCGTGTTGGCCTCCGCTCCCGAAGCACCACGGTGTTCGAGATTGCACAGCGCCTGCAGGCCCATTTCCACGATGTCGTGGCTGCGCCGACCGTGCATGTCAACCACGAAGGCGACTCCACATGCGTCGTGCTCGAAGTCGGGTCGGTACAAGCCTGCAGGCTGCTTCGGTAAATCCACTGGTCGTCCTTCCGGGGATCGATGTTTCTGGTCCTCGCTCGAAGGGGCGACACTGGCCCTCGCAGCATGTCGATAATAGCGGAAACACAGCTGAACGTATGTTCTTCGACTTTTTCCGCAGTCGAATAGCAGCCAGGCTCTCTGGGGCGCTACCATCAAGTTTCTCGTCACGGGCGCTTAGCTCAGTCGGTTAGAGCGCAGCCTTCACACGGCTGAGGTCGGAGGTTCGAGTCCTCTAGCGCCCACCATTCTTGTCACGGCGCGAGACGCCGACGTGGGGGCGGTTTGGTCGGGGGTTTCGGCCGGATGGGTGGGAATGCCGCCGCGTATGAGGTACGTGGGTTGGATGACGCGGGGTTGGACGACGCGGTCGATAACGGTGGCCCGTTCGAACTCCGCTAACACGCCGAGGAGCCGGACGGGAATCACGCCGTTGGGTTCAGCGTAAGTCTTTCCGATCGCGGAGGAAGAGCGCGAGCACAGCAGCGAGGAACAGTACAGCCGCGTTGACCAAGATGGCGACGCCGTACCCGTGGATGGTCGCAGCCCCCGGGGTTGGCAACGTCGAGCCATCGGCGACAGACCGGGCGACGCTGAAGAGGGTGGGGCCGAGCACGTGGCTGAGATAGGCCGGGTACACCGGCAGGCGCGAGAGCCGTGACGAGGGCGCCGGTGACGAGCAGCCGCCGTGGTCCGAACACGACGATCAGCCGTCGCGCGCCCAGCCCGACGGCGACGAGGAGCACGGTCATCGGAAGGAGCGACAGGCCCGCTTCGAGGGCGCTCTCGCCGAGCAGTTGCTCGAGGTAGAGCGAGACGACGTAGAGCGCGGCCGTCATGGTAACCCCGAGGATCGCCATGACGAGGTTGCCGATCCGTAGGTTCGCCATCTTGAACAGACGGAGCGGGATGAGCGGGTCGGGACGGGTGGCCTCGACAACGACGAAGAGGGCAAGGCTGACCGCTGCGCCGGCGAGCGCTCCGAGGACCTGGGCTGAGCCCCATCCGGTCGCGGTCACCTGCGACAGGCCGTAGGTGAGCAGTCCGATACCGAGCGTGGCAGACACCGCGGCTGGAAGGTCCAGGTGGCGGCGGCTTCCCCCTACGGCACTTGGCAGGAGGCTCCATGCCGCTACGGCGAAGAGTGCCACGCCGATCGGGACGTTCACGAACAGGACCCAGCGCCAGCTGAGCGCCGAGGTCAGCACCCCGCCGAGGACCAGGCCCGACGAGCTCGCTACGCCCCCCATCACGCTCCACAACGCAAGCTCCCTGTGCCGGGCGCTGGGATCGACGTGGTTGGCAGTGATGAGGCTCAAGCTCGATGGGGCAAGGAGCGCCGCGCCGATGCCCTCTGCGATCCGGGCGCCGAGCAGCATCGCTCCGCTCACCGCCAAGCCGCCCGCCATGCTCGCCGCGGTGAAGACCCCGAGGCCGAGGAGGAACACCCGGCGCCTACCGAACAGATCGCTCGCACGTGCCCCGGCGAGCATGAGGCCCCCGAGCGCGACGAGGTAGCCCGAGAGCACCCACTGCTGTTGGTTGGGTGAGAGGTGGAGCCCAGCTCGCATGGCGGGCAGGGCGACGGTGACGATGGTGGAGTCGAGGACCACCATGAACTGGGTCACGCATGCGATTGCCACGACCACGGCGAGTGGGACATCGGGTCGCTACACCCCGGACGTCTGGAGGTCTGGAGAGATCGCTCGGCGACTCGGCTCGAGGGCGGACGATGATGACGAGATGTGTTCGGTGTTCACGGTGAACATTGCACACTTCCGACGAGAAGCTGTGAACCTCGTTCACAGTCCAGCTACGGTGTCACAGTCTCCCGAGTGTGCCAGCGCTGATGTTGCGGCGAGCAGATGTCATCGAGGGCGCGTTGTACCTCCTCGACGAGGAGGGCCTCGACGCGCTCACCCTCCGCAGGCTCGGTGAGCGCCTCGGGGTCCGAGCGAGCGCCCTCTACCGCCACGTCCCGAGCAAGGAAGCCCTCCTCGACGCCATGGCCGAGGCCGTGCTCGAAGGCGTAGGGGAGGATCTCGACGGCGGTGACTGGGCGGAGCGGTTCCACTGCCTGGCACACCGGCTGCGCCGAGCGCTGCTCGCCCACCGTGACGGGGCGCGCCTGGTGGCTGGAACCTATGTAGCCGCCAGGAACACCCTCGGTGCCGGCGAGGCCGCCTTCTCCCTCCTCTCGGTAGCAGGCCTGCCCGAAAAGGAGGCTGGATGGCTGACCTTCGCCGCCTTCTACTACGTGCTGGGCCACACCATTGAGGAGCAGGCCCAGGCCCGGCTCCCCACCGATGACAACTGGTATGCCCGTCTGGAGCGCAGCGACACGCCCTTGTCGGCAGGGTTCGCCTCGGCGCTCACCGCCGTCCTCGAATCCGACCCCGTCGAGCGGTTCGACTACGGCATCGAGATCCTGATCGACGGCGTCAGGAGCCGGCTCACGTCTTCTCCCCGAGGCGGGTCATCGCCGACACCCCGAGGCGCTGCTCGTCCGTCAGCCGGGACGGCTGCGCGCGGGGGTCACTGAGCCAAAGGGACTGGCCCTCCGGGTCCGTCCTCCCACCCGGCTCATTTCACTCGTCCTCGCAACCATGGTGCTGGCGTCCATCGACGGACCGGCGCAGTTCCGGCACGTCGAATCACCGACCCCCTCGAAGGCTGTCAACGGCGTCAACTCCCAGGACGCGCGGTTCGCGGTCAGCCGTCGGGCAACAAGGCTGGAATATCAGGGCTAGCCGTGGGCTAGCCGCGGGATAATGCTGCCAGCCCGGACCCCCGGTACACTTCGGATATGGCCCAAGTTGTACCTACGATCGAAGCGCTGCGGGGTCGCCGGGAGACGATCTTGGCGGTTGCTCTTCGTCGTCATGCGTCGCGGGTGCGGGTCTTCGGGTCGGTCGCCCGAGGCGATGCGGGACCGTCGAGCGACGTCGATCTCCTCGTTGACTTCGAGGCTGAGGCGTCGCTCCTCGATCAGGTGGGGCTCACCCAGGATCTGGAGGCCTTGCTGGGGATGCCCGTCGACGTGGTCTCGACCGGGGGTCTCCGACCGCGCCATCACCGCATTCGCGAGGAGGCGATCGATCTGTGACGGCCGCTCGCCGCAACTTCGATGACCTCCTGGAGGACTTGGCCGAAGCCGTCGATGCGGCTGCCGAACTGGTTGGCCTCGGCAAGGATCGCTGGGAGGCCGAACGGCCGCTTCGCCTCGCGGGCGAGGCAGTGGTCGGACGCCTCGGCGACATAGCGACGAAGCTCCCGAGCGACCTTGTCGCGGGAACGGGTGAGCTGCCTTGGGCTGAGATCAGAGGCATGCGGATCATTGTTGATCATGCATACCATGGCATCGATTACGAGCGAGTCTGGCGGACGCTTCGCGACGATGTACCCGAGCTGAGTCGCGTCGTGCAGCGCTGGATTGTCGTACGGGCCGCTAGCGAGATCGAGAGTTCCGAAAGAGAACGGGAAAGATCACGAGATATCGGGGACGATCTGGGGCTGGGTTTGTAGGTCCCTGGCGCCTAGATCGACGGGATTGCCGATCATTGCGTGCGATCGAAGCCTTCCTTGTGCGTCGGCGTTTCTTGCTGGTCTGCGCGTTGCCATCCTCCTGGTCGTAGTGCGACGCCAGTGTCTTTCAAGGCACGCTGGACCGTGCGCGCCGTCACGCGTAACTGCGTGGCAACCCAATCGGCTGATGAACCCTCGCCGACCCCGACGAGTACCGGGCCATCCTCCGCCACCTACTCCACCTCGGAGCCACCATCCACTACAGCCCCGCCACGATCACCATCACCCTCGCCAGGCCCGACACCCCCCGGGTCGCCCGCGCCATCGAACTCCTCGCCGACGAGCTCACCCACCTCGACGCCCACCTCCACACCCACCTCCCCGGCGACCCACGCCCCCTCACCTACCAGATCGCCAACACCGCAACTTCAACACTCACGGAACCCCAACCCAGGGAGGTCTGAGGCTGCGACGTTGGTCAGGCAGAAGGGGTGGCGGGTTCGTGCCGCCGTCGTCTCGTTGGCCGCCGCTGCCGCTCTGGTCGTCGCCGGTATACTCACTGTAATGAGGGGTCGCTTGCATGCCTGACGACAAGGCCTCAAAGCGCACCGGTCCCGCAACCGGAGACGAGCCGGCCTGAACCGCCTCCCTTCCGGCCGAACAAGGATCTGATCTGCTATATCGAGAAGGGCCAGAAGCCGCCCGTTCCGCCGGCTCGGCCGTCCGAGCAGCCATAGCCACCGCTTGCCCTGAGGGCTTCGTGGCAGGTCCTATCGGCCGGCGGTAGGTTGCCGTCCCCTTGGTCGCAGGGTGACGCCGGCCTCCTTCAAGGCACGCCGGACCGTGCTCGGCGCTGCCCACAGCTCGGCAGCTACCCAGTCCGCAGATCGCCCTTCGGCGTAGAGCTTCACGGCCCAGTCGACGTCGTCCTGTCGGAGCCCCCGGCGGTCCCGCTCGGGGACCGCATGGCGCCTGACGTGCCCGAGGACAGTGGTCCGGTTGATCTGCAACGATCCGGCCAACTCCTCCACGGGGATACCCTGGCGGTCGGCCGCGACCAGCTCGGTCACTTCGTCGGATCCGAGGCATTGCTGGATCGGGAGAGTGGCAACGAGAGGGACCGTCGGGCGGACAGGCGGTTCGCGTGGGCTCGGCCGTAGCACGGTCCCCAGCGGCGGCAGCTGGAGCACCGGACCGTCTACCTGCGCAAACGCGCTACTCCGGGCCGTAGAAGGTGGTCTTGTACTGTGACAAGCTAAGACCACCACAACTGCCCTGGTCGGGCGGGGTGTGGTTGGGGTGGCTGGTGCCCGCCGGGCCGTGCCGCGATTGACCGGGCGAAAAAGGACGGCAGCTGGGACGGTGCCTACGACGGACAGGCGACGATCCAGGTTCCTCCGGATCTTGAGTGCGCGTTGGCTGCCGACCGAGACGCTGAGGCGATGTTCAAGCGGCCATCAGCGTCTAACCGCTACGCGATCTTGTACCGGGTCACTACGGCTAAACGCATCGAAACCCGCCAGCGTCGAATACAGCAGCTCGCTGCCATGCTCGCGAGGGGAGAAACGATTCACCCCCGACGCTGGACCAAACGTCGACGAGGCTGTTACCGATCCTGAAAGGAACGCAACGGTCCCGTCGACACGCAGCGACCCGCCCAGGGAACGAGCATCCCCTAACTTCCGATCCGCGCATCCCGAAACATCCAAGAGCGCACCATCCCTGATCGCCGGTTTCGGATGGTCGTGGAGCATTCACCGACCGAGATAGCTCGCGGGCGCTGTGGTCGTGTCCGGCGTGCAAGACCGCTGCTGAGCAGTCGGGGACGGCTTCGACGCGGCGCTCAGAGCAGCCGATCCTGGCGGCTGGGATGCCCCCTGGCTTGGGAGATCGACGCCCCGGCGGGCAAGATTCCCCCCGAGCGAGCTCCTCAGCCGGCTTGTGGCCATGGACCTGTTGGTGCACACCTAGGATCTGGCCCGGGCGGCGAGGCGCTCACCCCCTCTGCCCACCCTGCCCAGCGGCTACCCCAGAAGGTACGCCCTTAAAGTTCCAGCCGGGCTGCCCCCTATCGCCGGGCTAAGGGCAACGTCCGATGTGCCGCGATGCGTTCGTGTGTGGTGTCTGGCGGTGGTTGCTGTGGCGTGGCGTTGCGTGCGCAGTGGTCCTTCTTGGCTACTCGGCGTGACCTTCGGCGATTGCTGATTATCGGGTTGTGTGGTTTGGCCGGCGACGATTTGGGGCTAGCGCGGGCCCGGCTATTGTTTCAGCGGCCTCTGTGACGCCCCGGGAGGGGATCGTCAGCTGCAACCAGTCGGCGCTGTCGCATACGCAGAGGTCTATGCTGACGTGGCGATGAGCACGTGGGTGGAGGTTCGGGACGCGTTCGGTCAGGCGGCCGAGTGGTTCATGGGTGTCGTACCGTCAGGGACGGGTCGCTTGGAAGAAACCGGTTTGGGAGAGTGGAGCGTCCGTGACCTTGTAGGGCACACGAGCCGAGCGCTTTTGACTGTGGAGGTCTATCTCGACAAGCCAGCCGCTGGAGCCGAGGTGGGGTCCGCCGTCGAGTATTTCCGTCTGGTGTCGGCCTCCGTCGGGGATCCCGCAGCGGTCGCGCAACGTGGCCGCGACGCCGGCGCCGCCCTCGGGGACGACCCGGCGGTGTCGGTGCAAGCGATTGTCCATCGGGTCCTCGACCGGGTGCGTGCGGCCGGCGGGGACGCTCTGGTGGGCACGCCGGTCGGCGGTATGCGCCTAGTGGACTACCTGCCGACCCGAACTTTCGAGCTCACTGTCCACACCTGTGACCTAGCCGTCGCCCTCGGACGGCCCCTCGACGTACCCGAGTCGGCCGCAACGCAGAGCCTCGCCGTGCTCGGCGGGTTGGCCGTCCAAGCAGGCGTCGCGCCGTTACTGCTACTTTCGGCGACCGGCCGGCGACAGTTACCCGCCGGTTTCAGCGTGTTGTAACAGGGTCCGCACGGCAGCGTGCGACAGGTGCGCGTGTCGACAGGTGCGCGTGTCGAGAGGTGTGCGTGTCGAGAGGTGTCGTCCTAGGCTTCCTTATGACCCGCCCGGCCGTGGTGTGTCACCGCCAGCAGCCGCCTTGGCGGTCGGCTCTACCTCGGCGAACCCGATCGCAGCGCGCACCGGGCGTCGACTGCGTGACCAAGCCCTACCTCGCCGGGCTGCCCCCTCCATGCTCGGACCGGAAACCCTGATCTCATAGCCTTCCGCCACTCATCCCCAGACGCGTCCAACGCGCAACCAGCGACGAGTCCGGCTCGGCAAACCAGTCGCTCGAACGTCACGCTCGCGCGACTTGCGATCCACCCCCTCCGCAGCTCCCGATGGGCCGTTCGGCGCTGTTGCGGTTCAGGCGCCAGGAGCGGTTGTGGGCTGTCGATCTGCTCCTAACCCGGCGCGGTCGATGTGCGCCCGCTGAGCAAAGATAGTGCTCGCACTGTTTACAGCCTAGGCGTATAGTAATCGAGCTCGTCGCTGAGGTCGGAACTCCCGACGACGAGGCGATGGCCAGGGACGAGGCCGTCGCAGACCAAGTCCGACGACCCCGGGACGCAAGCCGGGTGTCGTGAACCGATTGGTCTTGGACTCCGGGGGCGTAACTCGCCTCGCCCGGCGCAGCCAGGACGCTGCTGCGCTCATCACCGTCTTGGTCTGCCAGGGCACCTGGCCGCCCGTGGTGCCGGCAGTGGTCCTAGTCGAGTGCTACGCCTTCGCCGAGCCGAGCGGAGCGGTTCTCACCGGCGACGTCGCTGCCCTCCGGGCGCTCGCAGCCCACGCCGCTAATGTAACTGTCATTCGCTCATGAACCCGGTCGAGGCCGCCCCGCAGCACAGGAACTCGACTCCATACGCGCCGTTGTGCGTCGGGTCGTTCCGGCCAGCGCGTCTGTGCGTCGTGTCGGCTCGTCATGCAAGCTGGGAGGGATGAGTAGGAGGAGGGCCCGATGGGGCCGCGATCTGGGGGACCGGGTAAGCGACGCCTTGCGGGAGACCAGTGCTGAGGTGATCGAACCGCGCTTCGCGGCGTTGTCGCCGGCCGACGTGCGATCTAAAGCGGCGGGCGAGCTGGTCACTATCGCTGACATCGAGGCCGAAGAGCTTCTCACCCGGATTTTGACTGGTCTGCTCCCGGGCGCCCTCGTCGTCGGCGAGGAGGCATGCGCAACAGACCCGACGCTGCTGGAGGGTCTCGGGGCAGCTCGGGCGTGGCTGGTGGACCCGCTAGACGGCACCGCTAACTTCGTCGAGGGGAGCGACGATTGGGCGGTGATGGTCGCGCTGTGCGAGGAAGGCCGGACGGTGGCCTCGTGGATCTGGCAGCCGACGTCCGAGACGATGTACACCGCCGAGGCCGGGTGCGGCGCCGCCCGCAACGGCGTGTCCTTGGGGGTCACGCCCCGGCCCGTGGACCCTGGAGGGCTGCGAGGAGCGGTCCTCACCCGTTTCCTGCCCGCCGGCGTCTCGGCGACGATCGACGGGCGCCGGGACCGCTTCGGCACCGTCACCTCCGGACGGCGCTGCGCAGGCGTCGACTATCCGGCGGTCATTGACGGCGACCAGGACTTCGTGCTGTTCTGGCGTACCTTGCCATGGGACCACGCTCCCGGGGTTCTGCTACTTCAAGAGGCTGGCGGCGTCGCTCTACGGCCCGACGCCAGCGCCTACCGTCCCGGCGACACACGCCTCGGCCTCCTCGCCGCCGCCGACCGCTCGTGCTGGGACACTGTAAGCGCCATCCTCCTACCGGATTGCCGACCGAACACGACAACGGCCAGGACCGGTGACTAACCAACGAGCGGGTTACCAACACGAAACCCGAACCCACCGCCAACAGCGACACGGCCCGTCAAACCACTCCCGACCTGCCGATCTGGCGCGTCGCTCCGCCAGACCTGGCGATCGTTCTGGCGGGAGGGTCTGTGCGCCCGCAGGGCGATCCGCGGCCGCGACCGAGGCTTCCGGCGGGCGGCACCACGAGAAGGGACCGTTCGGTCGCTCAGCCCTACTCCCTGGACACCCGGGCACCCATGTGGCTCGCTCGGCGGGGTCGCCACACTGCGAAGGTGACCCGCCGGGACAGGGTGAGATGATGGTCGTGTGCGGGCCCTGGTCACATTTGCCGGCGGAAGCGGGCACTCCTTACCCACGGTACCCTTCTCCCAGGTCCTGCGAGAGCGGGGACACGAGATCATGTACGCCTGCCAGGAGAGCATGGTCCCGGCGGTTGTCTCCGCAGGTTAGGCCGCCGTCGCAAGCTGGGTGAATACGCTTCTCGATTCACAGGCGCGGCGCTCTCTGGCTGCAGTTGACTGCGTGGCCGAGGAGTCGGCGATTCGCCGCTCATTCGCCGGGAAGATCGCCCGCGAGCATACGGATCGGCCCTTGGAGATCGCGGCGAAGTTGCGGCCTGACCTGATCGTGCGCAACGAGGTCGACTTCGCCGGCGCTGTTGCCGCAAAGGTTCTCGGGCTTCCCCACGCTGCGGTGGTCGTGATAGCCGCAGGCGCCTTCCTGCGGGCCGACGTCGTCGAAGAGCCACTGGCAGCGCTGCGCTCCAAGCTCGACCTCGACCCGGCCGGAGCGGTGGGGATACTGCACCGCTACCTGACAATCGTGCCGGGCCCACGAAGTTTCCGTGACACCGCCGACCCGTTGCCACCCACTGCGCACTACGTTCGTCCCGCCGTCGTCGATCAGAACCAGGATCATGGGTTGGCATCGAGCGGTAGCACCCGCCCGAGTCGTGGGCGGCCCAAGGTGTACGTGACTCTCGGGACGATCTTCAACCAGGAGTTCGGGGACCTCTTCCAGCGCGTCCTTACCGGGCTGGCCGCTATTCCTGCCGAAGTCCTGGCAACAGTTGGCCATCAGATCAATCCAATCGAGCTCGGGCCTCTCCCGTCCAACGTGCGCTTGGAGTCGTTCGTTCCGCTCGCCCATATACTGGGCGACGCCGACGTAGGAGTCTCCCACGGCGGGTCGGGAACTGTCATAGCCGCGCTGGCCCTCGGCATCCCCCGGGTCATGCCTCCCCTCGGTGCTGTGCAGCCGCTCAACGCCGACCGCTACGTCGCTCTTGGAGTTGGCATTGGCTTTGATGCACTCCACAGCAGCTCAACTGCGATTCGTGAAGCAACC
This sequence comes from Actinomycetes bacterium, assembly GCA_021799445.1. Classification (GTDB taxonomy): domain Bacteria; phylum Actinomycetota; class Acidimicrobiia; order Acidimicrobiales; family Palsa-688; genus JAJZAM01. The sequence goes on from JAJZAM010000056.1 coordinate 10,202, forward strand.
GAAACTGCGACCCCGGCGTGACACGCCAGCAGACCGAAACGAACACGCCGTGACCAGCGTCCACCTCGCCTCTCACACCGGATGCGCCGTTCGGCGCTCCCTGCTGCGCCACCCCGTTCGGCGTTATGCGCTGATGTTCTGCGTCGAGCGCGGCTGAGAGCGTCTCGACCGCCTGAAGACTCAGGCGAGTCTACGTTTCGTCTACAATGAGGGAATGGGTGCTGAGGAAACCACCACCGTGCGGGTCCGCCGGCCTGACTCCGAACGGCTGCAGTCGATGGCGAAGTCCCGGCAGACCACGGTCGTGGAGGTTGTCCACTCGGCGATCGAGGCTCTCGAACGCCAGGAGTTCCTTCGAGGCTTGAGCGACGACTACCGCCGACTCCGCGAGGATCCCCAGCGGTGGGAGACCTACCAGTACGAGCGCAAGGAGTGGGATCCACTCGGGTGATCTGGCGGGGTGAGATCTACCAGGTGGACCTCGGTCGTCCCGTCGGCCACGAGCCGGCCTTCCTTCGCCCGGCGATCGTGGTCTCCAGCGACATCGTCAACAACGGACCTGGCGAGCTCGTCGTGGTCGTTCCACTCACCTCCACCGACTATGGGCTGCGCAGCCATGTGGAGATCGCAGCAGGCGTCAGCGGCCTGGAGCACCCCTCTTACGCAAGATGTGACCACATCAGGGTCGTCTCCACCGCCCGCATCCGCCACAGGCGCGGCCACGTCGCGCCCGACGAGCTGCGCACCATCGAGCGAGCGCTTCGTTTCATTCTTGATCTTTGAGCCAACTACGCCGTGCCAGACCACTGACCGCCACCCCGCAAGCCCCTGCGCGCACTCTATACGTGCCGTTCTGCGCTGTCAGCGCGAAGAAACCGGCCGCCGTTCTGGCGTGGCGTTCTGTGCTGGCCTCGCGGTTGGACGACAGGCCATCAGGTCGATCCACGCAGGTCTCGAGGCGCACATCGAAGACCGACCGATCCGGCTCCGATGTGTAGCCGCCGGTCCCAGACGGCGAAGATGAGGGTGTCGTCTTCGAGGGCGAGAGCGCTGGCAAGATGCACCCCGTCAGCCCCGCGCAGACCATGCCGGGCGGCGAGTTGCCCGGCATGACGCTCAACCGATCGGCTCAGTTCGACCGGCCGAACGGAGGACCAGTACTCCTCAAAGATCTCTTCGGCGGTGGCGATGTCGGACGGTGTGAGGTCGTGGTTGCGCAGCGCAGCGGCAAGAGCTGCCCGGACCTCAGGGTAAGCAAGTCGGCTGGAGACCGGCGCGTCGCAGCCGTCCCACAGCTCCGATGCGAGATCGCTCCCGTCCTCTTCAATAACAAGCTTCACGAGTGCGCTCGCATCGAAGTACACAAGCGCCAAGAGTCAGCGGCGCTGTTCGCTCACCAGGTCCGCCACCGAACGCCGAGCTCGCGGACGGCGACCCGCCACCGCTGATGGTCGGTTCCCTTGCACGGGGCGCCCGACGACCCCCTCGCCCGTGAGGCGCTCAAGGTTGGCAGTGGTGCTGATTCCTAGTAACCGGACCACTGGAAATCCGCGCTCGGTGACGACGACCTCTTCGCCTCGTCGAGCCCGGTCCAGCCACGCGCTCAGGTTGGCTCTCAGTTCGCTAACGGCGACTTCCATGACCTGGATTGTACAACATACCGGCTCCTTAACGTACGTTGGCGATCGGCGGAGTAGCACGATCTCGCTCCGCCGCGCCGCCGCCTCGAGGTTCCGGAAGTGCCGATCTACGCTCTCGGCAGCCAGTTGGTGGCTGTCGTTCGGGCGTGGCGTTCTGTGGCGTTTCGCGAACGCTGCGCGCCGAATCGGGCACGCGGACTTGCCTGTCGGACTACTTGCCGGTGCTGCAGTTGTGTGCCGGGGGCGCCATGAGGACCGACGGGCATCCCGACTTGGAGGCGGCACTCGCTCCGGTACCCCACGATGTCCGAGGCGAATCCCGATAGAAACGAGCTCACGACTTCACTATCTATGAATACAACTATCTGCTATCCTCTGTGTGTGTGGCCACTATCGCGAAACGAAAGACGTCATTCGAGATCGACTTCGCCAAGGTGGAGTCGGCCAGGGAGATCCTCGGCACCCGGACGCTGACCGACACCGTGGATGCGGCCCTTGATGAGGTAATCAAGTTGCAGCAGCGTCGACGTCTCGTTGAGCTGCTGTTCACGCCCGGGCGCCTCCAGCTCGACGATCCCGACGTGATGTCCGGCGCCTGGCGCTGACTGGACATGGCGACGTACCTGGCGGACAAGAGCGCACTCACGCGCAGCGATACCCGTCCGGAAGTGCGGGGCGTGATCGAACCGCTGCTCCTGGCGGGGCGGATAGCAACTTGCGGGATCGTCGACCTCGAGCTTCTCTATAGCGCGCCGAGCCCGGCCACGTACCACGATCTGGCCGAGGTGCTGCGAGCCCTGCCACGCGTGCCGGTAACCGATGGCGTCGTCGACCGAGCACTACAGGTGCAGTCGTTGCTAGCCAGCGCGTCGCAACATAGCTCCGTTCCGCTGCCAGACCTGCTGGTCGCGGCCTGCGCGGAAGCTGCCGGACTCACCGTGTTGCACTACGACTCCGATTATGAGCGCATCGCGAAGCTGACCGGTCAATCGGTGCAGTGGGTGGTTCCACGCGGAAGTGTCGAATAGCACGGTTCGTGCCAACGCCACGCACTCGACGAATCGTTCACACACGTCGGCGTAACCGCCGGTTCGTCCAGCGGAGCGCGCCGACACGTGCCGATATGTAGGCGGCTCCAGAGGCTCGGTCTATGACTAGACCGTGATTCTGCGCCTCGGGCGACGGCGACACGCAAGGAGGCGTTCTGGGGCGCGGGTTCTGCTCGGCCATAGTGAGCGTCGCTAAACGAAATAGCCGTCGTTAGGAGCGACTGATAAGCTTCTGGCTATCCGGCTGGCAGAGGCGCAGATCGGATTTTCGGTGGTGGTGTGGTAGCAACGTTGGCCGGGCGGCTCTAGATTACGTGACCTTCACGGATGCGGGGAGGGGTGTGTTCAAGGCTGAGGGTTTGCTGCGTTGTACAAAACCGTGGAGCCGAGATTACGGGCCGCTCTCAGCGTCGCCTGCGGGCCTGAGAGCGGCCGAGAAGCTGCCGCCGGGGGCGTGGGCGTGGGCGCATTTCGATCTGCTCGAAAAGATAAGCCACCCTGTCCCGTATTTGTTCCGCGTCGGTCGGAGCCGGACACGACTTAGGCGACTCCGATTGATAGGGCCTAGCACCAGCGACTGGTCCGAGCCGTGGGTCGAGCCCGGACTGGCCCGTGCTCTGGCCACCTTGACGCAGCGTCAGCGGGTCGCCGTGATGCTGATCTGCGGTCATGAATAGACTCTGGCGAAGATGGCGACATCAGCCGGGTTCCCTCTGTGTCAACATT
>JAJZAM010000057.1 GCA_021799445.1 Actinomycetes bacterium
GCAGTGGCCGTGTGGACCGTCAACGACGTGGAAGCCGCTCAACTTCTAGCACTCGCCGGCGCTGACGTGGTGATCACAGACAAGCCGGTGAGCATCGCCCGGGGGGTCAGGGGAACGGGTCCGATCTCCTAGTCGTCAAAACGTACGAAATGGCTTAGCGATGGCACGGAGGGAATCACGTAGTAAGCGCCGCTGAGAGCAGCCGTGTGGCGGGTCAGGGCGTCGCGGATCCCATCGCGGACACCTGCCATGCTTTCGAGCATCGTTTGCAGCGGAGCAATCGACGAGCAGAAGCCCACGAAGAGCGTTCCGTGCTCGGACGGGCTCCCGTAGGAGGTGTTGCGCCTGTAGATGGCCAGCTCCTCGCCGTTCACCTCGATCACGTTGCGGGCGACGTGCGAGTCGGCGGGCATTTCGGCCTCGTCAAGTTCGACGCTGTCTGCCTTGGTTCGACCGATCACCTTCTCCTGGGCTGCAGCGCTCAGAGCCGAGAAACTGTCAAGGTGAACCCACTTTTGGTAGAGGACCACGCTGGCGCCCGCTGCCGCCGAGTCGCCTCCTGTAACGGCGACCCGATGGGCTTCGAGAGGGGAAGGGTTCTCGGTGCCGTCTACGAAGCCGGTCAGATCCCGGTTGGTCTGGTAGACCCAGCCGTTGATCTCGCTGGCCACGCACGCCGTACCCGCAACGTGGCCTACCGCAGCGCTGACCGCGTCGAACACGGCGCTGCGAGACACTCCGGCTACCCAAAGCCACGCGTCATGCTGCGTGGCTGGCATGGATATCTCCGGTCCGGTGACAGCGTCGAAAGAGCGCGCACCAGGCGGAGACTGACCGGGGGCGACAGCCGACCAAAGCTCCGGCTTGAAGCCGACTACGGTTCCCACACCCGCCAACGGTGAACCAGGACCTTGCAGCGCTGCGAGAGAAGCGACCAGCTCTGCCGGTTCCTTGCCGGGTAGAAGATCGAACTCGACGTAGCCGTGCTCGCTGGCCCCGACGGCGAAGATCCCTGCTTGTGCGGTCACCCCAAAATGATGTAGCGAAGCGGTCGCCATATCCAAATCGCCCTTGCCAAGCTCGCAAGTCGAGCTGGCCTATCCTCGGGGGTGTGTCAAGCGCCGACATCCCACAGGCACGTCCCGGGAGCCCACCTGGCTTCGACCCCGGGGAGGTAGCGGCTTTCCTCGGGGAGTTGGATCACGAGCTGACCGCTGTCGAGGAGACCCTCCGGCGCCTCGACGCCGGAACCTACGGGCGCTGCAGAGTTTGCGACGAAGTCATAGACCGCGCTGACCTAGAAATGAATCCTCTCGAACAGCACTGTGTGCAGCATCGCTGAGAAACTTTCCGGTGGGCTGAGATACCACGATACGGCTGGGAGCCTGGTGGGTAGGATTGACCGGTGACGACCGAACTGCTCTTCTTGCGGGACGCGTACCTGAGAGAGTTCGAAGCGACCGTTGTTGCGGCGGACACCGAAGCTCGATCTGTGGTGCTCGACCGCACCGCGTTTTATCCAACCGGTGGGGGCCAGCCCCATGACACCGGCAGCCTTGCCGGCATGGCGGTGATCGACGTGCGCAAAGCTCCCAGGGACTCGATCGTCGAAGGCCGTTCGGGGATCGACGGGGGCGTCGTGCACTACCTCGGCGGGGATGGGGCACTGCCCGTGGTCGGCGAGAAGTTGCTGGGACAGCTCGACTGGGAACGGCGCCACAAACTGATGAGAACGCACACGGCTCTGCACATCTTGTGTGGTGTCATATGGAACGAGTGGAAGGTCCCGGTGACAGGAGGGAACATGGAACCTCTCGCCGCCAGGATGGACTTCGAGTTCGACCCTCTCCCGGACGGTTTCGCTCGCACAGTCGAAGAGGCGGTCAACGCTCAGATCGCAGCCGACCGGCCCATCGAAGTGAGTTTCGTTCCGAGCGGGCTCGCCGCAGTGGACCCAGACCTGATCAGAACCAAGGTAAGTCTCATCCCCGAAGACGTAGCGCAGGTTCGGGTGGTCGATATCGTAGGGCTGGACCGTCAAGCCGACGGCGGAACTCACGTCCGCTCGACAGGCGAGGTCGGCAGAGTCGTCGTAGTGAAGACCGAATCCAAGGGCAAGGGCAACAAGCGGATAAGGATCAAAATCGACGAATGAGCATCAAGGCCGCCAAGTGACAGCTAAAACCAAATCCGAGACATCCCCGTTCCCCGGTTGCTATAAAGCCGGCTCCGATCGAAACGGAGAAGCTGACGCTGAACGCTGGCTGGGACGTCTACGCGCCAAGTTGAAAAGCCTGGGGTCCGTGGTGGTCGCGTTCAGCGGAGGTGTCGACTCTGCGTTGCTGGCTTGGGCGGCCAACGACACTCTAGGACCTGACCGTGTCCTGCTCGCCACGGCAGTCTCAGCGTCCCTGGCGCCAGGAGAGCTCGACGCTTGCAGGGATTTCGTCGACGGATGGGGGATGCGCTGGGAGCTGGTCCACACCGACGAGATGTCTTCCGCCCAGTACGTTGCTAACGGGGCGGACCGCTGCTACCACTGCAAGAGATCCCTGATGGACGGCCTGGAACCTCTCGCTCAGGCCCGAGGCGCTGTCATAGCTCTCGGCGTCAACCTCGACGACCTCTCGGACCACCGGCCCGGGCAGGTGGCTGCACGCGAGCGAGGGGCGGTCTTCCCGCTAGTCGACGCTGGTATGACCAAACAGGCGGTTCGGGCCACGGCCCGCCACGTCGGCCTAGACGTCTGGGACAAGCCCGCCGCCGCATGCCTCGCCTCGCGCCTGCCGTACGGGACGCCAGTGACCATCGGCGTGCTCGGCCAGGTAGCGGCCGCCGAGGCCGCCCTGGCCAAGCTGGGTTTCAAAGAGCTGAGGGTCCGCCACTACGGCGAGATTGCCAGGATCGAGCTACCACTCGGGGAACTGGACGAAGCGCTTCGCCAACGGGCCGACGTGTTAGCGGCCGTCACGGGCGCAGGGTACCGCTACGCTACTCTCGACCTTGCAGGCCTGAGGTCAGGCAACCTCAACGATGGGCTTCCCAAACCATGACCCTCCTACCCCCGCGTGTTCGACTCACATTCCCCTCGAACCTCGTCCCCAGGCCTGTGATCGGGGAGCTCGCACGCGACTTCGGGGTGCTCGCTAACATTCGCAGGGCTGACGTGAGCGACGACGTCGGGTGGATCGTCTGCGAGTTGGACGGCGATCCCGAGCAGGTCGGGCGCGCTATCGAATGGATGCAAAGCATCGGAGTCGACGTCGACCGCCTTGAGCACCCCTTGGAAAGCTGACCTGTTTCACTCGATCTCGCTGCACGGCCCCCGGCCGGCGACGTCCCTTCGAGGGATCAACTCGGCTTTCCCGGCGACCCCGACAGCGAAGCTTCCACCGCCTTCGACGTGACCGCAGGAAGCGTGAGCGTGAATACGGCCCCTCCTCCGGCGGCGTTGGACGCCTCGGCTTTGCCGCCGTGCTCGTCGGCGACGGCGGCCACGATCGATAGGCCGAGCCCCGACCCGCTGCCCACTCGGGCCTTGTCGCCTTGCCAGAAGCGGTCGAACACGTGCGAGAGGGCCTCCGCGTCGAGCCCCGGGCCGTGGTCACGCACCGACAGGACCGCTACGCCGTCCCGTCGGGTGCACGCAACCTCGATCGGTGTGCCCGCCGGAGTGTGGCGCAGCGCGTTCGAAAGCAGATTGGAAAGGGCCTGACGTAGGTGCGCTGGGTCGGCCAGCACCTCGACGGCTTGGGGTGCGTCGAGGGTGACGGGCCGGGAAGGTTCCACTGCGACAGCGTCGGTGCACGCGTCAGCAGCTAGGACGCTGAGGTCAGTAGGTCGCATCTCTACCGCCGGCTTCTGATCCAGGCGGGCCAGAAGCAGGAGGCTCTCGACGAGCACCTTCATCCGGGCGGACTCCTGCTCGATCCGCCGGAGGATCGTAGGCAGGTCCACACGGGCTTGCTCGCCGTTCAACCTGAACAGCTCTGCGAATCCTTGTATCGAAGTCAGCGGGGTGCGAAGCTCGTGAGACGCGTCGGCTAGGAACTGGCGAAGCCGGATCTCTGTGGCTTCGCGCTCAGCGAAAGCCGCCTCTATGCCGTCAAGCATGCTGTTTAGCGCACCGCCCAGCTCGCCAACCTCGCTCGTCGAGTCCCCAGGGTCGACCCTCAGGCGGAAGTCTCCCCCGGAGATCTGACGCGCAGTGGCAGCCATCTTCTCCAAGGGGCGCAACTCGCGCCTCATGACAAGCCAAGCTCCGGCCGACACGACTAAGACGAGAGCGGCAATCGCCGTAGCTTCGATCGCCAGCAGATGGTCGAGCGAGTCCGTCACCTGGGTTGTTGGGGTTGCGAGGACCGTCGTGTAGCCGTCGGCACTGCTGGCGACTATCACCCGGAAACGGGTCGAGCCTTTCGTGGATCCCACCGTGAGCAGCCGGGTCTGCGCCCCTGGGGCGCTAAGACCGGCGGGCAGGGAGGGGCGGGAGCTGCCGCTGTCGTAGGAACCCTGGGCGACTACGGCGCCGTCTGGTGCGACCAGCTCAGCGTAGGAGCCCGGCGGAAAAGTCGCCGACGGGAGCGTCAGCTGGCCACCTTGCGACTGGGAGCTGCCGAACCCGCCGGACTGCAGCCCGGACGGTACGGACGGCGTCGCCTTCCAAGGTCCGGCGATCCCGCCGCTCGCAACGCGAGTGGGGTTAGTCAAGTCCGCCGTTCGCGCCGGCGGGGCACCCGATGCTCCCTTCCCGTCGGCCCCGTCACCCATCGGAGGCCCGAAGCGGGGGCCGGTGGGAAGGCCACCCGGAGTGGAGAGGCCCGCAGCGGCGTCCAGGTAGGCACCAACCACGCTGACCGAGCTCCGCAACTCGTTGTCCAGCAGCTGGTAGCGGGACCGGCTGTAAGCGACGTAGGTGGCGGCCACGAACGCGCTCTGGGCTAACACCACGAGGATCACGAGGGCGGCGACGAGCCTCGACCTGAGAGTCAACTTCGAGGCAGCCTCAAGCTGTAGCCGACCCCCCTTACAGTGTGGATGAGAGGGTGTCCCTCTGCGTCTATCTTCGAGCGTAGGTAGCTGATGTAAGTGTCGAGGACGCTCGTGCTCGAACTGAACGTGTACTGCCAAACCTCTTGGAGGATCTGTTCGCGGGTGAGCACCTTCCTTGCGTTCGTCATCAGCAGGTGCAGCAGCCTGAACTCGGTGGGGGTGAGCTCGATCAGCCTCCCGGCTCTCCAGACGTCCCTGGTGTCCTCGTCGATCTCCAGGTCGGAGAACACCAGACGCCTCGGGCCGCTCGACGCTCCCCCGGAGCGGCGCAGGACCGCCCGCACCCGCTCGACGAGCTCTTCGACGCTGAAAGGCTTCGTCACGTAGTCGTCGCTACCCAGGCGCAGACCCTCCACTTTGTCCTGGGTGCTGTCGCGTGCCGTGAGAAAGATTATGGGAACGTCCTTCGCTGGTCCCTCGCTGTTTCGGAGGCGCCTCGCAACGTCGAAGCCTCCGAGGTCGGGAAGCATCACGTCCAGCACGACCAAGTCCGGCACCCGATCCCTTAGCGACTCGATGGCGGAGGCTCCCGAGGAGGCCTGCTCGACCGAAAAGCCGCTGTAGCTGAGCGCCATAGCGAGCAGCTCGGTGATGTGCGCCTCGTCGTCCACCACGAGAACCCGCGGTTTCGAGTTAGGTTCAGTTGTGGTCGACTCTAACCGAGAGGGGGTTTGGACGCCGTCCATACCAGCTCAGTGTCGACGGTCAACCTGGGAGTATCCTTCGAGAAACCTTGGAAAATGGACATACCTCACTTGCCTTTGCGTCCTTTGCGCCTCTTGGGCGGGGGCGGAAGTCCTGCAAGGCCGTCGGCGGTGTTGGCCATCTTAGTCGCTGGACCCCGAGACCACCCGGCGTCGGAGACGAGGCGTGCCTCCTCGAAGAGGCAGCCGTCGGGGCAGGCGAAAGGGTCTTCGGAGTTCGCCGACAGGCGGCAGCGCTGTACTAAGTCCCCGCTTGGGGTGCTCCGACCGAGGTAGTGACGGCAGTTCTCCTTTATTGCCACATGGGTATTCTGGCACGGTGCTTTGGTAGTAGCCTCGCGGGCGATGCCCGAACGCCCGGTCAGCGACGTGGACCTGGTCCGTTGGAGCGAGTCGCTGGCCGGTATCGCACGCACCGGGCTGGCTTTCACGCAGAACCTCTACGAGCGTGAGCGTTTCGAGGAAGTCCTTAAGATCGCGGCGGACATCAGAGTCGCGGCCGGCACAGACGAAGGTCGTTTCGAGCCTTCCGAGGTTGTCGCAGGCTGGTTGGACAGCGTCGGGACGGGTGTGGCCGGCTACGTTACACCCAAGGTAACGGTGGGAGCCCTTGTCGGTGACGACGACGGAAGGCTGCTTTTGATCCAGCGGGCAGACTCGGGCGTCTGGTTGTACCCCACGGGCTGGGCAGACGTCGGGTATTCACCAGCGGAGGTGGTGGTCAAAGAAGTCGAGGAGGAGTCGGGAATTCACGCCGAGCCGCTGAGGATCGTCGCCGTGTTCGACGGGCTGAGACTCGGGGCCACCGGCTTGCCGTTCTACTCGTTGGTGTTCCACTGCCGAGCCATCGGCGGATCTCTCAGACGGCACCCTCTTGAGACCACGGACGTCGGGTGGTTCTCGGAGGAGGAGCTGCCCTCCCCGCTAGCCGGCGGCGGCCGCTGGGTGCGCCTGGCTTTCGACGCTATCAGAGGACTGCCCTGCGAGGTGGCCTTCGACCGGCCCCGTCGCAACGCCTGGAGGAGCTGAGCACCTGCTCCGCCAGTCTTTCGGGGTCCGCCCGGCGGCGTCACGCCTGGGCTCGGCCGAGCTTAAGGCCGCGCTTTCGGCGCTCGGTGAGGCCGGCCGCACCGCTAAGGCCCTCGACGCAGCAGTCGACGAGGCGATGGGGAAGATCGTCTCGCTGAGTCCGCTGTCAAACGTGCTGGGGGTGGACTACATGGACCGGTTGGCCCGGCCGGTCGCAAGCTTGACGCCAGTGATCGGCGTGGCCCTGGTAGGACGAGCCTACGTGGCGCACATGGCAGTGGAGGGCGACCCGGCGCGTTTCGGGGTCAGCGACGTGCCGGTGATCGCAGGACTTCCAGCCCCGAAGAACGGCCGCCTACCACAGGACCTGCTCTCAAGGGTAGTAAAGGCGAGCCGAGGCCGGGGGTTTTGGGCGCTTTGCGCCTTGGGTGAGGGAGAATGGCAAGGCTTCGTCGCCTGCTTGACCAAAAGGGCCCACGACCTCGCAGAGTCGGCGGGGGAGTACGTGGCGGCTGACGTCGTCGACGGCGTGGCCCGATTCGCCTGGGTTCTCCGCCAAGCTGACATCTTCTACGGTTACGAACCCGAGCTGACCGCCTGAACGAGAGGAGGCCGACGCCGATCCGGGCTTCTGCAAAGGTGAGAAGACGAATCGGGTTCCGCAGGACAGGGGCGTGTCTCAGTCGCTGCTTCGGTGATCCTCGAGGAACTGCTCCACTTCGGCGGCGAGGCTGTGGGAGTCCTCTACGGGTAGATGATCCACCTCTGAGACCTCGCCCCAGTCGGTGTCTCCTTGACTTTCGAGGGCCGCCACGTAAGCCGCCGCCTCTGCGTCGTCTGCGACGCGCTCGTCGACACGCCTTTCGTAGTCACGGGCAGCGACGCGCAACTCGTGAGCGTCGACCGGCGCTCCGAGAAGGCCACTAGAGCGTTCCACCAAGGCGAGGGCGGCTTTCGGTGAGGTCAGCTGGTGCACGTAATGGGGAACGGCCGCCCACAGCGAAGCCGTGGGGATACCGCTGGCGTTGAACGCGTCGCTTAGGACCCCGATGATCCCGGTAGGTCCCTCGTATCGGGGCCGGACCAGGCAGAGCCGCTCGGCGAGCTCAGTGTCGTCCGAGGCTCCCGAGACGCGCGTAGGGGCGCTGTGGGCGACGTCTGCCAGCAGAGCGCCTAGGGTTACGGCCATCTCAGCCCCGAGGCGGACAGCGGCCTCCACCACGAGGCCGGCGAAGGTCTTCCAGCGAAGCTGGGGTTCGACGCCTCGGACTATGACCAGGTCGTGGTGGGAGCCGGGGATCCGCGCCCCGAGAATTTCGGTGTCCGGCCAGACGATCGACCGGGTCGAGCTTTCCCCGAAGGCCACCTCAGGTCTGGTCGAGGTGAAGTCGTAGAACTCCTCGGCGTCGATGGTAGCGACGAGCTCTGCCCGCCAGGCCCTCGCCAGGTACGAAGCTGCGAGCGAGGCTGCCTCGCCGGCGTCGTTCCATCCTTCGAAGGCGACCATGAGGATCGGTCTCCGCAAGGCCATGTCCTGTTCCCAGCGCAGCGACTGCACCCATTGACGATACCCGCCATCGAAGGCAATTCGCGGGACCCGGTCACCTACCTTCCGCCTTGGTCGTAGCCTCTACGAGCGTGGAGTTCTCCCAGCCGACCCGATCGTGGTTCCAGACGGCGTTCGACGGTCCGACCGAGGCGCAGACCCGCGGCTGGGAGTCGATCGGCCGGGGTGATCACACGCTTATCCTCGCGCCGACCGGCTCCGGCAAGACCCTCGCTGCTTTCCTGTGGGCGTTGGACCGACTTTTCACCACGCCGGCCGGGACGGGCTGTCGCGTCGTGTATGTCAGTCCGCTCAAGGCTCTCGCCTATGACGTTGCGCGCAACCTTCGGGCTCCGCTAGCTGGAATAACGATACAAGCAGCCCGGTGCGGTGTCACGCTGCCCGAGGTCCGTGTAGGGATCCGCAGCGGCGACACCAGTCCGCAGGAGCGTCGCGAGATGGCGCGACGGCCGCCGGATATTCTGATCACCACACCTGAGTCGCTATACCTGCTGCTCACCTCGTCGGCGAGGGAGATCCTCAGAGGCGTGCAGCACGTGATAGTCGACGAGATCCACGCTGTCGCAGGTACGAAACGCGGCGTGCACCTCGCATTGTCGTTGGAGCGCCTGGAGGACCTTACCGAGCGTCCGCCTCAACGCATCGGGCTCTCAGCGACTCAGAGGCCTCTCGACGAGCTCGCCCGTTTCCTGGGAGGGTTCTCTAACGGTGTGCCCAGGCCGGTGAACGTGGTCGACGCGGGAGTTCGCAAGGCCCTGGAGCTCAGGATCGTCGTGCCTGTAGACGACATGGGGGACCTGGCCCGACCGGGAGGCGACCAACTCGGAGGCTTCCCGCACGCCGAGATCCCCTCAGGTTCGCAAGCCTCCTTCGGCCCGCTAGCTGGATCGATCTGGCCCGCCGTGTACCCGGAGCTTCTAAGCCTGATCCGCCAGCATCGCTCCACCCTGGTTTTCGTCAACTCGCGTCGCCTAGCCGAGCGTCTGGCGGCGCGCCTCAACGAGATGGCGAGCGAGGACTCTACTTGGACTTCCAGCGCTTCGGCGTTTATGGGTCAAGGAGCGCCGAGCGATCTGGTCCGAGCCCATCACGGTTCGATAGCGCGCGAGCAGCGGCTGGAGATCGAGAACGCCCTGAAGGCGGGTACTCTTCCAGCTCTGGTAGCAACGTCGAGCCTTGAGCTCGGTATCGACATGGGGGCGGTCGACCTTGTCGTACAGGTGGAGGCCCCTTCCTCTGTGTCGTCCGGACTTCAGAGGATAGGCCGCGCCGGTCATCGCGTCGGGGAGCCTTCCAAAGGCCGAATCTTTCCGAAGTACCGCCACGACCTGCTTGTCGCGGCGGCCGTCGCCGAGCGCATGCACGCAGGAGCGGTGGAGCACACGAAAGTAATCCGCAACCCTCTGGACGTGCTGGCGCAGCAGATCGTCGCCGAGGTCGCCGCTGCCGCCGAGCCGGTAGCTGTCGAACGAATAGCGGCTCTCGCCAGGCGGGCGTATCCTTTCGTGGAGCTTCCCGACGACGCATTGCACGGCGTGCTCGACATGCTGAGCGGGCGCTACCCCTCCGACGAGTACGCCGAGCTGAGGCCGCGTCTGAACTGGGATAGGACGTCGTCGACCCTCCAAGCTCGTCCCGGAACGCGCATGCTGGCGGTCACCTCCGGCGGTACCATCCCGGACCGCGGCCTGTACGGGGTTTTCACCCCAGCGGGTGGCAGGGTCGGCGAGCTCGACGAGGAGATGGTCTACGAGTCACGGGTCGGCGAGACGTTCCTCCTGGGCGCCAGTACCTGGCGGATCCTTGACATCACCCGGGATCGTGTCGTGGTCGAACCAGCCCCGGGGATGCCGGGCAAGATGCCGTTCTGGCACGGCGACACGCCGGCCAGGCCCTACGAGCTGGGGGTTGCGATCGGGCGGTTCACCCGCACACTACGGGACCGTTCCGACGAGGACCTCAAGGCGTCGTGCGGTCTCGACGAGCGAGCGCTCACCAACCTCCGCCGCTACGTGGAAGAGGAGCGTGAAGCCACCGGGGGTTTTATAGCGTCGGACCGCCAGATCGTCGTGGAGCGTTTCCGCGACGAGCTGGGCGACTGGAGGGTGGCGATCCTCTCCCCTTTCGGAGCGAGGGTTCACGCCCCTTGGGCTTTAGGAGTCGAAGCGCAGCTAGAGCGACGCCTTGGAATGTCGTGCCAGGCGCTGTGGAGCGACGATGGGATCATGATCCGCTTCGCAGAGGCGGAGGGACCTCCGCCTCTTGAAGAACTGCTGATCGAGCCCGACAGGCTCGAAGAAACGGTCGTAGCCTCCGTCGGAGGATCGTCGCTGTTCGCGGCTCGCTTCCGGGAGAACGCTGCCCGTTCGCTGCTGCTTCCACGTCGCAGGCCGGGCGGTCGAACCCCGCTATGGCAACTACGCCAGCGCGCTGCGGACCTGCTCGGCGTGGCGACACGGCACGGGTCGTTTCCGGTGCTGCTCGAAACGTATCGTGAGTGCCTCCAGGATGTGTTCGACCTTCCAGCCCTGGAGGGTCTCCTCAAAGACGTGCGTTCCAGGAGAGTGGGCATTCACGAGGTAGAGCTCGCCGACCCCTCTCCTTTCGCAAGCGGCCTGGTGATGTCGTTCATTGCGCAGTTCATGTACGAAGGCGACGCGCCGTTAGCCGAGCGGCGGGCTCAGGCTCTCACGTTGGACCGCAGAATGCTCTCCGAGCTGCTCGGATCCGACGAGCTGCGGGACCTCCTCGACGCAGACGTTCTCGACGATCTCGAGGACGAAATGCAGTTCCGCAGGGAGGACCGCCGCGTCAAGAGCCTTGAGGGCGTGGTCGACATGCTCCGCCGGATCGGCGACCTGTCAGCCAGCGAGCTGGCGCAGCGCTGCTCCCCCGGTGAGCTGGCGTCGCAAGCGTGGGAGGGGCTCGTAGACGCCCGGCGGGCCGTGGTGGTGCGCGTAGGGGGGGAGCAGAGGCTTGTGGCGGTTGAAGACGCCGCCCGCTACCGGGACGGGGTAGGGGCGGTTCTAGCTGCGGGACTTCCAGACGCCCTCCTCGAACCAGCTCCGGACGCCCTGATCCAACTGGTCCGACGATGGGCCCGAACGCACGGCCCCTTCGACGTCGACCGTCCCGCAGTGCGTTTTGGCGTCAGTCGGGCCGAGATGTCGGCGACACTCGACGTTCTCGTGGGTGACGGAAGGCTGCTGAAGGGGGGCTTCCGTCCGGGAGGGGCCGGCGGGCACGAGTTCTGCGACGCCGAGGTGCTCCGAGTCGCCCGGCGCCGGTGCCTCGCGGCTTTGCGCAAGGAGGTCGAACCGGTCGACGCTGCCGCTCTCGCCGGTTTCCTGCCCGCATGGCACGGAGCGGCGGCCGTCGGGGAGAAAGCAGAACGAAGCGGGCCCGACCGTCTCTTGGAGGTGATAGGACAGCTCGAAGCCCTGCCATTAGCAATGTCGCATCTCGAAGCCGACGTGCTCGAACAGAGGGTCCGGGGCTACCAGGGCCAGCTTCTAGACGAGCTGGTGGCCGCCGGCGAGGTGATGTGGGTGGGAGCCGGTTCACTGGGTGCCTCCGACGGCAGGGTCGTCCTCGTCAGGCGGGACCAGGCGGAGGTCCTGCTGCCCCGCTTCGGGTATGCGGGTGCTAGAACAGCCGACTTCGACAGTGAGCTCCACGAGCACGTCAGGGAGACTCTCGCCCAGCGTGGCGCATGCTTTTACCGTGAGCTCGCGGCACCGTCATGGACCGACCGGGATCTCACGACTGCGGTCTGGGACCTTGCGTGGGCGGGGGAGGTGACCTCTGACAGCTTCGCAGCGCTTCGGGCCGTGACGCGAAGCCAACGAACGGAGCGTCGCGGCCGATCCGTGCCAAAGCGGCTCGGGCAGGGCACGTCGAGCTTGCCGAGACGCCAGCTGGGGTTCCGGCCGGCCGCGGCACGCTCAGCTGTGCCCGCTGCGCTGCAAGGACGCTGGTCGCTCGTGGCTCGCGAGCTGGGTTCGCCTGGGGAGGGTTCGGAGGCGGCTTTGGCCACGAACGCCGCTGTCGCCGCAGTGTCGGTTCTTTTAGAACGCTACGGTGTCCTCACCCGCGACGCCGTGAGGTCCGAGTCCTTGCCTGGTGGTTTTGCCTCCATCTACCAAGTTCTAAAAAGCCTTGAGGAGGCTGGAAGGATCCGCCGCGGCTACTTCGTAGCAGGCTTGGGAGCTGCCCAGTTCGCCCTCCCCGGCGCCGTCGACCGACTTCGCTCCGAGGTGCGAGACACCGGGTCGCGCCAAGTGGGAGGAGGCCACAGAGTTCACCTGCTCGCAGCGACGGACCCGGCGAATCCGTACGGCTCCACGCTCCAGTGGCCGGTGAAAGGTCCGAGCCGTTCCGTCGGAGCGTACGTTGTTCTCGTTGACGGCCGGGGATGCGCATACCTTGAGCGGGGTCTCGGAGGGCTCACCGCGCTGGCTGACTTGGACGGGTCGTGGGAGGTCGCAGTTTGCAGGGCTCTGGCCGGGGCGGTAGGCGAGGGACGCTGGCCCCGACTTGTCCTGAGCCGGTATCCCGAATCTTTAGAAGATCCGCTCAAAGATGCCGGGTTCCTGCCTGGCCCCAAAGGGATGGTCCTCTACCGCCCCTAAGGTTTTCTGGCGACGCAGCTCTTCGAGGAAGGCTATCGTCGGGTGGTGTTCGTGGTAGAAGAGGCACTCTCGGTCACCGGTGAGCTCGTAGAGGCTATCGGCCACCTTTTGCCGTTCCTGTCTTCCAGCGCCCCGACCCCTGGGGAGGAGGAGCTGGAAGAGATAGTCCGGTGCAAGTCGACGGTTCTGCTGGTAGCGCGCGACGGCGCGGCAGGTCCGATAGTGGGGACCTTGACTCTGGCGCTGTTTCGGATACCTACGGGTGTGCGAGCTTGGATCGAGGACGTCATAGCTGACGAGGCTGTGCGGGGCAGGGGCTGTGGGGAGGCTCTGACACGGGAAGCTCTCAGGATCGCTTCGGAGCGTGGAGCTCGAACCGTCGAGCTCACTTCGAGGCCCTCCCGGGAGGCGGCTAATCGACTGTACCGCCGCATTGGTTTCAGCCAGCGGGAGACCAACGTCTACCGCTACGAGCTGTAGCCCCGGCTGGCCCGGCTGTGAGGCGACAGCTCTATCCGCCGTGCGCAGAGCCGAAGTTCGGGCCGAGCTCTTCGACTTCAAGGAGGGTGAACCCGTCTATTACCGTACGCAGAA
>JAJZAM010000314.1 GCA_021799445.1 Actinomycetes bacterium
AGTGCAGCAGTCCGAGCTTGGCGAGCGCGAACTCCCAGGGCGTCGCCGGACCTTCGAGTACGTCAACCATCATGATCGAACCGTCGACCGGCGCAGACTTAGACGGGGGAATTACGATCCGGACGCACGGTCGGCCCCCGGGCAGTGCCCAGTTACCCCCGCCCACCGACCTGCAGTCCGGTGACGCCGAAACGGTTGGCGCGGTCCCCGGCGAGATGGCGTAGTAGCCGCCAGCGCCGTGCAGGACGTACACCAGTGCCGCGACGATGAGCGCTATTGCGACGCCCAAGGCCACCGTGGTGGTTCGCCGACCCCGTCGGATTCGCCTCCGCTTCGTGTCTGCCTGCGGTATTGTCTGTGAATTGGTGGTCAAGTTAATTTTCTCCGTGAAGGCCTTAGCGTTGTGGTTCCGCTGCGGGCTCGACCAGCCTGCCACGCTGGGCCGTCAACTTTGTGTGCACCCGCTATGACACGACCGAGTCCGTCCGCCCGGCGAGCGCTCAGAGCGATCGAGTCGGCGACGGTCCTGATTTTCGTGGTTGCGTTGCTCGGCGTCCTCCTAGCTGGCGTGTTGGGCGGCGCCGTATATGCGCTGGCGAAGTTGCTGCACCATCTCGCTTCCCAATGACATCAACTCGTGCGCCCGAGCTTCCCGCAAGCGCCAGGCCTGCGAATCGGCAGCCCTGCACGCCTGAAGGGCGTAGACGCTTTGCGTCGGTGGCCGGCCATACCGGCGACGAACGCGCCGCCCGGCTTGCTTTCGCTGATTCCGAAGCACCGGTGAGAGCCAGCGGTCTCGTGGCCCTGATCCGCCTGCGAAAGCTCACCAAAGCCGATTTAGCTGCTGCAGTAGCCGACGAGTCAGCTCTGCTTCGCCGCCGAGTCGGAGAAACCGCCGGTGCGATCTCTGCCATCGGACTGTCGACGGCCTCCACTAGCCGCGACCGGCTGCCACCAAGCTGGGAGGATATCCTCGCCTGTCTCATCCGTATGCTCGACGACGCTGACGCCGCTGTCGTGGAGGCCGCTTGCTTCGGGCTGGGCGAGGTGTTCTGCGCCTTGTCCGCAAAAGATGACAGCCAGCCAACCGATCTTTTGGTGCCGAAACTCTGTGAAATAGCGCGTAACCATCCAGACCTGATGTGTCGAGAGTCGGCTCTGGCGGCTCTAGGCACCATCGGTTCCCCCGACAGCCTGGGCGCTGTGATAGACGCCATGGGAGCCAAACCATCCCTTCGGCGCCGGGCGGTGATCGCCCTCGCAGGCTTCAACCACCCCGACGCCCGGGCGGCTTTGGAACTCGCCCTGTCGGACAGGGACTGGCAGGTGCGCCAAGCCGCCGAGGACCTCTGCGAGAACCCTCACGAGGCGCCGGCCTGTAGCTAAAAGGCGCCAGTTCCCGAGCATTTCATCTGAGGTTATTCTCCAATTCACCTCGTATCGCCTGGATCCCGCTAGACCGTACGACGTGGAAACGAAACTGTGCCGGACTGCGACCGCGCAAGATCGCTCGATACGCCTAGAAGGCGCGGTCAACTTCAGAGACCTAGGTGGCCTGCCAACAAGCGACGGGCACGTGACGACTCGGGGTATCCTCTTCAGGGGTGATAACCCGAGCTACCTGACCGGTCGTGACACGGATCTGTTGGAAAGAGCAGGCCTTCGGACAGTCATAGACCTACGCTCCGCGGCAGAACGTGCCCGCGACTCGGCTCGTCCTTTGGCCTCCTGCGTTCCCCTGATGTTGCACGTGGCTATGAGCTACGCCCCCGATTCCGACGACTCCGGCACCTACGCAGTGCCCGAAGGGGTGTCGTCTCTGGAGGATCTATACGTCAAGTACTTGCGCCACAGCGGCGACGCCGTAGCTAGGATCTTCTCTGTTCTGGCCGACCCGAAGACGCTCCCGGCCCTGATCCACTGCACCGCCGGCAAGGATCGCACCGGTCTCGTCGCTGCGCTGGTCCTAAGCAGCGTCGGAGTAGAAGACCAGCTGATCGCCGACGACTACGAGGCGACGTCGGTCAACGTAGCGTCCCTGCTAGCGCTGCTGGAAAGCGCGAATCCTCTGGCGGGAGACCACTTGAGCCACCTGGACCCCGAACTGCTAAGCGCTGAGCGCAAGACGATCCTCTCGACGCTGCGCTGGCTGCGATCGACGTACGGCTCGGTGGAAGGATATCTCCGATTTTGTGGAGTGGCGGACGATGACTTAGCGGTGATCAGGCACCGTCTGTTGAGCTGATCAGCCCACCAGGAGCTTCCAGGCTTATCAGCTCATGAACAGGTCGCGGACAGCCTCGAACTCCTCCAGGCACCGTCCCGCCCCGAGGACCACGCATTCCAGGGGGGCATCGACGAGGTGAACTGGCAGAGCAGTCTCCGACGCGATCCTCTGGTCCAGACCTTGGAGCATGCCACCGCCCCCCACCAGATGGATCCCTTGGCTTATCAAGTCCTGAGCGAGCTCCGGAGGCGAGTTTCCCAGGCACTTGACGACTGAGTCCACTATCGCCCCGACCTGCTCCTCGATGGCTTCGCGGACCTCCTCGGGAGCGAGTATGACGGTCTTGGGAAGGCCGGACATCAAGTCACGACCCCGTACTTCGGCCTTTACCTCGTCGCGCTCTGAAGGCCACGCTGATCCGATCGCCAGCTTTATCTCCTCGGCTGTGCGCTCTCCGACGGCGATCCCGTACTCCCGGCGGACGTAGGCCTGTATCGATGCATCTATGTCGAAGCTGCCCACCCGGATCGCTTCAAGGGCGA
>JAJZAM010000315.1 GCA_021799445.1 Actinomycetes bacterium
TCGAAGGCGCCCGGGGCTTCGCCTTCGAGCACCCTCACCCCGGTGCCCGTCGTGTTGGCTCGCAGCGCGCGCAGCTGGGCCGGGTCCCTCTCCAAAGCGTAAACGCTGAGGCCGGGAGCGACTGCAGTGGCTTCGACTGACACCGAACCCGAACCCGCCCCGACGTCCCACATCACGCCTGCCGGCGGAAGTTCCAGCTTAGAGAGGGCGACGGCGCGGACCTCCGCCTTGGTGATCATCCCCCTAAGGTGGGCGAACTGTTCCTCCGGGCGACCCCAACGCAGGTTCGGTTTCGACGAAGCAGACGCCGGCGTCGTAGTTACCACCACCGAAGCAGGGTCGAAATCACCGCTGGCGAGCTCGTCGAGGCTTCCCTGCCAGATCTTCTCGCCCTTCTCGCAAAGCGCCGTACCCACCAGAACCTCCCTCAGTCCCGCCCCGACTTTTACAGCGAGACTTCCGATCAGCTGCGGCGGCGAGCCAGGCCCGCACAGCGCCGCAACCTTAGGATGGCGCAGTATCGCCTCGGCGGCTGCCTCCGCCCCGTCGGGACGGCCGTGCGCGGAGACCACGACAGCATCCTCCCAGTTCGTTCCTGCGCGAGCGAAAGCCACCGAAACCGACGACGGGGCGGGGTGCACCCGCAGCAAATCGGGAGGTACCACCTGGGCCGCCAGCCGGGCCAGACCGAAGAAGCCGGGATCACCGCTGCACAAGACGCAGACCCGCTCGCCTTGGGAGGCTTCGCGAGCGAACCGTTCGAGCATCCCCGCCAGGTCCGGTTCCAAACCGCTCACCCTGGCGCCGGGCGGGGCGACGACAGACTTCAGGTTCGAAGCCGAACCGGCTATCACAGTCGCTGCGCTCAACGCCTCTCGCGGCGACGCGGCGAAGGTCTCACCTCCGAGAACTCCCACCAGGTGAACCATTCCCTTCCGGACGCTCGGGGAGCCGTCACTGCTCGGCAGGTCGTCACGCACGGGCGATAACCTTTTCCCCTTCGAAGTCGACCATGACGACGCTGACCGTCGGTGTCACCGTCGCCGAAGCCGACATGTGAAGGGCGCAGTTACTCGCAGCGCGCGCACACAGCTCTTCGAGCACCGCCACAGCCCCTTCCTCCATGCAGGTCTCCG
This sequence comes from Actinomycetes bacterium, assembly GCA_021799445.1. Taxonomy (GTDB): domain Bacteria; phylum Actinomycetota; class Acidimicrobiia; order Acidimicrobiales; family Palsa-688; genus JAJZAM01. Next base: position 1,137 of record JAJZAM010000315.1, read on the forward strand.
CGAAATGCCGTGCGGTGGCGGTCGCGGTCGCGGCTTCGACGACACGCGAAGGAGCGCCGCATGCTTGGGCTACCTCTGCTAGAAGCTGCGAGTCGACCCTGGAACGCCGGTAGTGGGTCATCATCACGCCGGCTGCGAGCTTTGCTATCTTGCCTGCCATGCCGACGAACGTCACGGCGGTTATTCCCAGCGAGGCGGCTTTGCGCAGGGCTATGCCGGTGAAGTCCCCGACCTCGACGAAGCACACCGGGGACAGCGTCGGGTAGAGCCGCTGGGCGGCGGCGTCGGTGCGACCTCCGGTGGAAAGCACCAGGGCGCGGCTTCCTTGTGCGGCCGCGACCTGGACCTGCTGGACGACGCTCGCACGCCACGCGGCTGTCGAGAAGGGCCGGACCACACCGGTCGTGCCTAGGATTGAGATCCCGCCGACTATCCCGAGGCGCTCATTGGACGTGCGCGCCGCCATTTCTTCCCCGCCGGGTACTGACACTGTCAAAGACACTGGGATGTCGGTAACTTCCCGGACTGCCTGACGGATCATTCGCGCCGGCACCGGGTTCACCGCCGGCGAGCCGACCGCAAGCCCGAGGCCGGGCAGTGTGACAGTTCCAACGCCGGGCCCGGCGAGGATCTCCACGGAATCGTCGGAGCGACAGCCCGAACCCGCCCGACGGGCGTGCACGGTAATGACAGCGCCGTTTGTCACGTCGGGGTCGTCGCCCGCGTCTTTGACGACGCCGGCGACCGAAGGGTCCGACGGTTCGGGGGACACCACGCAGAAGTCGACTCTCCTCCGGTCCGGCAGGGCGACGTCGACGTGTGGGGGCAACGCCCCGGTCGTGAGCCCGATGACGGCGGCTTTGGCCGCAGCCGAGGCGCAAGTTCCGGTGGTCCAACCGGTGCGCAGCCCTTTGGCCGCTCTCACCTCCGCCGCCATCGGCGGTTCGTGAGGTTTAGCGCCGGAGGGTCCGCGGGGACCGCCGCTTCGGTCGGTGCTCAACGCCGGTTCGCGGAAGGTCTTCCCCCCGTGGTTCCGGGGGCGGACCTCAGGCGGTAGGCGGTGGTGAAGCTAGGAGAGTAGAGGTGTGAGCGTAACGCTACCGGCGAGTCCCGCAGCGCTTCGCCGACGACGACCAAGACGGTCAAGGTGGCTCCAGCGCGCCGTATTGCGTCGGCCAGTCCCCCGACCGTCGTTGATATGACCCGCTCGTCGGGCCATGTGGCGCGTACCACCACCGCCGCGGGTGTAGCTGGCGTGTAGCCGGACCCGGCGCACAGAAGCTCGTCTTGAAGCTCGTCGGGGCGGGCCGCCGACAAAAAGACGGCGAGCGTGGTCCCGTGGGAAGCGAACGCGCCGGGTCCCTCCCCGGCCGGCATCGACTTGGCGGTACGACCGGCGAGACGTGTTATCACCACGCTCTGGGCGACCCCGGGCCGGGTCAACTCGCGGCCGAGGGCGGCGGCGGCGCCAGCCAGCGAGGTCACCCCGGGGACTATCTCCCACGGCCTCCCGTTGGCCTTGCACCAGTCGATCTGCTCGCCGATCGACGAGTAGATCGAGGTGTCACCCGAGTGCAGGCGTACTATCGAGGTCGGCTCG
>JAJZAM010000058.1 GCA_021799445.1 Actinomycetes bacterium
GGGACGTGCGGCCGGGTCTTCGTCTTTGCGCGCGCAATGTCGTGCGTATCGCGGACGGCTGGACTGGGCGACACTAGGCTAGGAGCACTGTGAACTCGCAATCAGCGAACCCCAAGCCGCCGTGGAGCAGGGTGCTTCTTAAACTCTCGGGTGAGGCGTTCGCTAGCGACGCAGCCGACGAGACCATCGACGGTGCCGTGGTAGACAGGATCGCCAAGGAGATCGCCGAGGTGTGCTCATCCCTGGGGACCCAAGTGGCCATAGTGGTCGGAGGGGGGAACATCTGGCGGGGGACCACCGGCTTGGCTTCCGGGATGGACAGGGCCAGCGCCGACTACATGGGCATGCTCGCCACGGTGATCAACGCTCTAGCGCTCCAAGACGCCCTGGAGCGTAGAGGCCAGCCCACGCGAGTCCAGACGGCGATCGGTATGTCGCAGATCGCGGAGCCTTACATCCGCCTGAGAGCCATCCGGCACTTAGAGAAGGGACGTGTCGTGGTGTTCGCCGCTGGCACCGGTAACCCCTTCTTCACCACTGACACGGCGGGAGCTCTGCGAGCCGTCGAAATCGACGCTCAGGTGCTCCTCAAAGGCACGCACGGAGGTGCGGACGGGGTTTACGACGCCGACCCTAAACTCGACGCGGACGCCCGCCTGCTCGACGAGGTCAGCTTCGACGAGGTGATCGCCAGGGACCTGCGAGCTATGGACCTGACCGCGATCACCCTGTGCCGGGAGAACAGCCTGCCGATCCGGGTTTTCTCGATTATGACCCCCGGGAACCTTCACGGCGTCCTCGGAGGCGAGCGGATAGGTACGCTTATCCAGTAATGGAGGACAACTACGTCGACGCTGTGATCGAAGACTGCCGCGAGAAGATGGAAAAAGCCGTCGAGCACACCCGCTCGGAGATGTCGAGCATCCGGACCGGCAGGGCCGCCCCCGCCCTCGTCGAGAAGCTGCGCGTCGAATATTACGGCTCGGAGGTACCCCTGCAACAGTTGGCCGGCATACAGGTCCCAGAAGCGAGAGTCATGATCATATCCCCCTACGACAAGGGCTCTCTTCGCGCGATCGAGAAGGCGATCCAGAACTCCGACCTCGGGGTGAACCCCAACAACGACGGGACGATGATCAGGCTGAACTTTCCTCCCTTAACCGAGGAGCGCCGCAAAGAGATGGTCAAAGTCGCTCACCACAAGGCGGAGGAGGGTCGTGTGGCCGTGCGCGGATGCCGGAGAAGCGCCCGCAAGGATCTCGAAACGCTCGAAAAGGACGGAGAAATTTCCAGCGACGAGTTGGATCGCGCAGAGAAAGAGCTCGACAAGGTGACCCACGAGCACGTTTCGGAGATCGATCGGATCCTGGCGCACAAGCAGGACGAGCTTCTATCCGTCTGAGGAGGACACCATGGACGAGCGCTACGAAGTGGCTAACCGCCAAGACCCCAAGCGCGGCGAAGGTGTGAGAATACTAAAGGCCGAAGAAGCCCAAGCGGCGCTGGATGCCGGTGAAGCGGCCGGACGGCGGCCTGAAGACGAGCTTCGCTTCGGCGACGTGCCCCCCACGCCTCCGGGACCCCGTCCGAGCCACCGGTTCCCGCTTCCCGACTCCGTCGATCCGGCAGAAGCGGTGTCGCTTCCGCCTCTCGCAGCGGACCCTCCCGATCCGCCCAGGAGACGCCACCGTCCGGTGCCGCCCCCGCCGCCGCCGGTTAGACGCAAACCAGCGGAGCTTCTCACCGAGCCCGAAACCTCCCAGGATCCAGGTGCTTCTAGCCGGGTGGGAGCCGACAAGGAGGAAAATGTCCAACTACGAAAAGAGGATCCTGTGACGTCTCTTGAGGATCGCGGCTCCAAGCGACGCTCCCCGGCGGGCTCTGAGCCTCCGGCGACCCCAAGCCGGCCGGTTGCCCTGGCGCCGTCCGGCTCCGACGATCGCACGACCGAGCTTGCTATAGGCCCGGTAGGCGACGAACCTTCGCTGGGTTCGATCTCGCTGAGCGGTTCCGCACCGGAGATGCTCCACTGGACTGACCCGCCCACCGGCGAGGTTCCCCGCCTCAGCTTCGACGACGACGATGATGATGAAGCTTCGTCTCGTCGCGGCGGGGACGCTTGGACGTCACTGGGCGGTCGCGAAGCTCACTGGCGCGACGAGCAGAGCTGGCACGAGGAGGACCTTCTAGATGACCTGGCCGGCGACGAGCCGCCTGTCGGCGCGCTGGACTCTAGCCGGACGGAGCATTCCGACCTTTACTCTTTCGACGAGGACTTCGAACGCGTCCGGGCGCGTGGCACCTCTGACCCTGTCATCGACCTTTCGGACAGCGCCGACGGTGGCATCGCTTCGGAGCGTCGCCAGACGTCGCCGGGCCGTTGGGGACGGACCAGGTCGGGCGCTGCGAGGAGGTCTCAGGTTGTGGCACCTCCTCTCCAAGACGGCCTGGCCGACGAGGCCGAAGAGCCAGACGCCGTCATACGGGGTCGCTCTCGAAGGACTACGCGTCCCGAGCCCGCCGGGCGCCGGGTAGCTCCCCGGGGTGGGCGCAGCGTTGACTCGAACGCTGTCCCGCCTCTGAGGTCCGGCCGGCCCCGCCCCTCTTCGGGCAGGTCCGCGTCGCGTACCGGCCCGGGAGGTGCCGAGCCTCGCGACGACCTGCGCGGCCGGGTGATGGTCGGCGCCGGCCTGGTAGTAGCACTCATAGTCGCCTACGCAGCCGGCTCTAAAGGGCTGGTGGTGCTGGCGGCTGTCGTGTGCGTGCTCGCAGCCGCTGAGGCGTACCGGATGGTGCAAGGAGCTGGTTTCAGCCCTGCCACCCTGCTAGGGCTTGTCGGGACGGCGGGTACGGTCCTCGCCGCCTACTGGAAAGGCCCGGAAGGTGTCGTGGTCGTCGCGGGCCTAGCTTTCGCAGGGACGATCCTGTGGTACGTGCTGGGAGTCGTCGAAGCCAGACCCCTTGTGAACGTCGCGGTGACGGTGATGATCTACTTCTGGGTGGGACTTCTCGGGGCTTTCTCAGCTTTGATGCTGCGCCAGCCGCACGGCAAGGGCGAGTTCCTCGGAGCGGTGCTCGTAGCCGTAGCCGCTGACATCGCCGCTTATTTCGTGGGGAGGGCTGTAGGCAGCAAGCCCCTCGCGCCGGCGATCAGCCCGAACAAGACTCTCGAAGGCTACCTGGGCGGTGTGATCGGAGCGATCATCGTCGGTGCCATCGTCGGGAAAGCCCTCACGCCTTGGGGCGGTATGCGCCACGGCTTGGTCCTCGGCTTGCTGGTCGGGTTGATCGCACCAGCCGGCGATCTTTTCGAGAGCCTGCTCAAAAGGGACCTTCAGCTAAAAGACTCGGGGACTCTCCTCGGGGGCCACGGAGGGGTACTGGACCGTTTCGACTCGCTGCTGCTGGCGCTTCCCGCCGCCTATTTCGTCGTCGTGTTCTTCAGGCTCTGACGCTGTTGAGAACGGTGAGCCTGGTCGGCTCGACCGGGTCCATAGGACGCCAGGCGGCGGACGTGGTGCTAAAAACCCCCGGCGAGCTCCAGGTGGTGGCTATAGGAGCCAACCGCTCGGTGAGGTCCCTGGCCGACCAGGCGCGGGTTCTGCGCCCGCAGCGAGTAGCACTCGAGGACCCTTCGGGGGCGGCGGAGCTCGCCGAGCTCCTTCCGGGAGGGGTCGAGCTGCTAGCAGGCGCCGGCGCCCTCGAAGCCATCTCGGTAGGAGCGGACGTCGTCGTCAACGGTGTCGTCGGCTTCGCCGGGCTTCCCGTCACCCTGGCGGCCCTCCAAGACGGCCGGCGGCTGGCTCTAGCGAACAAGGAGTCGCTTATCGCTGGCGGCCCGGTAGTCCAAGCGGCCCGGCGGACACCCGGAGCCGAGATCATACCGGTCGACTCCGAGCACTGCGCCATACACCAGTGCCTGCGTGCCATCCTTTCCCCCGAGGAGATGGCCGGCCTGCCCGACACCGGCACGGCACGGCTGCGGCGGATCATCCTCACGGCGAGCGGCGGACCTTTCCGCGGCCGGCCGGCGAGCGCCCTTCGCGAAGTGACGCTGGATCAGGCGCTCGCCCACCCGACATGGTCGATGGGACCGAAGATCACCGTGGACTCGTCGACTCTGATGAACAAAGGACTCGAGGTTATCGAAGCCCACGAACTGTTCGGCGTCGACTACGACGACGTCGACGTCGTGGTGCATCCCCAGTCGGTCGTGCACTCCATGGTCGAAACGGCCGACGGGGCCACCCTGGCGCAGCTCTCCGACCCCGACATGCGACTTCCCATCGGCTACGCACTGTCGTACCCGGAGCGCCTCGCAACCCCCTTCGGGGCTTTGGACTGGGCGGCCGCCCGCCGGCTTGACTTCGAACCGCCCGACAGGGAGGCCTTCCCCTGCCTTGACCTCGCTTACGCAGCCGGGCGCGCAGGCGGCTGCGCGCCGGCGTGGCTGAACGGCGCGAACGAGGTTGCGGTCGCGGCGTTCATCGAGGGGCGTATCCGATGGGTCGACATTCCCAAAGTGATCGAGGAGGCCCTCGATCACTACTGCCTCGGCGTGCCGGGTAGCGTGGAAGACGTGCTCGAAGCTGACCGATCCGGGCGCCACTTCGCCGAGCTTGGCGTCGACCGCCGGCAGTCGACGAACGCCACATGAGCACGACCGTGCCTGACCGCCGTGACGGCGGGACGGGGAGGCCCACACCGAAACGGTCCTCACCTGCGGTCGTGGCGAACGGTGACTTACCGGGACCGCCCGGCGGCAAGCCGTCCAGCGGGGGAGACGATCGCCGGTACGAACAAGGCGCCAGGCGGGACGAGGCAGGGCCGACGAACCAGGCCGCTGACCTGGTGAAACTGGTCGGGGTTGTGGCGCTCATCGTGGCCGCCGGGTACGTCGCAGGCTACGGCGAGACGGTGCTCGCGATCCTGTTCCTGGCGGGCTGTATCGTCGCCCACGAGTTCGGCCATTACGTCGCAGCCCGGACCGGAAAAGTGAAGGTTACGGAGTTTTTCTTCGGTTTCGGCCCGAAGGTGTGGTCGGTACGGCGAGGCGAGACAGAGTACGGCGTCAAGGCGATACCCCTGGGCGGCTACTGCCGAATCGTCGGCATGAACAACCTTGAAGATGTCGACCCTGCCTTCGAGGAGCGCACCTACCGGCACGCGCCTTTCTGGCGGCGTTTCGTCATCGACGTGGCCGGTTCGGGAATGCACTTCCTCATAGCGTTGGTCCTGCTGTTCTCGATGTTCTTTTGGACAGGCGACCAGAGCGGCTACCTGACCAGCATCCCGGCCAGCAATCCGATCGCCGAGATCATCGGGTTCTCAGGCCAGACGAGCCCGGCCCAGCAGGCCGGTTTCAAGCTCGGTGACCGGATAGTCGCCGTCGACGGGGTCCACTACGCCACGTGGAGCCAGATGGCGTCCTTCATCCAGGCCCACCCCGGAGTTCCCCTCAACTTCACGGTCGACCGTGCCGGCCGGGACATCACACTTCACGCCACCCCCGTAGCGGCGGACACGGTTCCCAACGCGAGCGCCGACGGCCTTCCGACCGGGAAGGTCGGGGTGCTCGGGATCGGCGTGAGCCCTCTCATCCACTCCTCGTTCCTGTCGTCTTTGAGCGACGCCGGTGGGGCGTTCGTGTCGGTGTCGGCCCGCACGCTCGACGCGCTCGGCGGTCTGGTCAGCTTCCACGGGATCAGCGCGTTCGTCAACGAACTGTCCAGCGCGAAAGCCGCATCGACCTCGTCGGAGCGTTTCACCACTGTCATCGGCCTGCCCAGCGTGATCAACCAGGCCTCCCAGAGCGGCCTGCCGACGCTCATCTGGCTCCTAGCGGTCATCAACATATCCATCGGCTTGTTCAACCTCGTCCCGCTGTTCCCCCTCGACGGGGGCCGCGTCGCTGTGGACATCTACGAAGGCGTCCGCAGCATCAGACGGCCCTACCGGGTCGACATGGCCAAGCTGCTACCCGTCATGTACGCCGGTTTGACGGTCATCGCCATCTTCGCCTTGGGGTCGATGTTCATCGACCTCCGCAGCCTCAGCTGAGCGTCCCAGTCATAGGCGGCGAGCCGATATACGGTGGCGGCGTTTCTGGCGAGCCGCCTGATCTGTTTCAGGCCCCCCGCCCGAGTATCTCTACCGCCTTCTCAGCTTGACGCGGGGTAATACTGCTACGAGTTAACCGCGAACGTCACTGAGGTGCTGGCTGTTCCTCCAGCGGAATCGGTGACCGTTATCACCGCCTGGTAGGAAGAGGAGATCGTTGTTGTCGTGGTGCTGGTCCCTGATGTGGACGTGGTAGCGGGGCCTGAAGACTGCGGGGTCCCCGAGATGGTACCCGTGACCGGGGAGATGCTCAGGCCCGGGGGTAAGCCGACCGCTGACCAGGTGTAGTCACCCAGGGAGTTGGGCGTGCCGCCGGTAGCCGCGACGGTAACTAAAAACGGGGTGCCTGCCGTAGCAAACTGTTCGGAGAGCGCTTGGATCGTCGGCGGTGACGACACCACCAGCGTCTCGGCGGTGGTGACGGTGTTGCCAGCCCCGTCGGTGACTGTGATGTTGACCGGGTAGGTGCCTGTCTCGGTTGGGCTGCCGGCGAAGGTCCCGGTGGGCGACAGGCCGACGCCGAGGGGGAGACCGGTCGCTGACCAGGTGTAGCCGCTGCCGCTGCCCCCGCTCGCCACCAGCGAAGCGTGGTATGACACACCCTCGTCGGCACCTGGAAGGCTGGTCGGGGTGATCACCAGTTGCGGCAGCGACCCGACCGAGAGGACCAGGTTGGCCGTGGCTGTCAGGCCGTCCGCGTCTTGGACGCTGACGGTGATCGGGTAGCTGCCGGGACCTAAGGCCAGGGCGTTACCGCCCGTGGTGATACGGGCCAGCGCCGACGTGCCCGAGATCGAAAGGTTCTCGAGGCCAGCGCCAGAGATGCTCCAGTTGTAAGGGCCGGTACCGCCGGAGACCTCTACCGGGGCGCTGTAGGAGTCGTCGGCGTTCGCCGCTGGTAGCGACGCCGTGGTGATGATGGGAGCCGGGTCCACGGTGACGGTGTCGGTCTGGTTGCCGGTGACACCCTGCGCGTCTTTCACCCGCACGTCAAAGGTGTAGACACCCGGGGTCGTGGGAGTTCCGGAGGTGTAGGCGTCCAGGCACTGAGGGGCGTCGCTGCACGACGGGTTGGGAACGCCGGGCGGCATCGAACCGGAAGCCACCGACCAGGTGTAGTTGGGGAGGCCGCTGTAAGCGCTGACAACCCAGGTCGCTTGGAAGAAGGCTCCAGCGTCGACCGACGTCGGCAAGGAAGCTTTGGGGGCGAAACCGGGCGGGTTGGCCAAGCCATCGTTCGGTGCTAGTAGGACAGGCCCGCCGACTACGTCGAGGGTGACAGCCGCTTGGGTGGTGTCGCCCTGGGAGTCGGTCACCGTGACAAGCGGGGCGTACGAGCCGATGGCGCCCTGGCCGGGCGTCCCGGAGATGGTTCCTGAAGGGCTCAACGACAGGCCGGAAGGCAGAGAACCGCCTCCTAAAGACCAGCTCACCCCGCCCGAAGCGCCAGAAGCCTGCAAGGTAGCCGAGTAGGGCTGCCCGGCCTCGGCGGGAGGTAGCGACGTCGTCTGGACGGCTATCGCCGACCCTACCCCAGCCGGGGACACCCCGGGAGGATCGGAGGTGACCTGCGCCGAGGCCGTCTGGCCGCCAGCCGAGGTTGACGACGCGCCGGACGTGGCGGCGGTGCCGCTCGTAGTAGAAGACCCCGACGTGCCTGATGTGCCCGGCGTGGACTGGCCGCCGCCTCCCGCGGCTGCAAACCCGCGGAGCGACGACGCGACCGACCTCTTGGACGTGGCTTTTGAAGATCCGCTCGACGCCGCAACGAGAGCCCCGACCAGCACGGCGGCTACGAGCACCACGGCGCCGGACACTATCCACCAGCGAAAACGCGTCCACACCGACGCGTTGGCTGTTTCCCACGAAGAAGGTTCCACGATGTGCTGTCTCTCCGATGCGCCGTTACCTGAAACGAAACTGAAAGAATACTGATAAACAACTAAGAATCATCTTAGGGGTTTCTTTGCAACGACCTCGACGCCAATTACGTGAGGACCACCTAAATATAACGGAGGCCGAGCTGTGTGCAAGTCACCCGCCGGGCTTGGAGGCTCGACGCTTCTGGGCCCGGCTTAGATGGTCCGCGCCGGTAGCCTGGCTTCATGCCCGCATCCTCTGCTGTTCGGTTCCCAAGGCGTCAAACGCGCCAGCTGATGGTCGGCTCCGTCCCCGTTGGAGGTGGGGCACCGATCACGGTGCAGTCGATGACCACGACCAAGACGGCCGATGTCGAGGGAACCCTCGCTCAGATCTACGCCCTCAAAGCGGCCGGCGCTGACATCGTTCGTTGCACCTGCAACGAGAAAGAGGCTGCGGAGGGCTTGGCTCAGATCGTGCCCAGGAGCCCTGTGCCTATCGTTGCGGACATACACTTCCACGTCGAGATGGCCCTCGCCGCTCTCGAAGCCGGCGTCGACTGCCTTCGACTCAACCCGGGGAACCTGCGAAAGGCTGAGGAGATACGCCTGGTGGCCCGGGAATGCAAGGATCGGGGTGTGCCTGTACGCATCGGGGTCAACGCCGGTTCCTTAGACCCCCGCCTGATGAAAAAGTACGGTGGCGCAACACCCGAAGCACTCGTCGAATCAGCCCAGGTCGAACTGGGTCTCTTCGCCGAGGAGGGTTTCGACAACGTGAAGATATCCGTCAAGGCGTCGAACGTGCCGCTCATGATCGAGGCCTACCGTCAACTTTCCGAGGTCACTGACCATCCCCTCCACCTAGGCGTCACCGAAGCGGGACCGCCGCCGGCGGGCACGATCAAAAGCACGGCGGGAATAGCTACCTTGCTGTGCGAGGGGATCGGCGACACGATCAGGTACTCGCTGACCACGGACCCGGTCGAGGAGGCCAAAGCGGGAAGGGTGCTGCTCGAAGCCTTGGGACTACGAAAGCGTACCTCCGTGGATTTGATAGCCTGCCCTGCGTGCGGTCGTGCGGAGATCGACGTGTACAAAGTAGCCCAGGAGGCTCAGGCCGCCCTGGAGAACCGTCAGATACCCCTCCAAGTGGCAGTAATGGGGTGCGTGGTCAACGGACCGGGCGAGGCTCGCTCAGCTGACCTCGGCATAGCAGCCGGACGGCACAGAGGGCACCTGTTTATACGAGGCGAGATCGTGAGGGTGGTACCCGAAGACGAGATGGTGGCTGCCCTGGTGGACGAGGCCGAGAAGTTGGTGGCCGAAGGCTTCGAGGCTCGCCTTGCCGCCGCCGACAAGACAGCCGCCACAGAGGCGGAGGCGGACCGCCTCGCCCTGCTAGATCACCGAGGCGCCGACGCGAACGGCTCCCAAGCCCGAGTAGACCTCATAGCCAAGCGGTTGAACTCTCAGCCGGGCGCTTCGACCGAACCGTAGCGCCATCGGGGGTATACTGTTGGGCGAGCTTCTCCTCGGGGAAGGTTAACGGGCGTGGGTAGCACCTGTTTAGAGCAGGGCGCCCGCGCCTTTGTATTGATGGTCAGATCGAAGTAGGCAGCGCGCAGCGGCTTGCGGGAGACGACAGTTTCGTCGTCGGGAAACTCGAAAGGAGGAGAGTGTTAGTGGCCGATTCGGCATCAGGAATCGTCTCAGTCGTGGACCCGGTGCTCTCCTCGGCAGGGCTGGAGTTGTGGGATGTAGAGGTAACCCACGACACGGTGAGGGTTCTAGTGGACCGTGCGGGCGGGATCGACTTGGACTCCCTCTCCCAGGCGGCGGGGACGCTCGTGGCTCCGATTCTCGACGCCCACCCCGAGCTCACCCCTCAGGGGCGCTACCACCTGGAGGTCTCCAGTCCCGGTATCGAGCGCAAGCTCCGCCGGCCTGAGCACTTTGCGCGCTACGTCGGAGCCGAGATCTCACTCAAGACCAGGGTCGAGATATCGGGAGCTCGCCGGCACCGTGGCGTCCTGGTCGAAGCGCAGGCCGCGGGGATCGTAGTGGAAATGGGTGAACCGCCAATGCGAACGCTGGTCGACTACGACAGCATCGACTGGGCCCGAACGGTCGCTTCGTGGAACTCCACACCAAAGCGAAAGCCGACCGTAGGCAACGAGCCGAAAGAAGCCGCACTATGAAAAGTGAATCCACCATCGACTTCCTAGATGCACTCCAGCAGATAGCCAAAGACAAGGGCATCAGCGTAGACACGCTCCTCGACGCCTTGGCGAACGCTCTTCTAGCTGCGTACAAGCGGATGCCTGGCTCGGAGGAGTTCGCTTCCGTCACGATCGACCCTGACACCGGGGATATCCGTGTCTACGGCCAAGAGCTCGACGACGACGACAACGTGATACGCGAGTGGGATGTCACACCCAAGGATTTCGGGCGTATAGCAGCCCAGACAGCCAAGCAGGTGATGAACCAGCGCATCCGCGAGGCAGAACGAGACCTCAAGTATGAGGAGTACGCAGGCCGGGAAGGCGACATCGTCACCGGGATTATCCAGCAGAGCGACAACCGCTACACCTTGCTGGACCTGGGCAAGGTGGAAGCGCTGCTCCCCCAGGCCGAGCAGGTGCCATACGAGCGCTACGAGCACGGCGCCAGGCTCAAGGCTTACATAGTCGAAGTCCGCAAGACAGCCAAAGGACCCCAGATCGTGGTGAGCAGGACCCACCCCGGTCTGATAAAGCGTCTCTTCGAGTTGGAAGTCCCTGAGATCTCCAGCGGAGTCGTCGAGATCAAAGCCGCCGCCCGCGAGCCCGGCCACCGCACGAAGATAGCCGTGTGGTCGAACGACTCGAACGTCGACCCCGTAGGAGCGTGTGTGGGAGCCCGCGGGGCGAGAGTCCGTATGGTCACCAACGAACTGCGCGGCGAAAAGGTGGACATAGTCCCCTTCTCCGACGATCCACGGGAGTTCGTCATGCGCGCACTTCAGCCCGCCAAGGTGAAAGAGGTCCACCTAGACGACATGACCGGGACCGCTACCGTGGTAGTAAACGACTTTCAGCTTTCGCTGGCTATCGGCAAGGAAGGCCAAAACGCGAGGCTCGCGGCTCGTCTGACCGGCTGGCGTATCGACATAAAAAGCGAGACTCAAATCGCCGACGAGAAAGCCTTCGCCGACCAGGAGTGGGCCGAGGGCGAGTGGGTTGAAACCGAGTCCGGTGAGATGGTCTGGCAGCCCGCCGAGGGTGGCGAGGCCGTCTCCGCCGAGGCGTGGTCGCTGTCCGCGGATGAAACCGCCCAAGCGCAAGAGTCCGACGCTGGCGACACGGGTGTTGCTGAGGTACCCGGCGACGGCGGTGGTGCGCCGTAGACGCCGTCGAGAGGTCCTACTCCGACACCGGGCCCTCTAGGACGTGCGTCGGGTGCCGCAAGGTTCTCAGCACGTCCAGCTTGGTGCGCCTAGTCCGGGAGCCGGACGGCTCGGTCGTACCCAAACGCACCGGGACGGGTCGCGGGGCGTGGATATGCAGGGACGCAGATGCGGCTACGTTGAGTGGGACTTGCCTAGCGCTAGCTGCCAGTCGCAGGGCTTTTCAGAAGGCGTTTCGTTGTCAGGTGCCCGCTGACGCCATCGACCGGCTCGCGTCGGTGCTGCCCGGGCGAACGCAACCCCCCCGCGACGTGCGAGAATATATGGACGATCACGATGCGTTGACGGAAGTTTCTCGCAGCCGAAAGTTGCGCAGCGAACCAAGTCGGGGATCACACGAGATTTTGAGAAGGGACTGACCGACCAACTTGGCCAAGAAGATTCGGGTGTACGAGCTAGGACGAGAGCTCGGCCTGACCAACAAGGAAGCTCTGGACCTGTGCATATCGCTTGGTATCGGGGTCAAGAGCCACTCCTCGAGCATCGAGGATCAGCAGGCTGATCGAGTCCGCCGCAAAGCAGACCGAGAGGGCTTGCGCCGCCCCGTGGGGGCGGTGGGAGCAGACGGTGAGCCAGCGCAACGCGACGCGCAAGCTGGAGGCCAAGACAGTTCCCCTTCAGGTGGCGACTCGACGCCCGCAGTGCCGGCCGTCCCTGCTGCGTCGACAGCATCGTCTGCGCCAGAGCACTCCGACGCTGAGGTGGCTAAAGCCGCCGCCACAGCAGCGCCCTCTCCTTCGGCTCCTGCCACGCCGCCCGCGGTCGCCCCGCCAGCCCGCGAAGCGGTCTCCACGCCGCCGGCCGCCGCCGGTGCCCGCCTTTCACCCCCCGACGGCTCTAAGGTCAGCTCCGCTCCTGACATTGCGCCTTCCACGACCACCCCGGAACGCCTCCAAGGCTCCGGTGCCCAGCCGGGCACCGGGACCGGCGGGCGAGCCGCCCCTGAGCACAGGATCCCTGCCGTAGCACGAAGGGCACCGCAACGCGCCGACTCGCCGCCACCGCAGCGCCAAGAACAGGCGGGAAGCCCGGCGAGGCTCCAGGCGCCCGCTGCTCCGCACGTGCCGGCAAGGCCTGTGCAGGCGCGTGCCGGCGCCCCAGCCCCAGCCGGCACCCCAGCCCCAGCCGGCACCCCAAGCCCAGCTCCAGTTTCAGCCCCAGCCCCGGCCGGTGGCGCTCCAAGCCCAGCTCCAGTTTCAGCCCCAGCCCCAGCCGGCGGCGCTCCAAGCCCGACGGGAGCGACGGTCCCAGCTCCGGCGGTCGGGCCGGGCGGGCCGGTCGGTGTGTCGGAGAACCGTCCAGTGCCGCCTGGCGACGTCCAGGGCAAAGCGGGCGGGCCGATGCTTTCGTCAACGGGCAAGCCGATACCGCCGCCTCCGGGTGTACGCCGTCCTCCGCTGTCGGCGTCAGGTAAGCCGATACCTCCCCCCCCTGGCCGTCAGCCGCAGAGTCGCCCAGGGCCCGGCGGAGGTCGCCCCTCCGCGCCCGGCGCGACGCGCCCGGCGGTGGGCGGTGGCGCGCGAAGCGGCGGTATGCGCTCCTCCAGCCCCGGAGGGCCTCCTAGCGGCGGTTGGAACCGCCCAGGTGCAGGCGCGCCCGGTAGCCGTCCGGGTCAGCCGGCGGGTGGTCCCGGCGGGCCGGCCGGTGCGCGCGGCGGTGCTTTCGGGAACAGAGGGCGCCCGCAGGGTCGTCGCCCCACGCGCCGGCGTAGGCGAAACGTCGAAGAGCTCGAAGCTCAGGAGATAACCCACTACACCCCGTCCAACGCACCGATACCCGACGGTGAGGTGATCGTCGAGCGGGGGGCGACTGCGCAGGAGCTGGGACCGAAGCTGAACCGCTCGGGCGCCGACGTGGTGCGTTTCTTGTTCCAGCAGGGCGAGATGGTAACCACTACGCAGTCCCTCTCCGACGAGATGATCGAGCT
>JAJZAM010000316.1 GCA_021799445.1 Actinomycetes bacterium
GGCTGTTGCAGCCCGTAACGTGGAACAGGGGTACTGACACCAAGTTGCGCAACTCGGCTTCGGGCAGGTCCATTAGACGGCGGCACGTCTCGACGTTCGACAGGAAGTTCTCGTGGGTTGTGACGGCACCTTTGGGGAAGCCGGTCGTTCCGCTCGTGTAGAAGATCGCCGCCGGGTCGCCGGGCTGCAGGTCCTCCCGAAGCGTCGGCGGGCCTTGCGGCATGGCCCGGCCCGGCTCGAAGACGTATCTCGCTTGGGAATCGTCTAGGACGTAGGCGACTTCAGGCTCTGATAGGCGCGTGTTGACCGGTACGGCTATCGCGCCGGCCATCATCGACGCGAACAAAGCGACGCACCAGTCGACCCCGTTCCCCAATCGGATCGCCACTCTGTCTTTCGGTTTGACCCCTTCTTGGACCAGACCGCCAGCGACGAGGCGGGACCGGTCCCACAGCTGTTTGTAGGTGAGCCTCTCCCCCCCGTCCTCCACGACCGCCTCCCGGTCGCCGTAACGCTCCACGCTGACTGACAGCATTTCGACCACCGAGCTCGCCAGCCCGCTGTAAGCGAGTACCCCGTCGGCGCGCCTGGCTATCCCGGACATGTCGAAAGGTTCGATCGCTGCTTTTAGCCCCTGTTTTTCTACTTTTGTCCCCTGCTTTTCGACCATGGCTTCACCCCGACCCGGCTGTTGGACTGCTACGAAGCCGACTTTAGCCAAAGCCGGCCGACAGCAGCGCAGCGGGTCGTGGCACCCGCCGCCCAACGGGTCAGGCATCACTCAGCTACTACGCTCGGCTTGGTTAGCCGCTACTGCGAGGATTACCCGATGAACGAGACTTTTCCGATCAAATCACTGCAGCTTTCGTCGCTCGTCGAGCCCGTCGGGCCCTTAGACGGCCCGGGAGGGCCGGCCGAGGGGCCAGGCGGCCGGGTGGTGATGTTCCTGGAGGAGGTTGAGGTCGCCCCTCCCGGCGACGACGAGGTGATCGTCCGTGTCGAGGCAGCTCCGATCAACCCTTCCGATCTAGGTCTGGCTCTCGCCGGGGCTGACATTTCGGCTGCGGTGTCGGAGGGGACGCCCATCAGGCCGGTGCTCAGCGCGCCGATCGCAGCTGCGGCCATGCGATCAGTCGGCGGGCGGTTGGGAATGGCCCTGCCGGTCGGCAACGAAGGAGCCGGGACGGTCGTGGCAGCCGGGTCCTCCGATGCGGCCCATGCCCTGCTCAACAAGACCGTCGCCGTGGCGGGCGGGGCGATGTACACCCAGTACCGCAGGGTGAAAGCTTCGGCCTGCGCCGAGCTGCCCGAGGGCACCTCGGCGGTCGAAGGCGCGTCGTCGTTCGTTAACCCGATGACGGTGCTCGGGATGCTCGAGACCATGAGGATGGAAGGCCACACCGCCATCGTCCACACGGCCGCCGCTTCGAACCTGGGGCAGATGCTCAACCGTGTGTGCATCGACGAGGGGATCCCGCTGGTCAACGTCGTCCGACGCCCCGAGCAGCAGGACCTCCTGCGCGACGCCGGAGCCAGGTACGTGTGCAGCACAGCGTCGGACACGTTCACGGCCGACCTTACAGAAGCGATAAGCGCGACTTCAGCGACGCTGGCTTTCGACGCCGTCGGCGGCGGCAGGCTCGCCGGCCAGATCCTGGCCGCGATGGAAGCTGCGGCCGTCGCGAAGATGCCGGCCTACAGTCGTTACGGGTCGGACACTCACAAGCAGGTGTACATCTACGGCTCGCTTGACCGGGGGCCGACCGAGCTTCACAGGAGCTTCGGCATGTCGTGGGGAGTTGGGGGTTGGCTGCTCACACCGCTGCTCGCCAAGGTCGGACCTGCCACGGTCGAAGCCATGAGACGCAAGGTCACCTCGAACCTGAAGACCCTCTTCGCAAGCTCGTACACCCGTGAGGTTTCCCTCGCCGGGGCTCTCAGCCTCGAAGCCGTCAAGGATTACGCCCGGCAGGGTACGGGGTCGAAGTACCTGATCAGACCGCATTTGGCCTAGCCGCCCGGCTGGTGGCGTTTCGCGCCGAGCGGCCGGCTGGTAGGTTCCGGGTGTGAAAGTCGGCGATCCCGCTCACCCCTCCACGGCGAAGGGGACCCGGGTGGTGCTCGACGATCTGCGCAAGTCCAGGCGTCGGAGGCGCATCGAGGACTTTGACGTCGGCGAAGCCGTCTACAAGGTGTACGTGACGGCCATAGTCGGGGGGATCTCGGTTTGGTTCGCCGCTGAAGCGGTCGGCGGCAGGCGGCTCGCCCCGACCGCTGTGAGCCGGGCTGTGCTCGACGGACCTCGCGTGGTGGGGGTGTGCGTCGCTGCCGTCGTCCTGGTCGGGCTGCGCTCGGGGCTTCGAGGGGGTCCGCTCGCGCTCGAGTCGGCGTTCGTCCGTCACGTCCTGCTCGCTCCTGTAGACCGTAACGCCGCTTTGAGAGTTCCAGCGTGGCGCCTGGTCCGCTTCGGCGCTGCGGCGGCTTCGGGAGTCGGAGCGGTCGCCGGGCTTCTCGCCTATCGGAGGCTGGGCGGCAACTGGGCGGCGTGGGCGGCGTGCGGCGCCGCTGTGGGATCGCTCTGCGTGGGCTGTGGCCTCGGCGCGGCGATGGTGGTTTCGGGTCGCCACACCAGCCGGCGAGCGGCCGCCGTGGCGGCCGTGGTAGTGGCCGGCTGGTCGCTGGCAGACCTGCTCGGCGGATCGTCCTCGTCGCCTGCG
>JAJZAM010000059.1 GCA_021799445.1 Actinomycetes bacterium
CGGCTTCCAGGACACCGACGTCGCCGTCCCGTGGTGGGGCGGCCGGCGGCTCAGGCTCGCCTTCGGCTGACGGACAGGCCCCCGTGGTGTTAAGCGCGGAGCCTAACGTGGGGATCCAGGCTAGCTGTTCCATGCTGAGTTGACTACAGCGCCCGCGTCCCTTAGAGTTCATGTTGAAGGTACCTTTCAGTCACTGAAAACACGTAGGGGGAAGCGTGGCTCAGAGCGTCCATGACCGGGCGATGCTCGTGATTCCCGGTGGCGTGAACAGCGGCCAGCGCAGCGTTCCCACGCTCGAGAACCTGGTCATCGTTTCCGCTTCAGGGGCGCGATTCACCGACGGCGACGGTCGGGATGTGGTCGACTACCACGCGGCATTCGGACCACCGCTCCTCGGGCACAACGACCCAGACGTGAATGCCGCGGTCATCGACTCATTGAATCGGGTTGATCTTTGCGGGGTCGGAGTGACCGAGGGCGAGGTTGAGCTCGCCGAGCAGCTCGTCGAGATTGTGCCCTCGATGGAGCGGGTGCTCCTGACGTCTACCGGGAGCGAGGCGACCTTTCACGCGCTCCGACTTGCCCGCGCGGCTACGGGTCGGCGGTATGTGGTGAAGTTCCAAGGTTGCTATCACGGTTGGCACGACGCCGTGAGCCTGAACGTGATCTCGGCGCCCGAGATGGTCGGCAGGCCGGATCCCATCTCTCGGGGCATCCTGCCAGAGGTGCTCGACTCAACCATCGTTCTTCCCTTCAATGACGCTGCAGCGGTCCGGCGGTGCTTCGAGGAACGTGGTGACGAGATCGCTGCCCTGATCCTTGAGCCGATTCCTCACAACGTCGGCTGCTTGCTGCCGGTGGACGGTTATCTCGAAGAGCTGCGCCGCATATGCACAGAACACGGCACTGTGCTCGTGTTCGACGAGGTTATCTCAGGCATTCGGCACAACATCGGGGGCTATCAGGCGATTGCCGGTGTCCAGCCGGATCTCACCACGATCGGCAAGGCCCTCGGTAACGGGCAGCCGATTGCGGCCATCGGAGGTAAGGCAGCCCTCATGGAGGAGTTCAGCTCCCGCCCTGGAGGCTCGGTATTCTTTGCCGGCACCTATAACGGGCACCCAGCCCCAGTCGCTGCTGCGCTCGCCACGCTGAAAAAGCTCCGGAGCGAGCCGGTCCATGAGCACATCTTCCGTCTGGGTGATCGGGCGCGAAGCGAGCTGTCGGCGCTCTATGCCAGTTTAAACATTCCCGCGCAGGTCGTTGGATACGGATCGGTGTTCGTAACGTACTTCATGCCAGGAGGGCCGCCCGAGACTTACGGCGATCTCCTGGCCAACGACATTGGGATGTTCGTCGGCTACCGGCGGCGGCTCCTCCGCCACGGGGTCTTCGAGCTGCCCCTCAATCTGAAGCGCTCTCACATTTCTTACGCTCACACCGATTCCGACATCGATCGGTTGCTGCAGGCAACCGAGGTAGCCGTCAAGGAGGCGCAGGCTCAGCGTGGCGACGAGCAGTTGGGCCACGCTTCAAGCATGGGCGGAGCTGAACTGCAGTAAATACTGCTACCTGGTTTCTCACAACTCAGCCACCAACCGCAATGGCGTAATGCAAAGCCCGAGTTCCAGTGGTATTGAAGCACCAAGTGTAGCGTGAAGTCTCATACAACACGGTCGGCGCAGTTGCGGGGGCGCCGATAGCAGCATACGACACGTAAGGGGTATCCGGCGATAGCCCGGTTATTGGAAGGGGATCATTTTGATGCGACGCACAGCGACAAGGGCGAGAGCGAGAAGGGTGACGACACTACTCGCGACTTCGGCGATGCTGGCAGGAGTGGCGGCGGTGACCACCACAGCACCGACCGCCGCTGCTGCCAGCAGCCAGGCTACCATCACGATCGGCTCGACCGTGGGAATCCCGCAGCTGAACCCCGCCGTGAGCACCTTCTCCTGGGAGGAGACGCTCTATCCGCTCCTGTGGGATGGGCTCACGCAGCTCAATGCCAAAGGCGACGTCGTCCCGGACCTGGCCACCAGTTGGTCGTCGTCGCCGAACAGTGAGCAGTGGCAGTTCACGCTTCGCCAAGGTGTCAAGTTCTCGAACGGCAAGCCGCTCACCGCAGCGGACATCGTGCAGGACTTCCGTTACTACCTGAAGCCCAGCACTCCGTTCCAGAATGCGAACGAGATCGCCTCCATCAAGTCCGTAAGCTCTTCGGGCAATACGATCACCTTCCGGCTGTCGGCGCCGAACGCGCTGTTTCCCGAAGCGATTACGACGGTGAAAGCGATCTACCTCCCGTCCTTGTCGGATATCGACCACCATCCCATCGGCACCGGACCGTTCACCGTCCAAAGCTTCGTGCCAAACAGCACACTGACGTTGGTGGCGAATCGGCACTACTGGGGCAGCGCCCCGAAGGTCGCCAAACTCGTGTTCCTCACCGAGCCAGATCCAACTTCGGCATTCACGGCACTGAAAGCAGGAACGATCCAGGTGATGGGGGCGATCCCGGACTCTGACGTCTCAGAGGTTGCCCACAGCTCCAGCCTCAAGCTCGTCAAGCCCGAAGTTCCTGGGAGCTACGTCAGCTGGGAGGTCGATACCAAGGCGCCGCCGTTCAACAATGTCAAGGCGCGTCAGGCTCTGGCGTACGCTATCAACGCCAAGGCAGTTCTGAACGAGGCGTATTTCGGCGTTGGGACGGTCTCCACAGAGAACGACCCGATCAGCGCGAAGAGTCCGTGGTACGACCCGAACTTGACGAAATACACCTACAACTTGGCGAAGGCAAAGCAACTCTTTGCCCAAGCGGGAATCAAGTCGGGAACAACCTTCACTTGGTGGACGACCTCCGCCTATCCTGAGTGGACGACGTCGGGCGAGATCCTGCAGGCGAGCCTGAAGCAGATCGGCATCAATCTCAAAATCGTCAGCAATGACGTGAGTACATGGGCAGCGAAGTTCTATCCCGCCGGCAAGTCGTACCCGGGCCTCATCGTCCCCAACTTCCAGTCCACTCCGGAAGAGCCGGCATTTTCGCTGAACTTTTTTATGCCGAACCGCTGCGAATGCAACTGGAATAGCGCGACCTACGCATCGGTGTTCAACAGCGCCATAGGCACGCGCAGCGTGGTGGCCAGAGCGAAGGACTGGGACCGGCTGCAGGCAATGATCAATGAGCAGGTGCCGACCTACCAGCCGATCCAGCTTGAGGTCGACGCCGCGACCAGCTCGTCGGTGAGCGGCGTGTGGGAGGAGAGCGGGGACCAACTGCACCTCGAGGGCGCGTCAATCAGCAGCTAAATCTCTCAGGACACGTGAGTAATCCGACCGTGTGGCGCTATGTAGCACGCCGAGTGGCGACCAGCATCGGGATGCTGGTCGCCACCTCGGTGATCATCTTCGTCGTTCTTCGTGCCCTTCCCGGCAACCCGGTCATTACCAGGTTGGGGGCAAACTCGGGGGTCTCGCCCGGCGAAGTGGCACGGCTGCGCCGGCAACTGGGTCTGGACGAGCCGATCGCGGTGCAGTATTGGCACTGGATCGCCGGCGCGGTACGTGGCAACTTCGGTCGCTCATTCTTCAGCCAGTTTTCGGTTACGCAACTCATCGCTCAGCGCCTCCCCGCAACGCTCGAGCTCACCATCGCATCGGTGCTCATTACGCTCATTCTGGCGGTGCCCGCTGCGGTTCTCGGTGCGGTTCGACGCGGTGGCCTGCTGGACAGGCTCGGAGCTTTGTTGTCGTCGTTCGGCATCGCGCTGCCGCCGTTCGTCAGTGGCATCATCTTGTTGGTCGTCTTCGGTGTCCATCTGCGGCTGCTACCCAGCGCAGGCTACGTCGCCATCTCCACGAACCTCGGACAGAACCTGCGTCACATGGTGCTGCCCGCGCTCACGCTCTCGATTGCCCAGGCGCCGCTCGTCTTTCGCTACCTCCGTACCCAGCTGATCGAAGAGT
Source organism: Actinomycetes bacterium (assembly GCA_021799445.1). Lineage (GTDB taxonomy): Bacteria > Actinomycetota > Acidimicrobiia > Acidimicrobiales > Palsa-688 > JAJZAM01. The sequence goes on from JAJZAM010000059.1 coordinate 3,970, forward strand.
TGTCGTCCGCCTATGCCCGCACCGCTGAAGGCAAGGGTGCTCCGCGCCGCCGGGTTGTGTTCCGTCACGCGTTGCGGAATGCGCTCATTCCCGCCTTGACGATGCTCGGTCTCATTGTCGGCTATGCGCTCGGTGGAGTGGTCGTCGTAGAGTATGTCTTCGGCATCGGCGGTCTCGGATCACTGGCCATCACGTCGGCGACTGAGCGGGATTACGCGGTGCTCCAAAGTATTGTCCTGCTCGTCAGCGCGACCTTCATCACGGTGTCCTTGCTTGTCGACCTCGCGGTGCAGGCGCTTGACCCGCGGCTTCGTGGCGCCCGCTCATGAGCGACTTGCCCGCGAACAGCGCGATCGCCTCGTGGCGGCCGCCGGCGAGTGGCCAGGCCTGGGGGCGGTACCGACGTCGGTTCGTGCCGAGCGCTCGGAGTCGCCCGGTGCTCGTGCTCTCCGGAGCGTGCCTCGCAGCGATTGTCCTGACGTTCTTCCTAGCGCCGCTTATTGCGCCATACGGCCCCAATGCTCAAGGGGTCGGTCTACCGCTCACTGGACCGTCCGCTGCGCACTGGTTCGGGACCGACGAGCTGGGACGCGACCTCTTCACTCGTGTGCTGTACGGCGGGCGCTTGAGCGTCGTCATCTCGTCTGCGGCGACGGCAATCGCGATGGCCTTGGGGTGCCTGTGGGGCGTTGTCGCCGCGATGCGCGGCAAGTGGCTCGATGAGGTACTGATGCGTAGTGCCGACATCGTCATGGCGACGCCTCAGATCCTCCTCGCCCTGATCTGCGTCGCCGCGTTCGGCGCGAGTGAGGTCGGGCTGATTGTCATCATCGGCTTCGTGTTGTCGCCGGTGACGGCACGGATGGCGAGAAGCGTGGTGCTGACCGAGATGGCCCGAGACTATTACCTCGCAGCCATCGCCTACGGGGCGAGTCGCGGGCGACTTGCACGGCGCGAGATATTGCCGAATGCCAGGCGAGCACTCGGTGTTCAGGCGACGATCGTGGCAGCGAACGCCATCATCCTTGAGGCGAGCCTGAGCTTTGTCGGTCTGGGAATCCAGCCGCCGGCTCAGTCGCTCGGCTCACTATTGCAGGAAGGTTACCAGTTTCTCTATCAGTCCGTGACGTACTCGATCTTCCCAGCAATCATCATTCTCGTGCTGATTTGGCTCCTCACGGTCTTCGCGGACCAGCTCGACCCGGCCGGAAGGGCCTGAGCTCGGATGAGTGCCTTGCTCGAGGTTCGCAATCTGAGAGTCGGGATCGCCGGAAGGCCGGCCCAGGAGATCGTGCGAGGAGTGTCCTTCGTGCTGAAGCGAGGCGAACGTTTGGGGCTGGTCGGTGAGTCGGGAAGCGGCAAATCGGTCACGGCCCTCTCCATTGCGCGTTTAATACACACACCGTTGCGGGTGCTCGGTGGCGAGGTGTACCTGGAAGGCGTTGACCTACTCCGACTGAGTGATCGTCGCATGAATCGTGTACGCGGTGGTCGGATCGGGCTTATCTATCAGGACCCCATGGCGGCGCTCAATCCCGTGCAAACCGTTGGAACCCAGATTGCCGAAGCGATTCGCCTCCATTCGCACATGTCTCGCGCAGCAGCGCGAGCGCGGGCGATCGAGCTGCTCGGAGATGTGGGCCTACCACATGCGGCCCAGCGGGTCGACTCCTATCCGCACGAGCTGTCGGGTGGCCTACGACAGCGGGCATTGATCGCGATTGCGATCAGTGCCGATCCGGAGCTGTTGCTTGCCGACGAGCCGACAACGGCCCTCGACGTCACGACCCAGGCACGCATCCTCGACCTCCTCGGTGAGCTGTCAGCGACAAGAGGAATCTCCGTCCTTCTGATCACCCATGACCTCGCCGTGGCGACGGAGTTTTGTGACACCATTCAGGTGATGTACGCCGGACGGATCGTAGAGCAGGCTGCAGTCGGCGCCTTCTACGAACGGCCGCTCCACCCGTACACGCGCGCGTTGCTGCAGACCGAGGTCAACCTCGAGACTGACATCTCGCGCCCGATCCCGACGATCGCTGGGCAGCCACCGCTTCCAGGCGAGTTCGAGGGATGCTGTGCGTTTGCGCCGCGTTGCGCGGTGGTGGAACAGGTGTGCCGTGAAGTACGCCCCGACCTCGTCGCGATCGGTAACGGAACTGTCGCTTGCCACGTGGCTGCTGCGACCGCGGTCGTCGTGAATCGGCGCCCGCTCACGCCATGATGGATCGCACTGGCAAGGGATCCGATCTCATGTCACGCAGCGACAAGGATCCACGCCCGGCAAATGCGGAGGTAGCACAGTCGGCTGATGTTCTTTTGCGGGTGGAAGGGCTTACGAAGGCATTTCGAGTTGGGGGACGTCCTTTCGTCGCGGTCGACCACGTTTCGTTCGAGATCGAGCGCGGCAGTACGTTCGGGGTCGTGGGCGAGTCCGGCTCGGGAAAGTCCACCCTGTCCCGCTGCATTCTCTGCCTCATACCTCCCGATGCCGGCAGGGTCCTGTTCGACGGGACGGTACTGTCGGCGCAGTCGCCGCGTGCACTGCGGCAAATGCGACGACGACTGCAGGTGGTGCTGCAGGATCCGCACGGGTCGCTGAATCGACGCCTCAGCGTGGCCGAGATCATCTCGGCGCCGCTCAGCGCACACCGCGTTGGAAACAAAGTTGATCGGACGAGGAGAGTTCGAGAGCTACTCGAGCTGGTGGGGATGTCGGAATCCTTTGCTGCGCGACTCCCGAGGGACCTCTCGGGTGGTCAGGCGCAGCGTGTCGCGATTGCTCGGGCGCTCGCTCTCGAGCCAGACTTCGTCGTGCTGGACGAGGCGGTGTCGGCGCTCGATGTTTCGGTACGCGCCCAGATCCTGAATCTGCTTCGTCGGCTGCAGGACGAGCTTCACCTGACGTATCTTTTCATCACGCACGACCTCTCCGTCGCCCGCTACATGTCCCACCAGCTCGCGGTGATGTACCGAGGCCAATTCCTCGAGACGGGGCCACGGTCGGTGCTCTTCGCTGACCCGGCACATCCCTATACGCGGAGCTTGATGAGCGCCATCCCGGTCGCGGGACGGACTCCAAGAGTCGGCCGGTCGCCGATGGTGGTTGGTGGTGGTGACGAGTCCGAGTCGCTCCAGATCACCGGATGTCGTTACCGGGCAAGATGCGAGATAGGACACGACCTGGCCGAATGTCAGCAGGTTGACCCGGGGCCCACATCGCTCACGCCGCGGCACACAGTCCACTGTCACCATCCCGAGCTGCGCTCTGCGGGCGCTACACGAAAAGAGCAATGAGTATGGACACGCTCGCGACCAAGGGTCACCTAGGGTTTTACGGGCGCGTCGGCGTCGCCCGCCGGGACATCACACCGGACCTTCGTGTGCGGGCTCGCTGCTGGGGCCCCGCTCGCCACGACCTTGCTGAGGGCGTTCACCGGCCGCTCACACTCACCGCGCTCGTTGTAGAAGAAGGGCATTCTGGATCTCCGCTCGTCCTCATTTCAAGTGACCTCTCTTTTTTCCGGCGGGGTGAGGATGAATGGAGAATCAGGGGCCGGGTGCTAAGAGAGCTCGAGCTCGCCGAGGACCGGGTGGTGTTCCACCTGATCCACACACACGCTGGTCCGAGCCTCAGCACGGACGAGCTCGACCGGCCCGGTGGCGATCAGGTGCCCGCCTATCTTGACCATGTCGCTGCGCAAGCGGTGTCGGCGACGCAGGAGGCGCTCAGTCGGCTCGCACCTGCGGTGCTCGAGTGGACGACGGCGAGGTGCTCGCTCGCCAGCAACCGCGAGCTCGTGGAAGAGGAACGCTCCCTTGTCGGGTGGAATCCATCGATCACCGCGGACGACACGCTCATCGTCGGGCGCGTGAGCGGGCAAGACGGCGGCGTGATCGCCACCGTGGTGAACTACGCCTGCCACCCGACAACACTTGCTTGGCAGAATCGGCTCCTTTCACCTGACTACGTAGGTGCGACACGCGAAGTGGTCGAACAGGCGAGCGGTGGGGCTCCTTGTCTGTTTCTACAGGGAGCGTCGGGCGACCTCGCGCCGCGATACCAGTACGTCGGTGACGTGGAGGTCGCTGACACTCACGGGCGCGAGCTCGGATACGCAGTGCTCTCAGCGCTCTCGGCGATGCTTCCGCCGCGAACTCGCCTCCGGCGTGCCGGGACTGTCGAGTCGGGTGCGCCACTGGCGATGTGGGAGCCGGTGGCGACGTCGCGCGCGACGACGTTGGCGGCGGCCGCAGGCTGGCTTGAGCTGCCAATGCAACGTCTGGCCTCGCTGGAGGAGCTGTCGAGCCGCTGGTCGGGGATCGATCCGACGAGTCTCGAGGAGCGACTCACGAGAGCCCGCTCGATCAGAGCCCCCTATGGCGAGGCGACGACGTTGAAGTATCCGGTCTGGGTGTGGCGCCTTGGCGACAGTTACTTCGTCGGCCACCCAGGAGAGGCCTACTCGCACCTACAGCATAAGTTACGGAAGCTGCACCCCGATACCTGTATCGTGGTCGCGAACCTCTGCAACGGACCGGGGTTCTTCTACTTCCCGACATGCGAGGCCTTCACCACCGGCGCGTATCCCTCTTGGCAGACCTTAATCGACCAAGGCGCGCTGGAAAGCCTGATAGCAGAAGCATCGCAGATGATCACTTCACTCTCGGAGCTGGCGCACCGTGGACCGTAGTGCTGTCGTCACTGGCGCCGGGCAGGGTATCGGGCTTGCGATCTTGCGTTCTCTCTTGGCCGATGGCTGGTACGTTGTCGGGATAGAACGTTTAGAGCGAGAGGCCGCCCAGCTGGCGCGGGAGCTCGAGGATCGCGGCGATGTCATTGCCGGTGATGTCGTCGACGGAACGGTGTTGCAAGAGGCGCTCCAACGCGCCAGCATGGGTGGGCGAGACCTAAGGGCCTGGATCCATAACGCTGGCGTCGTGCCGAGAGCGGCTCTCACCGAGCTCGAGCCCGGCCAGCTGCGAACCGTTCTCGGGGTCAATCTCGAAGCTGCCGTCTGGGGCGCCCAGATGGCAGTGCGCGCCTTCAAGGGACACGGCCGAGGGGGGAGCGTTGTCTGCATCTCGTCGATCCATGGTCGAGTGTCGTTCCCGTCTCATCTCGCTTACGACGTGTCTAAGGCCGCCTTGGACGCGCTCGTGCGCAACATCGCGGTCGAGTACGGCCGAGACGGCATCCGTGCCAACAACGTGGCGCCGGGGCCGATTCGCACACCACATCTTGAGCGAAGCATCGCGGAGCAGGCCGATGCGCTGAGCGGGTTGGCTCGCCTCGAGCGGGCAACGGCGCTCGGGCGAATCGGACAAGCGGAGGAAGTCGCGGCGGTCGTTTCTTTTCTCGTCAGTGACGCCGCAAGTTACGTCACCGGGCAGACTGTGTACGTGGACGGAGGCTGGTCTGCCCAGGGAATAGCTTGGCAGTAATGAGCATGGTGCACACCGTGGGATTGCCAGATCGATCGTGCTTCGCGCCTCGGCGCGATACGAAGATTCGAGCGGGCTCGTCGGCTCTCTCGCGCTCAGCGAAGAAAGGACTCTGATGACGCGGATCGCTCGGGTCGAGGCGCTCGTCTGTAATGCCCGCATGCGTAACTGGATCTTCGTCAAAGTCCTAACCGATGACGACGGGCTGTGGGGCTGGGGTGAGGCGACCCTCGAATGGCACACCCGCGAGGTTGTGGGCGCGATCGAAGACCTCGAAGATCTCCTGCTCGGCCAAGACCCCACAAGGATCGAGTACCTGTGGCAGCTCATGTTTCGACAGCACTTCTGGCACGGCAACAACCTCGTGCGCTCGACAGCGATAAGCGGTATCGATATCGCGCTATGGGACATCCTGGGAAAGATACACGGCGTGCCCTGCCACCGACTTTGGGGTGGTCCAGTACGCGACCGGGTGCGCCTGTACTGCCATCTGGGCGGCGGCAAGATGGAGGACTTCTACGACATCGATGTCACCCAGGCAGGTCGCTTCGCCGAACTCGCGTTGCGCGCCGTTGCAGACGGGTTCACCGCCATGAAGGCGATGGCGGTACCACCCACCAAAATCATTGAGGGAATGCAAGCGGTGCGGGCCGCGGAGGGCTGCGTGGCGGCGATGCGTGATGCCGTGGGTGAGGAGACGGATCTAATGGTCGACTGTCACGCCCGCCCATCTCCAGCGATGGGCTGTCGATTCGCCCGCGCCCTCGATGACTATGGCCTTCTCTTTCTTGAAGAGCCCTGCTGGCCCGAATATCGCGAAGCTCTCGCAGAGATTCGAAGCACGGTGTCAACCCCTATCGCCACCGGCGAGCGCGTCGTCGGGTTGCACGCCTTCCGGGATCTCTTCCAGGCGAAAGCCTGTGACGTCTGTCAGCTCGACGTCACTCATGTCGGGGGGTTGAGCGAAGCGCGACGGGTGGCCGCCCTCGCTCGGGCATATGGCGTTGCGCTCGCTCCCCACAATCCCCAGGGTCCCGTGAGCACGGCGGCTTCGATCGAGCTCGGGTTTGCAGAGCCTGATTATCTGATCTGCGAGGCGGTGCACGAAGACGTGCCGTGGCGTGGCGACATCCTGACCGAGACCCGGGTGATTGAGGAGACGGGCAGGACGGCCTTGGTAAGCGACCTCCCTGGCCTCGGCGTCGAGCTGAACGAAGCGGAACTTGCCAAGCACCCGTTTGAGCAAGAACTCGTGGAGAGCATCACATATTCCGACGGCGCCGTCGGCGACTGGTAGCTGCAGGACTGTCCATGCCCAAGACATCGGACTCGGAAGCTGGCCAGATACGCGCTGTTGACCGCGTGATCGGCATCCTGACGCTCATTGCAGAGCACCAAGAGATGACCCTGACCGAGGTTGTGCGAGCCTCTGGACTCAGTGAGGCGACGGTCTTTCGCTACCTTGGCGCGCTGGTCGGTCACGGTTGGCTCGTTCGCCATCCGAGCGGTTCATATTCACTCGGTATCGCCGCATTCCACGTGGGTCAGCGGGCGGTCGCCAACCTCGACGTCCGCCGGCTTGCTCGGCCGGTGATGGAGGACTTGCGCGAGGAGTACGGCGAGACGGTGAATCTCGCCGTTCGGCAGGCAGACGCCATTATCGTTGTCGATTGCCTAGAGAGCCCGAGCCAGATTCGCCGGGGCGCAAGCATCGGCGAGCAGGACCAATGGTTCTCGAGCGGGCTGGGGAAATCGATTCTCGCCTGTCTTTCTGAGCCCGACATTCTTCGCCTGTACGGAGAACACGAGCTGGTCGCCTTGACCGAGCGGACGCTGACGACCCTGCCGGAGTTGTTGGCCGACATTCGAAAGGTGCGGACTCGCGGGTACAGCGTTGACAACGAGGAGTCAGAAATCGGCTTGATGTGTGTGGCGAGCGCCATCCACGATCGCCACGGCGAGCCACGCTACGCGGTGAGCGTGTCCGGGCCGGCGGAGCGGATCCGGCTGGCGCTAAAGCGCGGGCTCGGCGATGGCGTCGTCAAAGCCGCAAGGATCGTCTCCGAAGGCTTGGGCTGGTGCCACTTCTAGTCTCCCTCTTTCGTGCGTCCAGCCAGTTGGAGGTGATGCCATAGAACAGAGCTGACAACGACACGCGAACCGCCGTGGGTTCGGTGGAGGCGCTCAGCCTTTGATTCCAACCAGTGGCTGGTCCCTAGGTTCCGCGTACGTCACGAACGGTGAAGGCGGTGGACATGTAGGAGCCATCTTTGGAAGCGTTGGCCAGTAGGAGATGCAGGACGAACGACCTTCCGGCGTCGGCTTTCGGGAGCAGGCGCCAAACCACCCTGAGCTGCGTTGGCTGAAGACTGTCGTGGTGAGCTCATCCCTGAAGGACCGCTCCTCATCAAGAGCGTCACCCGAAGGGCGACACGATGTTCTCCCTGCTCTGCGCATCGCCTGACAAGCCGGCACAAAAGCCCGGACGCGACGAAGTGGCCCTCTCTCGGCTCAGCGTCGAGGGTCGTCAAGGTCGGAGCACAGCGGAGCGCCTTGACGGCCCGCTCAGCCGTGGTCCGAGCTCATGGAGCTCGCCCCGCCGATGGCGGGGCCTGGTCGCGCCTTCTCCTCCTCGAGGGAAAGGCGCCGTTCGCTCCTCCGGGTTGTCTTCCTGGCGGGGGCATTACGAGGCGTTGCTCGGATGCCAGTCATCCCTGCGTCGCGCGGTCAAGGCGAAATGGAGCGATGCGACAGCAGCCGGACGGGCTCACTCAGAAGCTGACGACCGCGCCCTTCGGGGGTCATGACGCAAGGCGAGCACGCGTCCGGCTGGTGCCGAGTTCGCCGTGGAGGCACTCGGGTCGACGTGGCACCATGAGCTGGTGGCCGAGGCGGTGAGCATTAACGCGGCGCTCGACGCCTTCTTGGCCGACCAGCGCCAGCGCCTCTCGGAGCGCACGATGCGCAACTACGAGTACGTGGTGGAGCTGCTGTGCGACTCGCTCAACGGCTATGGGCCAAACACGCTCGACAAGGCCGACGAGAAGCGTTGGCGGAAGGCCTACGACGCCGGCGACGAGGAGGCCTTCTGCCACCTCTTCGGCCCCGAGCGCATCGTCGACCACTTCGGCGAGTTCCTCGGCTGGTTCATGGTCCGCAAGGTCTGGGCCTCCCAGGAGCTGTTGCGCTCGGCCGGGACGGTGACGAAGAAGCTGGCGAGCTGGCCCATGAGCACGACTACCTGAGCGCGGAGGAACGCGAGGACGCCGTCGAGAGGGGAGCCGCGCCGCCAGGAACCTCCCCCGCGCCAAGCGCCTGGCGATCCTGCTCTACGACCAGGGCCGCTCCACCCCGCCCTTCGACGCCAACGCGCTCGGTCCCAAGGACCTCGTCGAGGACTACCTCGTCATCCCGCGCGTCGAGCCCGGGACGTTGTACTTCAGCGGGGGGATCGGCCCGCTCGCGGTCCCCAAGCGGGCTTCCGAGCTTGCTCGGGTCGGATGGGGAGTGAACGCGACGCTCGCCCGGCTGGACAAGACCTGGCGGCTCGTCGAGGTCGGCAAGGTCTATCCGCACTGACCCGGGCCCCTCCGCTCCTCACTTCCGGCCGGACAAGGCGGGCGGAGCCGATGGGCTCACTGAACTGTTACCGACGCAAAGTAGCCACACCCGTTGGAGTTGACGGCCTTCTTCATCGCTGAGCCGACGCACCCGCAGCCGACGTTGAGCCATGCCACCAGATTGCCGGGGGCGATGGGCAAGGTGGTGGACCCTGCCCACCAACGATGACGGTCAGGGCACTAGCCCTCTCTGCCAATATAGGTCTTGCCGCCAGATGGGGACTGAAACGATGAGTAGGGCGAGGAACGAGAAGGAGAGATGTCCGTTACTACTGTGGAAGCGGTGCCCGGTCCCGACCCCGAGGTCCGCC
>JAJZAM010000060.1 GCA_021799445.1 Actinomycetes bacterium
GACGCCTGCAAAGCCAGCGTCAGGTCGCTGCGGCCTGAGTTGCGGCTGAAGTCTGTGGTGCCGATGCCGGCGATCGCGCACCGGTCCCTAAAAGCAAGGCCGTCTCCGCTCACACCCCACCTCCTCGTCTCATCCGATTTTCATGATCATAGTTCCAGCTATCCGGCGACCGTATGCCTCGCAGACAGTGCCCTCGCAGACAGCCGTCGAACGGGCGGATGTCATTGGACGGATTTGGTCTGTCCGCCGTCGACCACTATGTGCGTCGCGTTTATTCCCGCCCCAGCGGGGCTGGACACGAAAGCGACGACCTGGGCTACCTCCCGGGCCGTCACCAGGCGCCTGAAGGGGAACTGGCGCACGAGGCCGTTCCAAAGTTCGGGGTCGGAGACTCTCACCCGGTCCCAGCCCCCACCTTCGAAGAATGTCGCCCCGGGCGAGACCACATTCGCTCTGATACCCTGACGGCCCAGGGTTTGAGCCATTTCGTTGGCGAGGACCCTCTGAGCGGCCTTGGCCGGGCCGTAACCGGACGGCCGCGCCCCCGGACGGGCGAACCACTGGACGCTGGCGGTTGACCCGATGAAGACGATGCTGACCGCGTCGCTGGCCTCCAGAGCGTCCAACGCAGCTTCCACCACGCGAACCGGGGCGAGAACGTCGGTGGTGAGGGTCCTCATCCAGCCCTCCTCGCCCGGGCCGGAGAAGCCGCTTGCGCAGTGGACGTAGATGTCAAGACCGCCGAGAACCTTCACCGTATCCTCCACCAGGGCCTTGGTATCCGCCGCGTCGGTAAGGTCGGTCCGGCGGGCGAAGACGACTCCGGCTCCACCGACGGCTTGTAGCTGCTGGCGTGCAGCCTCAAGCGAGTCAGCCGTCCTGCCGCATATTGATACGGAGGAACCTTCCTCCAAGAAGACTTCTGCGATGGCAAGTCCGATGCCACGCGTCGCTCCTGCCACTAGGACGTTGCGACCTTGCAATCCGAGCTTCATTGTGGCTGAACCTTTCTAGTATGCCGTCAGGTCCGGCGGCGGGATCCCGAGCGACCCCGCAACCTTTCGGAACTGCTCGAAAGTGTCCGCGCCTGGCGGGCTGACGTCTTGAGCCCAGAACACCAAGCTCGTGAAACCCGCCTCCAAGTATCGACCGACGACCTCGGGAGCCGGGTGGCGGACCCGGACGTGGCATTCCACGTCCCTACCCTCGGCCTGGCAGTGCGCCGCCAAGTTGTCCCGCAGTTCGACGGCCTCCTCGAAGGTTGGGGTCGCCGAGCTGAACCAACCGTCGGCGAGACGGGCGGCGCGGCGTAACGCCCTCGGGCTGTTGCCGCCGGCGATCAGCGGGACGTTCACTGGTAGGGCGCACACCTGGACGTCCTCGAAACGAAAGTGGTGCCCGTGATAGCCGAAACGTCCGCCTCGCCAGGCTTTACGCAAGATTGCGACGCTCTCCTCGACGCGGCTGGAACGCTCCGCGAATGGAACTCCGAGAGCGCTGAACTCCTCCCTCAACCATCCTGCGCCCACCCCGAGCATGAACCGGCCACCGCTGATCTCCTGCAGAGTGGCCGCGGCTCTGGCGGTAACCAGGGGATGGCGTAACGCAAGAAGGTAGATTCCCGTTGCGATGCGGATTCGGGAGGTCTGTGCGCCCACAGCAGCGAGAGCTACCAGCGGGTCGACGAGTTGCGTTGAGGTCTCGACGATGCGGCGGGTGCGAAAGTCGTCGGGGGACAAACCTTCAGTTTCGGTGTCGTCTCTAGTGCCCGCCGGATGCTTCGAGGCGTAGTCGCCAGGGTCGATTAGATGCTCCCCGAGCCACAGGTGCTCGAACCCTGCAGCTTCGGCCGCTTGGGCGACCTCCACCAGACGCGAGACGCTCACGTCGTAGAGTGATACGCCGAAGCGCACCCCGCCCGGGCCGGCTACCTCCCCAGGGGCCGTCAAGTCAGGTCGTATTCGTGCCAGCCAGCCTGAGCGGCGCCCGCAGCGGCTCCCACCCGGGTCTCGCCGAAGAACCACGCGTCCTCACCCATATTGTCGTCGAAGCGTACGTGGGGAACTCGGTCTCCCCACCGTCGCACATCCATTCGCGACGTCCACAGATCGTACGGCTCGATCACGTGCGTGTCGGTGTCGATCACTTTCCACGAGTCGACTTGCGCTTCTAGCATCCTGACTCCTCGGCCCAGAAGCGTCTGTCCGGCCTCTCCGCGGAAGACGCAAGGTAATTGGTCATCATAGTAATCCCTCGATTAACCCCCTGTAAAGGTCGCCACCCCCGAACGAGAATGGATCTCTTATAATGAACAGTGGCGTTCCAAGCGACGGGACGGCTACGATGTCGAAGGGCTCGACGGCTTGAGACCCCAAAAGTCGATATAGAGGGAGTGGGATCCATGGTTGAGTACGCATCGGTAGACGTAGACTTGACTTCGAAGATCGCCCCGGCCACCGAGCACTGGAAGGAGATCGACCGCCTCCGTGAGGAGCACCGCTTCTTCTGGAATTCTCACGGCCCCGGTTACTGGGTCCTCACCAGGTACGACGACATCAGGGAGGCGTTCAACACGCCAGAGATCTTCTCTAACCGGTCGATCGTAGCGACGGATCCCAACCCCGCCTACCGGTTCCTGCCGTCTTTCAGCGAACCTCCCCAGCACATGAAATACCGCCATATCATGAACGCCTGGTTCGCCCCAGCATCTATCAAGCGCTACGCCCCGAGGGTCGCCGAGCTCGCCCGCGAGACCATCGAGCCGCTCGTGCCCGCCGGTGGCTGTGACTTCATCCGGGCCTTCGGTGACGGGTTCCCGGTGAAAGTGTTCCTGTTGGTCATGGGACTTCCACTAGACGACGCCGACTTCTTCGTGTCGGCCGTTCACCGCATGTCCGGTGACACCCCCGGGCATCCCTCCGACATGACAGCCTGGGATGACATCCAGAAGTACTGGCGTCAGATGCTGGAGGACCGCCACTCCAATCCGCGTGACCCATCCGTCGACTTCGTGACCCATCTGAGCCTCTCCGAGTTGGACGGCCAGCCGCTGCCCGACCAAGACATCCTCGACATCCTCGTCACGCTCACCCTGGGCAGTCTGGACACCATCAAGAACCAGCTCGGTTGGTGCTTCTACCATCTGGCCACTCACCCCGAAGACCGCCGCCGCGTCGCCGCCGACCCTGAGCTGGTGCCCAGCGCCGTGGAGGAGTTCCTGCGGGCGTACCCGATCGTCGGAATGGCCCGAAAAGCAACCCAGGACATCGACTTCCACGGATGCCCGATCAAGCAGGACCAGATGGTACTGCTCAGCATTCCAGCCGCAACCAGGGATCCCCGCCAGTTCCCGGACGCCGACAAGGTGATAATCGACAGATCCCCGAACCGCCACATCGCTTTCGGCGCGAGCGAGCACCGCTGCCTCGGGTCGCACCTCGCCCGCTGCGAGTTGCAGTCCGCGATACGCGAGTGGCATCGCCTGATACCCGACTACCGCCTAGGCACCGACGAGCAGCTCCTCGCTCACGGCGGCCTGATATCGCTGCGCACTCTCCCCCTAGCGTGGGAGGCGTGACGACTCGCTAGAGTCCTGGGATGAGCCTCGAAGAAGGCAGACCAGGAGGGAAAATGACGGACGGCATCTGCGACAGCCGCTTTAAAGCGGTTCGCGAGGCGTTGGAGGCGAACGTCGACTCAGGGGACGAGTTGGGGGCGTCGATCGCCTTGGACATCGCCGGGGAGACGGTCGTCGACATTTGGGGTGGGTGGCGCGACCCCGAGCGATCCAAGCCGTGGGAGCGGGACACCATTGTAAACGTGTGGTCGACCACTAAGACCGTGACGGCCCTGGCTGTACTCATGCTCGCGTCCAGGGGTGACATAGACCTGTACGCGCCGGTGTCGCGGTACTGGCCTGAGTTCGCAGCGCAGGGAAAAGAGCACGTCGAAGTGCGCCACCTGATGTCGCACACTTCGGGAGTCTCTGGACTTGAACAGCCGGCGACGATCGAGGACCTCTACGATTGGGACAGGTCGACTTCTAGGATGGCCGCCCAGGCACCTTGGTGGGAGCCCGGGACTGCGTCCGGGTATCACGCCCTCAACTTCGGGCATCTTCTAGGCGAGGTCGTCCGTCGGGTCACCGGCAAGACCCTGAAAGGTTTCGTAGCCGAAGAGATAGCAGGTCCGCTCGGCGCGGACTTTCAGATCGGCGCAGACCCGAGCGACTTCGAGCGGATCGCTCCCGTCGTTCCGCCGCCCCCGCTGCCCTTCGACTTCGCTGCCATGGACCCTGCGAGCCCCATGGTTCGTACCTTTACCGGTCCGCTGGTCGACGCCACGTACGCGAACACGGCCGCCTGGCGTGCCGCGGATATCGGTGCCGCGAACGGTCACGCCAACGCCCGTTCCGTCGCTCGGGTTCTTTCTGCACTTAGCCTGGCGAACCCGAAGTTCGTCTCTGCCGAGGCGGTCGAATCTGTCTTCGACGTGCAAGCGGACGGAGTGGACCTGGTGCTCGGGGTGCCGCTTCGTTTCGGGATCGGCTACGGGCTGGCGAAGCCAGAGACCATCCCTTACATACCGGACGGCCGGGTGTGCTTTTGGGGCGGCTGGGGTGGCTCGCTGATCCTCATGGACCTGGAGCGCCGTGTGACGCTCGCCTACATGATGAACAAGATGTCGCCGGGGGTCATCGGCTCCCCCCGTGCAGAAACGTACCTTCTCGCGGCATACTCCGCGATGGGCATCGACCTGCGCTGAGATACGACCCCTCAGCTTGACGCGGTTACCGTGTCAGTGTCGCGACCGGAGCGCAGCACCCGACCCGGGCGCTCTTGGGTGAGCTCCCCGCCGGTGACGATGTCGGTTCCGGCTACCATCACGTGCGCCACGCCGACGGCGCCGCCGTAGACCCGGGCCGCCCCTCCGGGCAGGTCGAAGCGCGTGTAGACCGGCTCGGGGGCTACCGTGGCAGGATCGAAGACCACGACGTCGGCCCAGCAGCCGGGCCGCAGGCACCCGCGGTCGCGGATGCCGTAGAGGGCTGCCGGCGAGCCGGCCAGGTGGTGGACGACTTCCTCCATGGATATGAGTCCCAGCTCTCTGGCCGGCTTGGCGAGCATCGTCGTCGGATAGTTGAAGGTGTCGATCATGTCGAGATGAGCCCCGGCGTCCGACGCTCCCACCACGGTACGCGGGTCGCGCCACACGTCCACTCGCCGCTGCCACGACTCTGTGTCCTGCCCGCGGTCCTGGTTGACTATCACGGTTCGCAGGCCGTCGGCGACGACTATGTCGACAAGCGCATCCCACGGTGTGCGGCCGGTGCGTTCGGCTATCTCACCGACGGTGAGGCCCTCGTAGGTTTTGGTGTCTGCGGTGAAGGTCTCCAGGACTATGTACTGGCGCCAGTTGGCGATCGAACGCAGAGGACCGTCCTGGCTTTGAGCGAGCCTGTCCATCTCCGCCCGCCCGACCGGGTCGCTGAGCATTGCGAGCTTGTCGGCGTCGGGCAGGGCCATTATCGAATCCCAGCCGGGGAGTATGTCCAAGATAAAACCGCTCTTGAAGTTGAGACGGTTACGTTGACTGTCAGGAAGGGTCAGGGCCACCACCCGCCCACCGCGGTCCGCGGCGTGGTCGCTGCCGAGCAGCTGGCGCTCCACCACCTCGCGGTTCTTGGAGTACACCGGCAGCACATTCCAGTTGATGGGCCTGTTCGCCGCCTTGCTCATCGCAGCCATCAGCTCGAACATGTCATCCTCGAAAGGCGGCGGCGCTGGTATGAACTCCAGCGTCGTCCCTGGGAACTCACCGACCACCGAGCACAAAGCGACGAGCTCCTCGGCGCTGGCGTGGCGCGACGGAACCGGCGTGCCGTGATGGTCGTTGTGAGTCCGAGACCACGTCGACGAGAAACCCAGCGCTCCCGCGGCCAGACCGTCCCGCAAAAGCTGTTTCATAGCCTCCAGCTGGCCTGCGCTGGCCGGTCCTGCCACCGCATCTTCCCCCATCACCACCCTCCGCAGGGCGGAATGGCCGACTAGGAACGCCGTGTTAGGCGACGTCTTGCCGTCCACGCGGTCGAGGAACTCGGCTGTCGTCTTCCAGTCCCAAGGGACACCCTTTTGGAGCGACTCGAGGGGCATCCCCTCCACCCGTGCCAGCATGCGCATCAAGTACTCGCCGTCGTCGGGTCGCGCGGACAGCGGTGCGATGGTGAAACCACAGTTCCCGCTGACGGTGGTCGTCACCCCGTGCAACGGGGAAGGACTCAACGTCGGATCCCAGAAAGCCTGCGCGTCGTAGTGGGTGTGCAAGTCGATGAAACCGGGGGCGACCACCAAATCGGCGGCATCGACCACACGGCGCGCAGCCTCGTCCACCTCGCCGACGGCGACCACCCGACCGCCGGCGATCCCAACATCGCCGTGCCGGCCCGGCGCCCCCGTACCGTCGACGATCAAACCGTTCCGTATCACAACGTCGAGCATGCTTCCGACGCTACACCCCGATAACGCTGCTCGCCTACGCGACGAGCCCGGTCGTAGCCGCCAAGCCGGCGGGTCTAAAGATCGCCGCCGGCCCACCATCTCTCGAACGCCGCTTTGACGGTAGCGGCGACAGGTTCCACGATCGTTCCGGTAGGCGAACGCACATATGTGAAGGCCCCGTAGCCCTCCCCGGGGGCTTTTGCGGCCAGCTCCAACGTCCATCCGTGCCCGAGAAGCTCCTCGGTCGTAGACGCCACGTCGTCGACCCAAAAGCCGAGGTGGTGTCGACCGGGACCTTCGCCGGCGTCCCAGATAGAGCCCGGCTCGCCTTGGAGCAGTTCGAAGTGCACAGGGCCCGCGCTGGAATATGTGAAGCGGAGCTCCACCGCCGTCGCCCCGCGGTCCGGAAGCCATATCTGCTGCCGGCGGTGCTGGACCTTACTCCAACTTACCTCTGTAGCAGCGGTCAGGTTCCTCATGGCCTCGTCGAGATCGGGCACTCTTAAGCCCACATGGAACATCTCCCCGAAATGCACGGTGATCCTCCTTATAGTTTCCTGTTGGTCATTTCCTGCTTCGCCGGCGGGAGTCGGAGCTCTTAGCCTCGGGCGGCACGGCAAGAGACGTTAGATATCCTTCGACCACCCGCCGCTGCTGCGACGCCGGCCACTCTTCGGGGGCGAACACGGCCTGCACCGCCACACCGTCCAGCAAGGTAGCCAGGACACGGCCGACGTCATCAGCGGGATGCCCATTGGTCAGGATCTGTGCCTCCTGGTCGTGTGCAGCGGCCTCGGCGAGTCCTTTGCGGAACACCTCGTAGCGGTGGCGCTGCTCGGCGGCCAGTTCGGCGTCACCGACAGCTGCCCCCCAAAAGGCCAACCACACCTTCCAGTTGACAAGACGCTCAGCGTCGAGCGGGAGCACCGCCTCGACCTTCGCCCGGACCATCGACCCGCCCGCAGAAGCAGCGGCCTCGAAACGTGCGTGTGCCATCTCCGTGCGAGCCCGGAAAGTGGCCAGCAGCAGATCGCGTTTGTCGGGGAAGTAGTAGCACAGCGCGCCGGTCGTCCAACCCGCCGCACGGGCAACGTCGCGCAAACGAACCGACGCAAGTCCCACGCGGGCTATCTCTTGTGCCGTGGCCTCCGTCAGCTGTCTGCGTCGCAGGTCGTGGTCGACGGTCTGCGGCATTGACAGACCATAGCACTGCGATTATCGTCACATAACGGCTGTTATATCTCGCTTCGGACGGGATCACTTTGGGGAGGCCAACTGTGGAGCAGGCGTTGATGGACCGTATCAAAGGGGAGATCCGCTGGGAGTTCGCTCGGAGCGGCCCGCCGGAGGGTTTCCCGGCGTTCCACGACATTCCCATAGGTCGTTACGTCGACAAAGACTTCTTCGAGTTGGAACGAAGACGCCTGTGGAACAAGGTGTGGGTGCTCGCCGGGCGAGCCGAGGACATCCCCGAGGCGGGGGACTACTTCACTTTCGACGACCTCGGCCCACCGATCGTCGTGGTCAGGGGACGCGACAGCGAGATCCGGGCTTTCTATAACACGTGCCGTCACAGGGGAGCGCCCGTCGTCCGCTCGGCGAAAGGGTCGGCCCGTAATCTGCGCTGCCAGTACCACGGCTGGACCTACGACGTCGACGGTGGCCGTCTCGTCAGTGTTCCCGACGAACGGGACTTCGTCGGATTGTGCAGGCAGGACCGTTCTCTTGGAATGATCGGATGCGAGGTGTGGCAGGGTTGGGTGTTCGTCAACCAAGACCCGCTCGCTCCGACTTTGAGGGAGTGGTTCGGTCCCGCCCTGGACGAGATGGAGGAGCTCTGCGGGGAAAGCCTCAGGGCCGTGTCGACGCACAGCCAGACGATCGCGTGCAACTGGAAGGTGACCGCCGAAGCTTTCCTTGAGGTCTACCACTTCCGCCACATACACGGTCGCGGCGCCGGAGGCTCGGAGACCCTCCTCGACAGCCGGGGAGCCACGATGGGCCTTCTGCCCAACGGCTGCAGCCGCATGATCACGCCGTACTCCGCGTCCGCTGCTGCGGCGACCGGCATGAGCGACTGGTCGGACTGGCGTCACATTGTTACCCCCGGCTTCGCCGACATCACGCCGGTCAACGACATGTTCCGCTGCACGAGCAGCGCCTACAGCCTCTTCCCGAACCTGATCACACCTGTCGGCGCCGAAGGATTTCCGTTCCTGGTCTTCTGGCCCCTGGACATCAAGACGACCCGGCTCGACTGGATCTTCTACGCCCCCAAAGACTGGGACGGCGACGAAATACCCGAGCGTTGGACGCGGCGCATAGACAACTTCAACCTGATCATGGAGGAGGACCGCCGCAACATGGAGCCCATGCAGAGGTCTTTGGAGTCGCCGGGTTCGACCGGGATTCCAATCAACTACCAGGAGCGACGAATCTGGCACCTACACGAGCAGATCGACCGTACCATCGGGATCGAGGAGATACCCCGACACCTCCGTGTTGCGCAACTTCTTGATCCCTACGTGGAAAAAGCTGGCGCGACAGCAGGTACGAGGTGACCGACACCTACGATGTGATAGTCGCCGGGACCGGCGCCGCTGGCCTCACTGCGGCCATAGCTGCTCACGACGGCGGGGCCAAAGTGGCGTTGTTCGAGAAGGCGGAGCAGGTCGGAGGGACGTCCGCCTGGTCGGGAGGCCACGTTTGGATCCCGAACAATCCGCACATGGCAGCTGGCGGTGCCTCCGACAGCAGGGATCTCGCCCTCACCTACTTGATGTCACTTTCGCGTGGGACCATCGAGGAGCGCCTCGCAGAAGCGTTCGTGGACGCCGGGCCCCAGATGGTCGAATACCTCGACGCCAAAGCCGGGACGGACTTCTACTCGGTCAAAGGTTTCCCCGACTACCACCCCGAGCACCCGGGGGGCCTACCCGGCGGCGGACGTACCGTCGAGTGCCCGCTTTTCGCCTTCGATCAGCTCGGGGAGTGGGCGGCGCGGGTGACACCGAGCCCGTACTTCGCGACGACGAACATCACGATGAGCGAAACACCGCTCGGCGCGGCAGTTCCCTCCGTGCCCTCCCCCGAGGAGATGCAGCGCAGGAAGATCCACGACGAGCGCGGTTTGGGACAGGCCCTCGTGGGCCGTCTGCTCAAGGCGTGCCTCGACAGGGGTATTGAACCCGTTACGTCCGCACGGATGCGAAACCTCGTGATCGAAACCGGCCGTGTCACCGGCGCGGTCGTCGAAGTCGACGGGCAAAGACGCGAAGTTAAGGCACGTCGCGGCGTCGTGCTCGCTACGGGAGGCTTCGAGTGGAACGAAGACTACAAGCGGGCGTTCCTACGCGGTCCGCTCACGCACCCGGTCTCGATTGAGACCAACACCGGCGACGGCCTGTACATGGCCATGAAAGCCGGGGCGATGCTGTCGAACATGAGGGAAGCATGGTGGATACCCGTCGGGGAGTTGCCGCCGGGTGTCAACCGGATGAACCGCTTCCTGCTCGCAGGGGACCGGTCCCGACCCCGGACGATCATGGTCAACCGGCAGGGCCGCCGATTCGCGAACGAGGCGGCGAACTACAACGCGTTCGGCGGAGCTTTCCACCAAGAAGACGTCACCCGCTTCGACTACGCCAACCTGCCGTGCTGGCTGATCTTCGACCGCTGCTACGTCGAACGCTACGGCTCGCCGGGTGCCGGCGGAGCCGGTGTCAAGTCTTCCGGTGCCGAGCAGGCCGCCGAGTGGCTGCTGGGAGCGCCGTCCCTGGAGGACCTGGCCGAGAAGCTAGGAGTTCCACCTACCAAGCTGGTGTCCACGGTGCAGCGCTGGAATGACAACGTCGCCGCAGGGCATGACCCGGATTTCCTCCGAGGTGAAAGCGCCCATGACCGCTGGTGGGGAGACCCCGACCACAAGGGCACAGTCGAAGCGACACTAGGGCCGCTCGATTCGCCACCCTTCTACGCTCTGGCGGTCCGAAGCGGTGGGCTCGGCACCAAAGGCGGTCCCCGCGTCGACCCCGACGCACGGGTGGTCGACCTCGACGGAAACCCCATATCAGGCTTGTACGCGGCCGGAAACGCTTGCGGTTCCCCGCTCGGGATGACCTACGGGGGAGCGGGAGGGACCCTCGGGCCTGCGATGGTGTTCGGCTGGCTGGCAGGCAGGCACGCCGCTGGCTGACCCGGCCTCAGCCAGGCAGCCGTCGGTGACCCGCCGGTAGGGTATTGTCGCGCGGCATGAGGCAGCGCGCATGAGCAGGGCGGTCCCACCGAAACCGTCCACGCCTGAAGCCCCGAAACTCCAGCGGGAGCCGGAAGGCCCCCGCAGCCTGTGGGTCACCCTCGAAAAGTCGAGCGCCGGGTCGACCGACAAGCCCAAGCGCACCGCCAAGAGAGCCGAGACCGTAGCAGCAGCGATAGTCTCCGACATAGTCTCACGCAGACTCCGCCCTGGCGACACCCTCCCCCCCGAGTCGGCGATGCTGGTGAACTACCAGGTGAGCAGGGCCTCGCTTCGAGAGGCGCTTCGGCTTCTGGAGGTTCAGGAGATCATAAGACTCAAGCCCGGCCCGGGCGGCGGCCCCGTGGTAAGCGCCGTCGACCCTCGCAACCTCGCCCGGGTCAGCGCCTTGTACCTTCACCTCGGAGGGGCCACCTACACCGAGCTGTTCGAAGCGCAGCTTGAGCTTGCTCCTCTGTGCGCAGAGCTTGCCGCCCGCAACCCCGACCGGGAGCTCGTAAGCCGCCGCCTGGCTCCCTACATGGCGAGCAGCCTTCCCGTGGAAGGTCAGGCTTACTGGGACGCCACCAACGGTTTCCACGGGACAGTCGAGCATCTGGCGTCTAACCGGGTCATCGAGCTGTTCGCCCGCACGGTCAGCCACCTTTGGCATGAGCACGTCGTTACGAGAATGGACACCACAGGTTTCAGGGAGCAGATCCTAGACGAGCACCGCAGGATCGCCCGGGCCGTGGTGTCCGGCCAGGCGAGCCGAGCGTCACGGCTCATGCGCGAGCACTTCGCCGGCCTGCAGGAGCGCTACGTAGGCTACTGGCCGGCGCGCTTCGACGAGCTGATCGAGTGGGAGTGAGCCCCCTGACGTCTCACGACAACTGGCGGGCCAGCCACTCCTCTATGCCCCGGTTGTAACGGTCCGCTACTGCGGTGCCGGCTAGCACCCCGACGCCGTGGGGAGCGCCCTGGTAGACGTGGAGCTCTGTAGGAACGCCGGCTTGGTTCAGCCGGTTGGCGTAGTCGACGTCCTCGTCGCGAAAGCCGTCCACCGCGCCCACGCACACGTAAGCCGGAGGGAGCCCCTCGAGGTCTGTAGCCCTAGCCGGCGCAGCGTAGGCGGGTACGTCGGGGGTTCCGTAGAGCCCACCTAGATAGGACCTCCAGCCGAACTCGTTGGACTCCTTGGTCCAAATGGCGAGACCGTCGAGCCGGCTCGACGGGGTGATCTGGCGGTCGTCGAGCATCGGGCACTCCAAGAGTTGGAAGCGCACCGGAACCTCTCCCCTGTCCCGGGCCAGAAGAGCTAGCGCTGCTGCGAGGCCACCCCCGGCGCTGACCCCCGCGATGCCTATCCGGTCGGGATCGACCCCGAGCATCTGATGGTTTTGGTGGACCCAGCGAAGCCCGGCGTAGCAGTCCTCGAGCGGCCCGGGATAGGGGGTTTCGGGGGCGAGGCGGTACTCGACCGACACCCCGACAATCCTGTAGCGCTGGCACCACGCGTCGAAGCGGGCGTCGTCCATCGCGTAGCTTCCCAGGACGTAACCGCCGCCGTGTATCGAGTAGACGCACGCGAGAGCGCCGTCGACACCGACGGGCCGGTGCACACGCACCACGACCTCAGGTTCGCTGGACACGACGTGGTCGCGACGCTCTACCTGCTCGGAGAGCTCTACTGGGCCTGCGAGATCGGCGTCTCGTATCGCGGGCAGGGTCTCGCTGTCGACGGTTCCAATCGGAATCATGTCGACCATGGCAGCGACATCTGGATCAAGTTCGAGGGTCACGACTCTCCTCCTGCTAGCCGGTAGGGACACCGTCTGTTTCGACCGGTTCGTTTGTGGTTCGGGGTTTGAGGCGGCGGTTGGTAGCCGACCGTCCCACTGCGCTTGTCCGTTAACGCTACACGTCGAGCACGGCTGGCTGCATCTTCACCGTTCCGACTCGGGCTGAAACGCAACCGCTCCCAGCCGGACAAGGTTGTCGCTGGGCCCCCCCAGGAATGACAGCGCGCGGCGGGCCAGGAACCCGCCGCGCGCCCCTGGAGTCAACCGACGTGCCAGAGCGCCATGAACTGCTGCGCGTAATCCGATGGGAAGTTGAAGGAGTTCGCGGCCGGGATGTGGTACTTCGTCATCGAGCTCTTCGTCAACAACATGCCAGGCAGCCCCCCGTCGCCGCTCGCGGTCACAGGCATACCTTCCTCGTGACGCAGGGCCGCATCCACCATCACCCAGCCTTGGATGATCACGGCTAACGCAGTGAAAGCCTTGAAGTCCCCGCCTTGGAGAATGTTCGTCTCGTTGGACACGTCCGCCCCGGTGCCGGTGATCTGCACCTTGCCGGTCAACCCTGCGGCCGCCAGCGCCGAGGGTAAACCGTCAGCGAAGGCACCGTCCACGATCGACACGTAGTTGATCGTGGGGTCCTTCTGCAGAGCCGACACGATCAGCGAGTCGATCTGGCCGGCATCCACCTCCGGGATGGTGGCGTCGATGCTCGTCGTTGTGCAGCCCGGGCACTGCTTGGACAAGTCGGAGATGAACGTGTCGGCGTAGAGGGCTAGGACCGAGAAGGA
>JAJZAM010000317.1 GCA_021799445.1 Actinomycetes bacterium
CCGGCTGGTATCAACACGACCAGAGCCGACACGACGAACGCCAGGAGGGGTCTGTGCTCCCAGCGACCGGGGTCGGCTGTGCCTTTCTTTGGGTCTGCCCCTACGGTCTCCACGGTCGTTTCATCGGACGCCACTCCAAAAAAGAAAAGCGAAATGCCTCTTTAAAGACGTTTTATACTGTTTTTCCTTAAGGTGTGGCGGCGAATCCGGAGGCCGCCCTAGCAGGCTTAGCGGGACTTAGCTACTGCGGCGCACTCGGCGATGGAAGCGGCGTGACCGGCGGTGATCTCGACCCCCAACCTCACCAGCTCCGCCACTTTGGGGTTCTCCACCCGGTAGTACACGTAGCGTCCCTCCCGCCTGGAGGTGACGAGACCGCACGACACGAGGCACGCCAGGTGCGCTGAAACCCTGCCCTGCGACAGGCCGACGTGGTCGACGCATTCGTTACCTGTCCTCTCCGCCACGGCGCAGAACGCCAGCAGCGACAGCCGTGACGGGTCGCCAAGCGCCCGGTAGAAGTGGGCCAACAGTTCACGCCCGGCCGGGTCGGAGGGAACCGCCGGCAGACGTCTCAGCTGACCAGGCTTCTTTCGGGCTTCCCCAGCCAGCCTGGCGGGCAGCTCACGCGTGGCGGAGGCGGTGCTCGACGTTGCGGTGCTCAAACCGTCGTCGCCAGGCTTTCCCCGTCGCTTGGCGCAGGAGCGTCCGTCGCGTGCGACCCGCGGCTGCGAAGCAACAAAGCTGCTGTGAGGATCGCTCCGAGGACCGCTAGGACCACGCCTGTCACCTCCACGGCGAGGTCCCCGGCGTGACCCGGACGGGCAAGCCAGAAATGCTCCTCGATGAAACGACCCGCGCCCCAGATGGTGATCCCCACGGCCATGACCAGCCCACGCGGACCGCCGTTACGTTCGACGTAGCGTTCGACCCGCCACGCTACGAGCAGCATCACGAACGTCATTGCAGACTGGAAGAGAGGTACCGGCAAGCGTTTGCCTACCTCACCCGCGTAGTACATTCCGTACCAGGCGTTCGTAGGGTACCCCCCGCCTCGGACCATCAGCTGCGGTCCGAGAAGCCGCCCTACGGTCCAAGCTGCCAGCAGCACCGGCGTGACCAGGTCGGCGAGTTGGAGGCGAGGGATCTTAGGTCCTCGCTTGTGAGCCAGGTAGAAGCCGACGGGAATGCCGAGCATGAGACCGCCGAAAGACGACAGACCACCGTTCCATACCTGGATTATCTGGCCGGGGTTGTGCTCGTACTGCGACGTCCAGTTGGCGACGACGTGCACGATCCTCGCACCGACCAAAGCCGCAACCACCACCCATACCGTCGTCGACGCCAGCCACTCGTCCGCCCAGCCGTGGGCTCTCAGGCGCCGGCTGAGGTAGCGAAATGCGAACCAGAACGTTATCGCCAGGCCTAAGCCGTAGGTGTGCAGCTGAAGCGGACCTATGTGGAACACGACCGGTATCGGCTTCACGATCCCACCACCTCTTTCACGGTGTCGAGCCTATCGCTCCCGTCCGGCTTCGGCTAGGGCAGGGGCAACAAAACGGCGAAGGCCAACTGTGCTTAGCAGATCAGACAGTGCCCCGAGGCTCCAGAAGTGCTTCAATGATCGCCAGGAGGCGAGTCATGGAACAGAGCATCCTAGACAGTCTGTTAGGAGCGCCAGCCCTGGTGGAGACCGGCCTCGTCGAAGCGACCGGGTCGGTGTCGAAAATCGACGCCGGCGGGCTGGTCGTGGAATGCGACGAGGAGTCCTGGGAGGGCGCAGAGGCCGATAACGTCGTGGTCAGCGTCTTTGCTTCCGAAGCGCTCTACCGTTTCAGCGGAAGGTGCGACCTGCGCAACGGCGAGGTCGCGATACCCGACGGTGTCAGCGTTGAGCGGGTTCAGCGTCGCAGCTGGCCCCGGCGCCGCCTCGACGTGGCAGCCACGCTGTGCCCTCTCGACGACACACGACGGGTCGCTGGGATACCAGGCCGGACGGTGGATCTGGGGGTGGGCGGCCTGTGCGTCGAGACCCTAAGGCCCCTACAAGGCGACAGAGACCCTGTCGTGATCCTGACCTTGCCTGACGGGCGCTCGATCGTTGCTAGGACGACTACGGTCGGCGTGGAGGAGCTCGGCGACGGATGGAGGTACCGTCTGGCTTTCGGTCATCTCGAAACACGAGACGCGAACCTGATCCTCGGCTTGGTGTCGGGGTAGCCTTGTCGGGGTGACTGCACAGACCGCCGGCGCCGGCGCGGACGGGACCTTCAGCGTCGACTGCCCCCTGGCAGGCACGGTCGTGTCGGTCCCGGTTACGGTGGGCGACGAGATTGGCGAAGGCGCGGTGGTGGCCGTGGTCGAGTCGATGAAGATGGAGCACGACGTGACAGCCCCCCAAGCCGGGAGGATCACGGCTATCGCCGTCGCTGTCGGGCAGATCGTCTCGGCCGGCGACAAAGTGGCGTCGCTCGGCCCCGGCGGAGGTGAAGCTGCGGCTTCTCGGGAGGTCGAACAACCCGAGACGAGCTCAGAGCGAGCGGACCTAGCCGAAGTGCTGCACCGCCACGAGCTGGTCGGGGACGCCGCAAGACCGCAAGCGGTGGCACGGCGCCACGCTCTTGGACGCCGAACCGCCCGGGAGAACCTGGCTGACTTATGCGACCCGGGGTCGTTCGTGGAGTACGGGGCGCTGGCACTGGC
>JAJZAM010000318.1 GCA_021799445.1 Actinomycetes bacterium
GCGGGACTGTTGCGCCGTAACGCTGAGCGGGTGCTGGTAGTGGTCAACAAGGTCGACTCGCCTAAACGGGACAGTGACGTCTGGGACTTCACCAAAATCGGCCTCGGCGAGCCTTACCCTGTCAGCGCACTGCACGGGCGGGGCACGGGCGACCTTCTCGACGCGGTGATCTCCAAGTTCCCCCCCGACGACGGTCCGCCAAGCGGCCCGGGTGGGGACATCGGTGACGGCCCCGGTGTCGAAGCTGCGACGGTCGCTATCGTCGGGCGCCCGAATGTCGGTAAGTCAACCCTGTTCAACCGTCTGATCGGCGACGAGCGCTCCGTCGTGCACGACATGCCCGGAACTACCAGGGACAGCATAGACACTCTCATATCCACCCCCGACGGCGACATAGTCTTGGTGGACACGGCTGGGATGCGAAGGCGGGCTAAAGAAGCCGCCGGCGCCGAGTACTACTCCATGGTGAGAGCTTTGCAGTCCCTCGATCGTGCCCGCTGCGCGCTGCTGGTCCTCGACGCGTCGGAAGGCATCACCCGCCAGGATCAACGCCTCGCCGAGCGCGTCGACGCGGCCGGCGGACCTGTGGTGATAGTGCTCAACAAGTGGGACGTTCTCGACGCTTCCGCGAGGGCTGAGCTTCGAAGCGAGGTGGCGGACCGGTTGGGCTTCCTCGGCTACGCCCCGGTCCTCACCGTGAGCGCTCTTAGCGGACTGGGAGTCCACAAGCTTCTTCCCGCCCTTCGCCAGGCCATCGACGCCTCCGCCAAGAGGGTTGGCACAGCGGAGCTGAACCGGGTGATAGCCGCAGCCCAAGCCGCCCACGCACCGCCGGGAGGAAGGGTTCTTTACGCCACCCAGGGCACGGTGGACCCGCCGACGTTCACTCTCTTTGCCACCAAGACGGTACCGGCCCCGTACCTTCGTTACCTGGAGAGGCGGATGAGGGAGCATTTCGACTTCGGCCCGACGCCTTTGGTGTTCCGGGTGAGGAGACGCAGCTCGTAGCCAGCCCGTCACGGTCGTGCTATGTCGTGATATGTCGGGTCGTGATATGTCGGGGAGCGTGCCTTCGTTGGCACTTTGCGGGCCTGAAAGTACCTGGGAGGCTCCGAATCCCACTAGCCTAGATGCATGCCTGCCAAGCCTTGGATGGCCGTCGCGGCGTTGCTGTGCGTGCTGGCAGCGGCGCTGTGGGGTCGAGCAGCGGCGCGCCTGGCGCGAGCTGCGAGGCGCATCAAGGCGGAGACAGCAGCCTCGTCGAACGGTCGCGAAGCTCACGAGCTCGCCCGTGCCGCCTTCGACAAGGACCTCCACGCCACGCTTTTGTACTCCGTCCTAGCGGTTGCTCTCGGAATCGGCGCAGAGTCGAAGTCGGTGTGGTACTCCGTGCCGTTCATAGCCGTCGCAGCGCCGGTGGCTATGACCGTCCGTTTCGCCCCGAGGTTCCTCGCCGAGGCCCGGACCGCTGAGGTGAGAGCCATGCTCGAGCGGCGCGCAGAGGAGGTCCTCGCCCAGGACCAGTTGGCGCCGAGGCGGTGGGCTGACCGCCTCGCCCCGGAATCGCTCCCCCAGTTCGAGGGTTTCGAGCTCGGAAGGGTCTACGAGCCTGGCAGCGGAATGCTAGCAGGGGACTTCTACGACGTGTTCTCCACCACCGGCGGTCGCATCGCCGTCGTCATAGGCGACGTGGCGGGCCATGGGATAGACCCGTCGATCACAGCGTTCCAGGTAAAGTACCTGCTCAGAACGTTTATCAGGCAGTTCAGGGATCCGGCGCAAGCGCTCGAGGAGCTCAACCGGGCTCTGTCGATCGGTTCGAGACCCGAGGATCTCGTGTCGGTGTGCGTGGTCGTGCTTGACCCCCTGGCGGGGACGCTGCGTCACGCCTCGGCGGGTCATCCCGCCACATGGCTGTGGCAGGACTCGGAGATCCACGCTCTCCGAGCGACCGGCCCGCTGCTCACCTTGGACCCTAACGGCAGCTTCTACTCGCGGGAGCGTCCCCTGCTCGTCGGTGACGTCATATTGATGTACACCGACGGCCTGGCAGAGGCCCGCTCGGGAGGTCAGATATTCGGGGAGGACAGGATCGCTGCTGCTTTGCGGCGCGACCCCGGCCAGGACGCTGCCATCCTGTGCAAGGACCTGCTCGAAGCCGCCAGGGATTTCGCCGCGGGACCTCTCGTGGACGACGTGGCTATCCTCGCAGTGCGGAGGGTTTGAGACCGTTGCCGTGGTGTGAGGATTGCAGTCACTTCTGGAACTCGAAGAGCCTCGCCGAGGGCGGTAACTGCCCGACTTGCGGAGCCCACCTCGAAGCCGCCGGGCGCGGAGTTCCATGGCATTTCAAGCTGCTGCTCGTAGGTTTGAGCGGGTACCTCGTCTACCGGGTGTACTGGTTCATCGAGTGGCTACCCAAGCACGTTTGACGGGCGGATGGCTGCGTCGGGTAGCATCTAGACCGACACGGGCGGTGGCGCAGTTTGGTAGCGCACCAGACTGGGGGTCTGGGGGTCGCGGGTTCAAGTCCCGCCCGCCCGACGTGGCGGCTCCGGGTTACCGGGGCCGCCAGCGTCACGCTACCGACCAGGCGGCGCCGGTGTTTGCAACGGGCGGGTCACCAGCGGGGAGTGTATCCTCCGCGGCCCATAGAAGCGCTCGTCTCCCAGTCGATGTCCTCGTCGACGCTGCCTATCAC
>JAJZAM010000319.1 GCA_021799445.1 Actinomycetes bacterium
CGACGGCTCTGGCGGCTTTTGGCTGTCCGACGGCGGCGGCTATCTCGGCGTAGCTCCTCGTCTCGCCGTACGGGATCTCGCGCAGAGCCGTCCAGACTCTGCGCTGAAACTCGGTGCCCGGCGGGTCAATGTTGACTTCGAAACTGAGGAGACTGCCCCCGAAGTACCGGCCCAGCTGGGAGGCGACGTCGTCGAGAAGGCTGACATCCTGGCGTAGGGCGCCGACTTCCCGGCTCGCAAATGAAGCTGAGGAGCCATCCGACTCACGTACGACGATCCCCGCCGAAGCACTCGAAGTGTTCAAGGACATCTCCCGGCCGCCCAACGCCAAGCCGACCAGGGCGCCAGCCTGCGCCTTTAGGATCACGGTACCCACCGGGCTGCTCACCTGCCTCACGAGCTGGACAGTTTGCATCGACACCGCCTTCATTTCATGGACACCGCCTGCAGCCTAGCTCCCATCCCCTGCGGTCACCCACCTAAGCGGCCATGCCCACCAAGGCGGAGTCATAGCTTGTGGTCCCAGCGTCGGGGCTCACCTGGTACTAGCCTTGGAGCGTGCCAGGCGTGCAACGGCGACCGACCCCCACGATAGCGGCCTTGACCTGCGCTGCGATAGTGATGTCAGCGTGCGGCTCGTCCGGTCATTCGACACTGCCACCGGCGTCAACCTCCCCGCCGACCAGCCAGGCATCGACGGTACCGCCAAGCACGACGACGACCACGACGACCACCACTACCGTTCCGGGCGCCACGACGACCACCACGCCGCCGTCGAGTGGGACCCGCACGATCCTCTACCCGCTCGGGGTGGACATGCGCTCGGGGCCGTCCACGACCGCCAAGGTGATCGGCTCCCTCGTCCGCGGTGCGCAGGTAACCGTCTTGTCGTACAACCCGGCTTCGGGCGGCTGGCTGAACGTGAAAGGCGCCTCTCTCACCGGATGGATCAGCGCTAACCAACAGCTAAGCGCCCCCGGCGCTTTCTACCCTTTCGCGGCCAGCGACGGCAGCTTCTCCACTCTTTATCCCACCAGCTGGTCCGCTACCGCCAAGTCCTCGGGTGGTGCTGTGCTACGAAGCCAGCACGGCACCACCAGCATCACTTTCACCACGGCGGCTTCGGTCGCCGGTCTTCCACCAGTTCCGGCCGGTTACCAACCGCTTTCATCCCAACAGCTGCTCGTATGCGGTGTCACAGGACATCTCGACTCGTACAAGAGCTCCACCACTACTACAACGTCGGTCGCAGCCCAGGGCAGCGCTGCAGCCGAACCTTACCTTGCGGTAATAGACCTTGCGCTGGACAAGACGCACGCCCTAGAACTCCAAGCGAACCTGGCGGACCCCTCGCAGATCTCGACTGTCATATCAGTCGCGAGCTCCGTGACCTTCCCCGAGAAAATCTGCGGAGTCTAAAACTAGTCAACACTAGCCGGTGTGGGAAAGTTAGGCGCTGATGTTGCTGACAAGATTTTCGCCGTTTGATCTTATTACTGACCTGTACCAGGCGAAGCTAGCCTTTGGGATCCTCCGGCCGGTCGGGTAGTCCACCCATATGAGCCCGAAGCGCCGGGAGTATCCGTAAGCCCACTCGAAGTTGTCCATCAAGCTCCAGACGAAGTATCCCCTCACGTCAACACCCCGGGCGATAGCGTCTGATACTGCCAGTAGATGACTTCGGATGTAGCTGACCCGGTCATAGTCTTTCACTTCGCCGTTCGGGTCAACATAATCGAGGCATGCCGCCCCATTCTCGGTCAGGTAGATCGGCGGTGCGTTGTACTCGTCTTTAAGTCTGACGAGGAGGTCGGTCAACGCCTCTGGGTCCACCTCCCAGCCCATGGCTGTCCGGTCGAGACCGCCACGGCGGACCTCAGGTGCGCGTAGGTCGTCGAGGACCGGGTCGCTTTCGCGCCGGCCTATGTTGTACCCGGCCTCGCGGGCGTGGGAGAGGCGAGTCGGGTCGGCGACGACCATCGACGTGTAGAAGTTGACCCCGAGGAAGTCGATGGGAGCGCTGATCAGCTTTTCGTCGCCGCCGCGAGCGACGTCGAGACCTCCCTGGTGGGCAGCGTAGTGCTCGACGACGTCCGGCGGGTAGGAACCTTGGAGAACGGCTTCGAGGTAGAGGCGGTTGGCTTGGCCGTCGGCCCTGCGGGCGGCTTCAAGGTCATCGGGGTGCCGGCTGGCGGGGAGCACAGGCGTGAAGTTCAGCGTGATGCCAACTGGGGTCGAGCCGCTCTGCCTCAACGCCGACACGGCCAGACCGTGTCCGAGCAGAAGATGGTGAGTACTCGCCAGGGCCGCCGATACCTCTTTGCGTCCCGGGGCGTGCACTCCCCGGCCGTAGCCGAGCCAGGCCGAGCACCACGGCTCATTGAGAGTTATCCAACGCCCTACCTGACCACCAAGGGCCTCGCCCATGGCAGATGCGTAGTCAGCGAAACGTGACGCCGTATCGCGCGAAGTCCAACCGCCGCTGTCCTCAAGAGCCTGCGGGAGATCCCAGTGGTAGAGGGTGGCGACGGGTTCGATTCCGCGCCGCTCCAGGCCGTCGAGGAGCCTTCTGTAGAAGTCGACCCCCGCCCGGTTCAGCGGCCCAGTGCCGTCAGGTTGCACCCGCGGCCACGAAACAGAAAAGCGGTAAGCCCGAAGGCCCAGGTCGGCCATGAGGTCCAAGTCC
>JAJZAM010000061.1 GCA_021799445.1 Actinomycetes bacterium
TCCCCGCCGGCGGACAGGAGCGCCTCAAGGCCGCTCAGGTAGGCTTCTATCACCTCGGCGTAGCGTTCGAGGCTGAAAATCAACGTGACGTTGATGTTGCGTCCCTCGCTGATCATCGTGCGAACCGCGGGAACTCCCGCTGGGGTGGCGGGTATCTTCACCATGAGGTTTGCTTTGGCGACTCGCGAGTGGATCTCCCGTGCCGCTTTTACAGTGGCTTCGGTGTCGTCAGCCAACGCAGGCGAGACTTCTAGGGACACGAAACCGTCGGTGCCGCCGCTCGACTCGTGGACCGCGCCGAGAATCTCGCACGCTTGCCTGACGTCGTCGATCGCCATCTCCCAGAAGGCCGCTTCCGGAGTGTCTGACGCTATGAGCCTGGCGAACTGCTCGTCGTAGGCATCAGAGCTGGTCATCGCCTTTTCGAAGATGGTCGGGTTGGAGGTGACACCTCGAATTCCGCTGGCGACCAGGCCGGCGAGTCCGCCGTCGCGGATCGAAGGTCGGTTCAAGTTGTCGATCCACGGGCTCTGCCCGTACTTGGCGTAAAGGTCGTGCAGGGTAGTCATCAAAGGTCCTCCTCGTCGTCTTGCTCGTCGATGTCCGCGAATCCGTCCAGATCGTCCATTGCGTCGATGAGAGCCATCGCTCTGGCCGCGACGTTGTCAGCGGTGAAACCCAAGTAGGCGAGCACTTCGCCACCCGGGCCCGAAGCTCCGAACCTGTCGATGGACACGCTGTCGTCCGCGTAGCGGGCCCAGCCGAACGAGCTTGCGGCCTCGACGGCCAGCACCGGCGCTCCGGTGCCTAGGATCTGGTCCTGGTAGTCGTCGTCCTGCTCCTCGAAAAGCTCCCAGCTGGGCATCGACACCACCCTTGCTGATATCCCGAACGTGTCGAGGATCTTTGCGGCGTCCACGCAAAGCGAAACCTCCGAACCCGTCCCGACTAGCACCACGTCAGGCTCCGAATCACCCTCAGATAGGACGTAGGCGCCTTTTTCGAGTAGGGACGCCGACTCGGCGGTACCGGCGAGGACCGGAAGATCCTGGCGGCTCAAGATCAGCGCCGTGGGGCCTTCGCGTTCGATCGCCACGCGAAGCGCCTGGGCCGACTCGTTGGCGTCCGCCGGCCGTATCACCCGCAGACCTGGTATAGCCCTCACCGCCGCAAGCTGCTCGACCGGCTGGTGGGTAGGGCCGTCCTCGCCGAGACCAACCGAGTCGTGGGTCCAGAAGTAGATCACTTTGGCGTCTGACAGCGCAGCGAGGCGTACCGCGCCGCGCATGTAGTCGCTGAAAGTAAAAAAAGTGCCGCCGATCGGGATGATGCCTCCGTGCAGGGCCATGCCGTTCATCGCCGCCCCCATGGCGTGCTCCCTCACGCCGTAAGCGACTGACCTGCCGCCCGGGTTGTCCGCGCTTTGGAGCTCTTCCCCGTCGAGCTGGGTGCCGGTGTTACCGGTTAGGTCGGCGCCGCCGGACACCAAACCGGGCACCGCAGCGGCGACGGCGTTGAGGGCAGCCTTGATGGAGTGACGCGTCGCCACCGCCCGCCCGGGCTCCCACTTGGGCAGGGCCGACTGCCACCCGGGCTCGCCGCGTTGCCCCCAGGCGGCGTCCCACGCCTGGCGGTCCCCGTCCCACGAGCGAAGACGCTCCTGCCAGGCGATCCTGGCGTCACGCGAGCGCCGGCCGGCTTCTCGGTAGAAAGCCAGGACCTCGTCGGGAACGTAGAAGTCGCGGTCCGCCGGTAGGCCCATGACTTTCTTGGTGGCTTCCACCTCCGCCGCACCGAAGGGCGACCCGTGCGCTTTGGACGTGTCGGTCAGGTTGGGGGAAGGAAAGCCGATGTGGCTTCTTAGGACTAGAAGGCTAGGCCTGTCCTCGTCGGCAATCGCCCGTCGCAGGCCCGCTTCGAGGGCGTCTAGGTCGTTGGCCGCCTCCCCGAGGTTCTCGACGTGCCAACCGTAGGCCTCGAAACGCTTGACCGGATCGTCGCTGAGGGATATTTCGGTCGGTCCGTCGATGGTGATGTGATTGTCGTCGTATACGTACACGAGACGTCCGAGGCCGAGATGACCCGCCAGGGAGGCAGCTTCGTGGCTGATGCCCTCCATCAGGTCCCCGTCGCTGCAGACCACGAAGGTATGGTGGTTGACCAGGTCAGACCCGAACTTTGTTCGAAGGATCCTCTCCGCGACACCCATACCTACGCCGTTGGCGAACCCCTGGCCCAGCGGTCCGGTCGTCACTTCGACGCCAGGCGTGTGGTGCACCTCGGGGTGACCCGGGGTGAGACTGTGAAGCTGGCGGAAGCTCTTGAGGTCGTCGAGCTCCAGGCCGTAACCGGTTAGGTACAACATGGTGTACAGCAAGATGCAGGCGTGACCGCACGACAGCACGAAGCGGTCCCGGTCCGCCCAGCCGGGGTCTTCCGGGTCGTAGCGCATCACCCTCGTCCACAGGACGTGGGCGAGCGGAGCGAGCGCCATCGCAGTCCCGGGATGACCGGCGTTGGCCCTCTGGGGGGCGTCCATGGCGAGTCCCCTGATCACGTCCACGCCGAGCTGCTCGACTGTCTTGTTGTCCATGCCCCAACCCTACTCCGGGACGACCCGACGCCAGGCCAACGGCGAGGGATCTCCGCACCCGCAGCTCAGGCCGCCTGGGCCTCCCGCAGGGCCCCTTGGGACAGGCGGGGGGCTAGGTGGCGGACCTCCAGCCAGCGCAGACGCCGTGCCAGTGACACCAGCCACCAGGCAGGGTCGAACTCCCGTCGGGAGAACGACAGGCGAGCAGAAGTCGGCGCAGCGTGGTGGTTGCTGTGAAGGCCCTCACCGCCGGTTAGCCACGCCAGCCACTGGTTGTTCGTGGCCAGGCCGGTGAAAGGGCGTTTCCCGTAAGAGTGGCCCACGGCGTTGACGGCGGAGTTGAGGGCCAAGTATGCGACTGTGTGCACCCCCGACGCTACGAGGGTCATCTCCCAGTTGCCCCAAAATACCAAGAAGAGTATGCCTATCCCTATTGAGAGGCCGAGCAGCGAACGGTCGAAGAGTACCCTGTCCCAGCGGTCCGCCTGCAGGTCCTTCGAGTAACGCTCGATGCTCGGACCGTCGGCGGCGCTTCGCCGGTATAGCGCAACGTTACCCAGCTGCACTCTCCAGAAGCCTTCGAGGGCCGGCGAGTGAGGATCTCCGGCCACGTCCGTGTAGGCGTGGTGTCTCCTGTGGACCCCTACCCATTCCCTGGGGCGTATGCCCGTAGAGATCCAAACTAAGAGCCGGCACGCAAAGCGCAGGCCCCTAGACATTGTGATCGCCTTGTGCGACAGAGTCCGATGAAGGAACACGGTCGTGAGGAAGATCGCTATCTGACAGGTGAAAAGGCCGACTAAAACCGCTACTAGTATCCGCACCAGCACAGGAATCTAATCGAAATCAGCGCTGCCTGACCTTCAGGTCCTTGCAGCGGAAAGCCCGAGACGGTAAAGATGTCATGGTCGTGAACGCGCCCGAGAACAACGATGACAAACCCGGCCCGGGTCGACCCGGGCCGGGTCGAAAAGACGGCGACTCGGTCGGGGAGCACCTTCATGAGCTCCTAGGGATGGTCGTCGCCTACGCCAAGCAGGAGACCCTGGACCCGCTAAAGAGCCTCGTGCGCTTCGTCGCGTGGGGGGCGGCCGGTGCGCTGCTGATCGCGGTCGGGGGTGTTCTTGGCGCGTTGGCCGTGCTGCGCTTGCTACAGGGCGAGGCAGGCGTGCACCTGGGAGGGGATTTGTCGTGGGTGCCTTACAGCGTCGCTGCTGTCGTCGCCGCCGCTGGAGCTGCCGCAGCCGCCAGTCGTATAACGAAAGGTGTCAGATGAGCTCGGACAAGGGGCGTCCCAAGCCTTCGAGTGCCCCTAAAAACTCGTCGGGCCGGGTGGAGATCGGCGACATCAAAGCCAAGCTGGAGCAGATCAGAACCGACGCGGA
Organism: Actinomycetes bacterium; assembly: GCA_021799445.1. Lineage (GTDB taxonomy): Bacteria > Actinomycetota > Acidimicrobiia > Acidimicrobiales > Palsa-688 > JAJZAM01. The sequence continues at coordinate 3,979 of JAJZAM010000061.1, forward strand.
CACCAAAGTAGAATCAGCCCGTTCAAAGCTGGTGGTCATCGCCAGCGGGGCGGCGTTGGCGGCGGTCGTCGTGTCGTTCTGGCTCGGCAAGCGCCGAGGCACGCGCAAAGCGACCTGGGTGGAGGTCAGACGCCTGTGAACACCGTTTCCAGTTTGGCGGAACGCGCCCTGCGTCGCGCGCTTCGTCAGGGTTGGCGTAGAGGAGTAGCGGGGGGAAGTCCGGCTTGGACTGCCCTCGGAGCGGCGGCAGCTCTGGGATGGCTGGCTATGCGGGCTCTGCGAAGAAGCGAAGACGTCGTGTTCTCCTCCCGTCTAGCGCCCGGGGAGACCTTGCAGATTTTCCACGAGCCCCGCAGTTGACCGGGTGGGGCACGCTGCGGTGAAAGTCCTGCTGCGCAACCCCCGACGAGCACTGGAGGTTCCGGGGCCCGTCACGGTGGCGTCGCTGTTGGCACATCTAGACATCAGCCGTGAGGCGGTGCTCGTGATCGTAGACGGAACGCTCGTGACGGGAGACTCGGTCCTAGACGATTCCGTGTCTGTGGAGATCCGTCCCGTGATATCCGGTGGCAGCGTGTGAGGTGCCGAGTTTGCCGGCAGCCTGCGGTGATCGAGATCCGCAGGCACAACGCCGGTTTCTGCCACCAGTGTTTCGTCAAGCACTGCCGGGACCAGGTTGCCCGAACTGTCGAGTCGAACTCGATGCTGACCAGCCAAGACAGAGTCCTCGTCGCCGTGTCGGGAGGCAAGGACTCGCTCGCCCTTTGGGACATACTGCTCAGCCTCGGCTACCGCGCGGACGGTCTGTACATCGGGTTGGGTATCGGCGATTACAGCTCCGAGTCGGCCGCCTACGCCCGCCGCTTTGCAGCTTCGCGTTCGGCCAGGCTCGTGGAGGTCGACCTGCCCGGCGACTTCGGCTTCGACATTCCCACCGGTTCGCGCGCCGCTAAGCGTGCACCGTGCTCGGCGTGTGGTCTTTCTAAGAGGCACCTTTTCAACTCGGAGGCCCTAAAAGGCGGGTACCAGGTGATCGCGACCGGTCACAACCTCGACGACGAAGCCGCTGTCCTTTTCGGTAACGTCCTGAGGTGGGATCTGGCCTACCTAGGGCGTCAGCAGCCGGTGCTGGCCGAAGGCGCCGGTTTCGTCAAGAAGGTCAAGCCTTTGGTGCGTCTTGCTGAGCGCGAGACCGCCGCTTACTGCGTCTTAGAAGGGATCGACTACATCGTCGAAGAATGTCCAATGTCCGCCGGGAACCGTCACCTCGGCTACAAGGAGCTGCTCAACAGGGTCGAAGAGACTTCCCCGGGGACCAAAAGCGCCTTCTTGTTCGGCTTTTTCGACAAGGTAGCTCCTCTTGTCGGCCAGGTAGCCGCCGAGGAAAGGGAATCCCTGCACGCCTGTCCAAGCTGCGCCAACCCGACCGTGTCTGGGATCTGCGCGTTCTGCAAGCTCGTCGAGCGGGCCTCCTCGAATACATGAACGGGCTTTTCGCGGCCGGCGAACGTGCGTTGCTCTACGACAGCAAAGGGCGCCGCTACCTGGTGAAGTTGAGCGTAGGCGGGGAGTTCCACACCCATAACGGACCGGTACCCCACGACGCTGTGATCGGGTCGCCCGAGGGCTGCGAAGTTCGCTCCACGCGCGGGGGTCGCTATGTCGCAGTCCGGCCGACCCTATCCGACGTGGTTCTCGCAATGCCCCGCGGCGCGCAAGTCATATACCCAAAAGACCTCGGTCCGATCCTGATGATCGCCGACATCTTCCCAGGGGCTCGAGTGCTCGAATCGGGTGTCGGCTCGGGCGCGATGTCCATGGCCCTCCTGCGGGCGGGTGCGCAGGTCACGGGGTACGAGATAAGGGAAGATTTCGCTGCGCGAGCCAGCTCCAACGTCGGGGAGTTTCTGGGACATGAGGCGCTCAGCAACTACAAAGTCGACGTCCGCGACGCCTACGAAGGTATCTCCGAGACGGGTTACGACCGTATCGTCTTGGACCTACCCGAACCTTGGCGGCTGGTGCGGCCAGCCGAGACGGCGTTACGCCCCGGTGGCATCATGGTTGCGTACCTTCCGACGATAGGCCAGGTAGCCACGCTGCGCTCGGCGATCGCCGAAAGCAGCTTCGGTCTCGCCGAGACGGTCGAGGTCCTGCTGCGCAGCTGGCACGTCGAGGGCCAATCGGTGCGACCCGACCATCGCATGGTGGCACACACCGGGTTCTTGACCTCGGCGCGGCTTCTCGGCACCCGCTTCGACCCTAAGCTGGCGCCGTCCCTGTGACGTCAGGGGACGTCGTCGACGTTGCAATAGGTGGTGCCGCAGTGCTCGCAGCGCTCGGCGGTTACCGGATCGGCTTCCTGGGCAGGGTCATCTCCTGGGTAGGTCTCGCTGGGGGGCTGTACGTGGCGGCAAGGCTACTTCCGGCGGTGTTCCGTCATCTGAGGAGCTCGTCTCCGTCGACACTGCTGGTCGTCGCCGTCGGGATGCTCATAGGAGGAGCCGTCATAGGCCAAGCGCTTGGACTTTTCCTGGGCGGACGGCTGCATCACGTGCTGCCCCTGGGTCCTTTGCGCACTCTGGACCGTCTCGTCGGAGCCGCCGTAGGGGCGGCCGGCATGTTGACCGTGGTATGGCTGCTGCTGCCGACTCTGGCAGCTACCCAGGGCACGGTGTCTAGAGCCGTTGACGGCTCGGCGGTAGCCCGGGCCATCTCCCGGGACCTGCCGGCACCGCCGCCTGCCCTTGACGTCCTTCGCAGGATAGTCGGGGACGGCAACCCGGAGGTGTTCGCCGCTTTGGCGCCGGCGGCCAACGTGGGCGCCCCACCATCGTCGCTGCCTTTGAGCCCGTCGCTGGTGTCAGCCGTGTCAGCGTCCACGCTGAAAGTACAAGGCCAGGCATGCCAGTCCATCTACGACGGCAGCGGCTTCGTCGTGGAGCGTGGCTTGGTCATCACTAACGCTCACGTCGTGGCCGGGGAGAAACCCGGCGCCACGTCGGTGCTAACCCCTTCCGGGCGTGTCTTGGCTGCTACCGTCGTGTCCTACGACCCTTACCGGGACCTGGCGTTGCTGTCGGTGCCAGGGCTGAATGAGCCGCCCCTACCGATCGGCGCACCCAGGCAAGGTGAGCTAGGCGCAGTGTTCGGCCATCCCAACGGCCAGGACCCCCTCGCAGTGGTTCCGGCCCGTGTTGCAGCGATCGAGGAGGCTGTAGGACCTGACATTTACGGCACCCACAACACCAAACGGAGCATCCTGGTGATGGCGTCAGACCTAGCAAGGGGTGATTCGGGCGGGGCTGTGGTTGACCCGTCAGGTCAGGTGATCGGCGTTGCGTTCGCGATCTCCGCCCAGCAGTCCGGGGTCTCTTACGCTCTCAACACGTCCGAGTTGAAGGCGTTCTTAGCGGAACCCCGAAGCGCTCAGGCTTCGACGGGGGCGTGCCTCACCGGCGGGTGAGGCTACTACTCCTCGATGAAGATGCACTCCCCAGGGCATTCCTCTGCAGCCTCGCGCGTGGCGTCCTCCATGCCGTCGGGAACGACAGCAAGGCCTTCTTGCCCACCGGGGTTGTCGAAGACCTTATCGCCCTCTTTCACGTACGACAGCCCGTCGTCGAGGAGGGTGAACACGGCGGGAGCTATCTCCTCGCAGAGTCCATCGCCAGTGCAAAGATCCTGGTCGATCCAAACCTTCATCGCGGAGTGTTGCCTCGCATTCTCGACGTCCTCTAGCTCAAGGCGCCCTATAGCGCCTGTTGTTCCTCTACTGTAGCGGCTGGGCGGCCGACAGTGCATGGACGGCCCCGTTTTTCCCGGCCGTTTTAAAGCCAACCATGTTGGCCCCAGTGGGGGTAGGTTCGAAGGTAGACAAAAGCGAGGTGCCAATGAGCGACGTCTTCGACAACGAGACACCGAGAACTGACATGGGCCGGGCTGCCCGCGGGGGCGGCGAGGAGCTCCACGAACTTCGTGACCACGCCAGGGCACTTGAGGACGAGTTGGTTATCCTGCGCCGGCGGATGAACGAATCGCCTACGAGAGTCCGAACCCTGGAGGAGAAGCTGCTGGAAACGAAAGGGCAGCTGCAGCAGGCCATCTCCCAGAACGAAAGGTTGACCTTCACTCTGCGCGAGGCGCGCGAGCACATCGCAGCGCTACGCGAGGAGGTCGACAAGCTCACCCAGCCGCCGTCGGCCTACGGAACCCTTCTAGGTCGCAACGACGACGGGACCGTCGACGTGTTCTCCGGCGGTCGCAAGATGCGGGTGGCTTTGCACCCCGCTCTCGCCGAGGACGTAGCCGGCCTGACCAAGGGAGCCGAAGTCGTCTTAAACGAGTCCCTCAACGTCGTTCTGGCCCGCTCTGCAGAAAAGGCGGGCGAGGTGGTCACCATCAAAGACCTCCTCGACGACACCAGGGCGCTCGTCGTAGGACGGGCAGACGAGGAGAGAGTCGTCGACATCGCCGAGACTCTGGCAGGGACCAAGCTCCGTACGGGCGACTCGGTCCTGATGGACCCGAGGACCGGGCTGATCTTGGAGAAGCTCCCAAGGCCCGAAGTTGAGGAGTTGGTGCTAGAGGAAGTCCCCGACATCTCCTATGAGGACGTGGGAGGCTTGGACGCCCAGATCGAGGCGATCACCGACGCTGTGGAACTTCCGTTCCTCCACCGGGACCTCTTCATAGCGCACAAACTTCCCGCTCCGAAGGGGATCTTGCTTTACGGCCCGCCAGGTTGCGGCAAGACTCTCATAGCCAAAGCCGTGGCCAACTCGTTGGCGAAGAAGGTCTCTGAGGCGACAGGGGATCGCAGCGCCCGCAGCTACTTCTTGAACATCAAAGGACCGGAGCTGCTCAACAAGTATGTCGGCGAGACGGAACGCCAGATACGACTGGTGTTCCAGCGGGCCCGGGAGAAAAGCGAGGAGGGCGTTCCGGTGATCGTGTTCTTCGACGAGATGGACTCCCTCTTCCGGACGCGTGGTACCGGTATCAGCTCGGACATGGAGTCCACCATCGTCCCTCAGCTTCTAGCAGAGATTGACGGTGTCGAAGCGCTGCGTAACGTGATCGTCATCGGAGCCTCCAACCGGGAGGATCTGATAGACCCGGCTATCCTCAGGCCGGGACGCCTCGACGTGAAGATCAAGATCGAACGGCCTGACCGTGAAGCCGCTCAGCAGATCTTCGCCAGGTACCTGACCTCCGACCTTCCCCTAGACGAGGCCGAGGTGGAGACACTCGGTGGCGGGGACCGCGACAAGGCCGTTCGGGCGATGATCGAGGCGACCACCCAGGAGATGTACCGCGACGACGAGGCCAACCAGTTCCTTGAGGTCACCTACCAAAACGGTGACAAGGAGATCATGTTCTACAAAGACTTCGCGTCCGGAGCCATGATCGAGAACATCGTCCGGCGGGCTAAGAAGCTTGCGATAAAGCGTGTCATAGCTTCCGGCACCCCAGGTATAAGAACCCGGGACCTGCTCGACTCGATCCGCCAAGAGTACAAGGAGTACGAGGATCTGCCCAACACCACCAACCCTGACGACTGGGCGAAGATCTCCGGCAAGAAAGGGGAGAGGATCGTCTACATACGCACGATCAGATCCCAAGGCGACGAGACCACCGGCGGTCGAGCGATAGAGAGGGTTGCCACCGGCCAGTACCTGTGATCGACGCAGCCCGCCCAACCCGCCGGTGGGTCCCAACGGCGATAGCTGCCTCCAAGGGCCGCTGAGTCGCTAAGGTCACTACCGTGGCCATCACCAAGGTCCTCGGAATGGAGACCGAATACGGGATCGTTATCCGGGGCAGCGCCGAGTCGAACCCAGTTGTGGCGTCCTCCGCTCTGATCAACGCGTACGTGTCGGAGCGCAGCCGCCGGGTCGGATGGGATTTTGAGGACGAGACCCCAGGACGCGACGCGCGGGGCTTCGCCAGGGAAGCGTCGATGCCGCCGGAGGTGGAAACCCACCTGGTCAACACCGTCCTCACCAACGGCGCCCGCTACTACGTCGATCACGCCCACCCGGAGTACTCGACACCCGAGTGCGCCGACGTCTACGACCTCGTCCGCTACGACCGGGCAGGGGAGATGATCCTGGCCGACTCGGTGCGTTTCGCCACGGCGCTTCTCGGTCCCGGCCAGAGCGTCGTGGTGCTCAAGAACAACTCCGATGGCAAAGGCAACTCGTACGGTAACCACGAGAACTACCTTTTAGACCGTTCCGTGCCGTTCTCACGGGTGATCACAGGCGTGATACCCCATTTCGTCACACGCCAGATCTTCACGGGAGCCGGGAAGGTGGGATGCGAGGTTCCACCGCCCGACGGACGTCGCATCGACTTCCAGCTGACCCAACGAGCAGACTTCTTCGAGGAGGTAGTCGGTCTTGAGACCACCCTCAAACGGCCGATAATCAACACCCGCGACGAGCCGCACTCCGACTCTCACAAGTATCGCCGGCTTCACGTGATCGTCGGCGACGCCAACCTGTCCGAGGTGGCCTCGTTCCTCAAGGTGGGTTCCACGGCTCTCATACTCTCGATGGTCGAAGACGACTGGTTCACCCGGGCCGGCAAGGATTTCTCGCTGCGAGCCCCGGTGAGCGCTCTGAGGGAGGTCTCATACGACCTGTCTCTAACGGTGCCGATCGAGCTCCAAGACGGGCGGACCATGACCGCTTTGGAGATGCAGTGGGAGCATTTGGCTTTAGCCAAGAAGTACTCCGAGTCGTGCGGTTTGGACTCGGTGGGGGGTGACGCAGTGGGCAGGGACATCCTCAACCGCTGGGAGGACGTGCTTTCCGGCCTAGAGTCAGACCCGATGAGCCTGTCGCGCCAGCTTGACTGGGTAGCGAAACTTCGCCTTGTCGAAGGCTACCGGGACCGTCACGGCCTTTCGTGGGGCGACCCAAAGCTTCGCGCCATGGACCTGCAGTACCACGACGTGGCACCGGGCCGGTCGCTGTTCGCCCGTTTGGGTATGGAAACGATCTTCACACCCGACGAGGTGCGCCGGGCCGTTGACGAGCCGCCCGAGACTACCCGCGCCTACTTTCGAGGCAAGTGCCTCCAGCGGTGGGCTCCGGCCATCGCGGCGGCTAACTGGGATTCGATAGTTTTCGACCTGGGCCGGGAACCGCTGTGCCGGGTGCCGATGCTCGAACCTCTTCGAGGTACCCGCGCGCACGTGGAAGGCCTGCTCGCAAGCGTCGCCAGTCCGGCCGAGTTGATCGAAGCGCTGGGCTCTTAAGGAAACGGCCGGGCTCATATCGAACTACGGGCTCGTAGGCTGTTAGAGCCCCTACATTAAGTGGCCTCTATAGGAAGAGGCCCCGAACAAGAAGAGGCTGAGTGCAATGGCAGAACGAGAACAGATAAAGAGGTCGACGACCTCCCGCAGCGAAGACACCGCCGTCGAGGATGTCCCTTCGGCAAAGACCAAGAAAGGCGACGAGCTCAAAGCCGAGCTCGACGACCTCCTCGACGAGATCGACGAGGTTCTCGAAGAGAACGCCGAGGAGTTCGTGAGGAGCTACGTCCAAAAAGGAGGCCAGTGAGAACACCGACGCCGTCTAAGGTCACGCCGGTCGTGGCGGCGTCGAAGTGACGCTGCCCATGTTCGAGGCTTCGAGCTCTCCAGGCCCGAACTTCACTGAGCTCCTGCGTCGCCTAGAGCTGGATCCGTTCGCCGGGCTGCCGTACGCCACCTCACAGCACACCGGAGCGACGTCTACGCAGCTGCCCTTCGAGGTACGTCACTCTACGACGATAGTCGCGCTGCGCTTCGCCGACGGGGTTGTGATGGCAGGCGACCGTAGGGCAACCGCAGGTCCCTCGATAGCACACCGTGCCATGGACAAGGTGCACCCTGCTGACCGCTACAGCGGAGTTGCGATCGCCGGCGCGGCCGGCCCGGCTATGGAAATGGTCAAACTTTTCCAACTGCAGCTCGAGCACTACGAGAAGGTGGAAGGCTCCACTTTGAGCCTCGACGGAAAGGCTAACCAGCTCGCGCAGATGGTCAGATCGCATCTTGGCATGGCTCTCCAAGGTTTCGTGGTGGTACCGCTGTTCGCGGGGTACGACCTTAAGAGGGCCACAGGGAGGATCTACTCCTACGACCCGACCGGCGGGCGCTACGAGGAGACCGACTTTCACGCGGACGGGTCTGGTGGCAGGGACGCCAAGACGACAATCAAGCTCGGATGGAGCGAGGGCCTTTCACGTTCTCGCGCGGTCGAGTTGGCGGTCTCGGCGCTGTGGAACGCCGCAGACGAGGACTCGGCAACCGGGGGTCCCGACGCCGTTCGAGGCATCTATCCGAGCGTCGCCACGATCACCTCCGAGGGTTTTGAGTACCTCGACCCCGCCGAGGTGGCGCAGCGCTTCGCCGCTGTCGTTTCTCTCAGTTCGAGGTCCGCTCCGACCCCCAGCAACCAACCCGAGGAGCCGCTGCGATGAGCATGCCTTTCTACGTCGCGCCAGAGCAGTTCATGAAAGACAAGGCGGACTTCGCGCGAAAGAACATCGCTCGCGGCCGTCCACTGGTAGCGACCGTGTACTCGGGTGGGATCCTGATCTGCGCTGAGAACCAGTCCAAGAGCCTTCACAAGGTGAGCGAGATCTACGACCGCATAGCGTTCGCGGGGGTCGGGCGCTACAACGAGTTCGACTCGTTGCGGCGTGCCGGCGTCCAGCACGCCGACGTTAAGGGATACCAGTTCAGCCGTGAGGACGTCGACGCTCGATCCTTGGCGAACTTGTACGCCCAGTACATGGGGAACGTGTTCACTCACGAGCTCAAGCCCCTCGAAGTTGAGATCCTCGTCGCCGAGGTGGGCGAGGCTGGAGCTGCCGATCAGCTCTACCACATCCTCTACGACGGCTCGGTGATGGACGAGGACAACCTGAGCGTGCTAGGCGGCGAAGCTGACGTCATCAGCGCACGCCTGGCTGAGGGCTACGACCCCCAGTGGAGCCTGGAGGAGGCTCTGAGAAGAAGCGCGAACGCTCTCAGCGGGGACCGGTCCGCCCAAGCCAGGGAGCTCGAAGTCGCCGTCTTGGACCGCTCCAACGGTCGGCGTGCTTTTCGGCGCCTTGACGAGGCTGAGGTCGCAGCGGCGCTCGTCGGGGGCTGACCGACCCTCTGGGGACTGC
>JAJZAM010000320.1 GCA_021799445.1 Actinomycetes bacterium
ACGGTCTGGTGACCTCGAATAGACCCGGCGTATGCGAGTAGGGAGTGGGCGCCGTTGAGTAGCCAGAGCTTTCGGTTCTCGTAGTCCGTAACGTTTTTGGCGAATAAGGCGCCTGCATCTTCCCACTTCGGCCGGCCGGCAGGGAAGGCGCCTGAGATAACCCACTCGCTGAAGGGCTCAGACACGACGACAGCCTCGTCCCGGTATCCGGCCCTGGCGCTCACGAAGTCAAAGTCCTCATGGGTTGACTTCGGGGTGATTCGGTCGACGACTGCTCCGGCGACTGCTACGGACTCGGCCATCCAATGCGAAAAGGATGGGTCGACAAACTCAGCGAGTTGTTCGACTACCCGGGCGGTCAGGGCACCGTTACCGGCTAGGTTGTCGCAAGAGATCAAGGTGATCGGCCCAGCGTCTGCTTGGCGCCGGGCCGCCAGTCCGGCTACCAGCCGTGCCGGGGCAGTGACAACTGGTTCGGTCAGGTTGGCTCTGAGCCGCTCAATATCACGGGCAACGTAGGCGTCGGAGAAGTTCAGATCACCTGCTGCGTTTGCGCAGTACCCGGCTTCGGTAACGGTAATCGTCACAGCGGCTACACGTCGTGACGACAGGCAGGCGAGCCAAGCCTGATGATCCTGGGGGCTGTGCACTTCGCTGATAGAACCGACGAGCTCCAAGCGGTCTTCGCTTGGCGACCGAACAGCCAGCGTGTAGAGACCGCCTTGTTCTTCGAGGATGCCAGCCACCCGCGCTGAGCGTCCCGAAAAAGCAGCGTAACCCCAATCCTCTGCATCGCTGGTTCTATCGGTGTACCAAGCCTGGTGAGCGCGGAAGAAGTTTCCAAGCCCCAGGTGAACTAGCCTCACAGGGCCGGCCGGTCGGCCTAACCCGTAAGCTCGTGAAAGCCGTCGAGCGCTCACGTCGGGCCTTGCGCTGACGTCAAAGTTTGAACACCCGCTTGGGTTGCTCTGTAACTAATGCGCCGGCGACCTCGGCTGCCTCCTCCTCGCTCAGGCGGTGCTCGGCGACTAACCCGGCCAGCATGCCGGCGTCCAGGCGCCTCGACATGTCATGGCGTACCGGTATGGAGCAGAAGGCACGGGTATCGTCCACGAACCCGGAAGTCTTGAAGAAACCGGCTGTCTCGGTCACGGCAGACCGGAACCGCCTAATAGCATCCGGTGCGTCAAGGAACCACCACGGCGCTCCCACATACACCGACGGGTAAAAGCCGGCCATAGGAGCCAACTCCCGAGACCAGACGGTCTCGTCTACTGTGAAGACGACCAGGTGGAAGCCTGCGGCGGTGCCGTAACGTTCCAAAAGGGGCCGCAGAGCCTCTGTGAATTCGGCCCTGACTGGGATGTCGCAGCCAGTGTCGGGGCCCAAGGTAGCCTCAGTCGGCTGATGGTGGTTGCGTCTGATCCCAGGGTGCAGCGTCATCACGAGCCCGTCCTCGCAGGACATCCGTGCCATCTCCAGCATCATGTGCCGGCGGAACGCTACTGCTTCGTCGCTACTGGCCTCGCTGGCCAGAGCAGCCCGGTAGATCCTCGCCGCTTCGGGCCGTTCGAGTGGATCGGTGCGTGCGTCGAGATGGCTATGGTCAGTTGATGTCGCGCCGTGGTCGACGAAGTAGCGCCGGCGTTGTTCGAGGGCCGCTAGGAAGCCTTGATAGTCCCCGGTGTCCGCCCCTGCAGCCTCCCCGAGTTGCTCGACCAACTTCGGCCAGTCCGGCCTGGCGAGTTCAAGGTAGCGATCCGGGCGAAACGCTGGGATAGCCCGCCCTGCCCAGGTAGGGTCGTTGGCGAGTACGTCGTACACTGAAAGATCGTCGCAGGGGTCGAAAGTTGTCGTTAGCACTTCGATCTTGAAGCGGTCGTACAGAGCGCGTGGCTTGTAGGCGTTCTGGCCGAGGCAGCCCACCACCTGGTCGAAGATGGTGTCGGCTGTCTGGGCTGACGGCCGCAGCGTGACCCCGAATATCTCCACCAGCTCAGCCTCAAACCACAAGCGTACAGGCGTCCCTGCGAACACTTGCCAGTGCTCGCATAGGAGCCTCCACGCCCGCCTCGCTTCGTCCTCGGAAAGCGACTGGTGGCCCACTCCCAGGTCGTGGAGGCCTACGCCGGTCGCGTGAAGCAGGCGGGTCACGTAATGGTCGGGGGATATTAGAAGACCCGCCGGATCCTTGAAGACGGCGTCTTCGGCTAGGAGGTGCGGTTGGACGTGGCCGTGGGGTGAGATCACCGGCAGTTCCTTGATTGCCTCATAGAGTCGACGAGCTATACGCCGCTGATGGGGATCTCCCGGTAGGAGGCGATCAGGGTTTAGTTCCAACCGAGGCGGCGTCGAAGGCATCGTTCACATACTCATCCGCACTACCATTGGATGCAAGTACTCGCCATAAGGCAGGGGGGTCCGAGAGAAGTGGCTCACGAGAGGATCGAGACTAGCTCGCCGGTCGGGGCAGCTACCGTCGGCGGCCCAGGAGTCCTCTTGGCCGAAGACGTCGTGGAAGCGTTTATACACGAGCAGCTCTCGGCCGTTTCTCTCGACGGGCGCAGCGTGTGCATGCTGGTGCCCGACGCTACCCGGAGTTGCCCCCTTCCGCTTCTAGTCAGGTGTGTGCACTCTGCTTTGCACCCCAGGGTTTCTAGG
>JAJZAM010000321.1 GCA_021799445.1 Actinomycetes bacterium
AGCGCCGACGATCACGACGTCGAAGCTTTCTACCTCGACGCCCCCTGGATTGCCCTCAGCGGTTTGTGGCATGGCGCATGCCGTGTCAGCTTGCATTGTCGCCTCCTGTCAGCCTCACCTAGGTTACCCGCAGCGGCGATGGTCAGTCTCGTTGCCGGGCCAGCTCGGTTAGTGCGTCGCCGGTGACCCTCCACGTCTGCCACTCGTCGAGGGCGGCAGCGCCGAGCGACCTGTAAAAGGCCATCGCCGGCTCGTTCCAGTCGAGGACCTCCCACTCTAGGCGGGCCATTCCCTCCTCGGCGCAGATGGAAGCGAGATGGGCCATCAGACGGCGGCCGAGACCGCCACGTCTCGCTTGGGCCTCGACGTAGATGTCCTCCAAGTGCATGCCAGGGCGTCCAGTCCACGTGGAGAACGTCTTGTACCAAAGGGCGAGCCCAACCAGTCCCAGAGGGCCTTCGGCTACCAGCGCCGAAGCCACCGGCTGCGGTCCGCAAAGCGCAGCGTGCAGCAAGTCCGTGTCGAGTTTTACTGCGTCGGGTTCACGCTCGTAAGTGGCTAACGCCTTGACGAGGCGGACGATCTCGGCTTCGTCGCCATGGCGAGCCGGGCGGATCAGCGGGATGTCTGTCACACCGCCATCATTGCGTAACTTTCCCACTGCGGAACATTTGCCGGCCGGACCTCGCACTGCCCGACCGCACGCCGGCCGGACCTCGCACTGCCCGACCGCACACGGCCGGCTCGTGCTAGGCGGGGCCCTCGGCGACGGGCCTGTCAGCGGCGTGGCTGTACTGGGACCACGAGCCCGGGAAGAGCCGTCCGGGGGGGAACCCGGCGAGCTCGAGCGCTAGCAGGTTGAAGCACGCCGTTACTCCCGAACCGCAGTAGGACACGACTGCGGTAGCGTCGTTCACGCCGGCTGCCGCGAAACGCTCCCGCAGCTTCGAGGGGGGCAGGATCGTGCCGTCGGCGTCGAGGTTCTCTCGGCAGGGAAGGTTCCGGGCGCCGGGTATGTGACCCCGGCGGGGGTCGATCGGCTCGACGCCGCCTTCGAAACGGCTGCGGTCGCGGGCGTCGAGGAGGACCAGCCCGGGGCCTTCGAGGTCGTCGATGCCCGCCAACCGGTCGCTCGGCCAGTCGACCGGGCTGAACGCGCCCGGTGGCCGGGTGACCTCCCCGTCGTCGAGGGGACCCTCGTAGCCTCCTAGGCCCCCGTTGAGCAGGGCAGCGTCGTGACCGGTGACCCTCAGCATCCACACCAGGCGTGCTGCTATGACACCCCCGGCGTCGTCGTAGGCGACGACAGTCGTCGCGTCGGAGATCCCCGCCCGGCGCATACCCGCCGCGAAGACCTCCGGGGCGGGCAGCGGGTGCCGTCCCACCAGCGGGCCGCCCCGCCCTGCCAGGCAGCCGTCGAGGTCGACGAACACAGCCCCGGGGAGATGCCCGCGAAGGTAAGCTTCGCGCCCGCTGCACCCGTCTAGGTACCAGCGCACGTCGGCTACTACCACGTCGCCGGCGCCCTCAGCGTTAGACGCCGCGATGCGATCACGCAGCCATTGGGTTGTCACGACCGGATCGATCACCGGCCGAGTCTATGCCCCGGGCCGGCCAGGGCGACCCCAGGCCGGCCGGTGCGACGGACCTTTCAGCGCAGCGGCCGTCCCCAGTCTGCCTGATCTCGAACGGAGGCCTTGAGGACCTTCCCTCCCGGGTTGCGCGGCAGAGGGTCGGGTCGGACCACGACGTACTGGGGCACCTTGAAGTCCGCTAGGCGGGTCCTTGCAAAGCTGACCAGTTCGGCGGGGTCTATGCTGCGACCCGGCCTGGGTACCACCACGGCCCCTACCTTCTCGCCCATCATCGTGTCCGGCACGCCGACGACCGCCACTTCGAAGACGTCGGGGTGACAGACCAGGGCGTTTTCGACTTCGACGCAGTAGACGTTCTCGCCTCCCCGGTTGACCATGTCCTTTTTGCGGTCGACGATCTGGCAGAAGCCGTCGCTGTCGACCCGGGCGATGTCACCTGTGTGCAACCAGCCGCCGACGAACGCCTCGGCGGTGGCCTCGGGCTTACCCCAATAGCCGGCGACCACGTTCGGCCCTCGCACCAGGAGCTCCCCGGCTCCGGTCGCCGGGTCGACGTCCGCGAGGTCCAACTCGACGGGCGGGGCGGCGAAACCGACTGTCTCCGCTCGCGAATGCGCCCAGTCGTGGGGCAGGAAAGTCGCGACGGACGACGTCTCGGTCAGGCCGAACCCGTTGCCCAGTTTGGCGTTCGGGAAAGCTTCGAGCATTCGCGCAACCTGCTCGGGCGGTGTCGGCGCGCCGCCGTAGGTCACCCAGCGGATACCGGACAGGTCGAAGTCGGCGAAGTTCGGCTGGGTCATCGCGAGCCACAGGATCGCCGGGACTGAGGTGACCAGGTTGATTCGCTCCTCTACGGACACCGCCAGGAACCGCTGAACGTCGAAGGACGCCATGACTACGGTCGTACCTCCCAGGCGCAGCGTCGGCAGGAGTTGGCTGTTGCAGCCCGTAACGTGGAACAGGGGTACTGACACCAAGTTGCGCAACTCGGCTTCGGGCAGGTCCATTAGACGGCGGCACGTCTCGACGTTCGACAGGAAGTTCTCGTGGGTTGTGACGGC
>JAJZAM010000322.1 GCA_021799445.1 Actinomycetes bacterium
AACCTTTGAAAAGCGGGTCATCGCGAAGCCCCGAAGAATGCAGGAAAGAGACGTGGCTTGAGTCGATGCCCCCCTCCAACGCCTGAAGCCAGTTGCACTCCTGCCAGCGCTTCGACGTAAAAGTCTGGTCTTTCGGGACGGTAGCGAACTCGTACTCGGGAAGCTGCGGGGTTGACTCCGCCGGGCCCATATAAGTCCACAGGATGTCGCCGACCTTGACGAGCGGGTACGCAGTCATCTTCACCCGCTCGCAGAAAGTGCTGCCGGGCGGTTCGGCCGGAACTTCCACGCACTGGCCGGTCACGTCAAACTTGAAGCCGTGATACGCGCAGCGCAAACCCGAATCCTCGTTACGACCGAACCACAGCGAGGCGCCGCGGTGCGCGCAGAACTCGTCGATGAGCCCGTAACGGCCTTGGGTGTCCCTAAAAGCGACGAGTCTCTCCGAGAGGATCTTCACCCGCACCGGCGGGCAGTCATTCTCGGGCAGTTCCTCGGCGAGCAACGCTGGCATCCAATACCGCCGGAAAAGGTCGCCCATGGGCGTCCCCGGCCCGGTCCTGGTAAGCAACTCGTTGTTTGCTTGGGTAAGCATCAATCCTCCCTAGTTGAGAAATAGTTGATCGGACCGCGGTGGCTCATTCGCCTTCCTCCAACTAGTCGAGGACCGTTATAGCCCGGGCGGGGCAGTCCAAAGCGGCTGCCTCGACAGCAGAGCGAAGCTCTTCGCCAGGGCTGTCCTGCAACAGCCTGACGATCATTGCCTCCTCCGGTATCTCGAAAACCTCGGGTGCGTCAGCCACGCAATTTGCGTAACCGAGGCACTTGTCCAGGTCCACCACTACTTTCACGGCCATCCAGTCCTCGAAGTCTCCGCCCCTATCGTGGGCACGCCTTGGTCACACCAGCAACATCTGGTCCGATTATCATACCATATGCTGGTTTTGGGGTTGCATTAGGTGCCAGGCGTGGATGTGACCTAGGCTCGATGGCGTGGAGCTCACAGACGACGTTGACGGTCGCTCCGCCGAGGACTTGGCAACCAGTGTCACTTTGTTCACACCGGTCGCATCGGGGCGCATCTCAGAGTTGATAGCAGACCAGATACGCGGTCTGGTACGGGAAGGTCAGTTGCGGCCAGGCGACAGGTTGCCGTCCGAACGAGACCTCTGCCAGCAGTTCGGCGTGAGCCGGGTGACCGTGAGAGACGCCCTGCGCCTCTTGGAAGGCGCCGGAATGATCGACACCAAAGTGGGCGCTCGCGGAGGTGCCTTCGTGAAGATGCCGACCAGCGCCAAGATCGGAGAGGGCATCACCGACATGCTGTCGATGGCGGCCCTGCACGCCGACGAGGTGACCGAAGCCAGGTTGGTGCTCGAGATGGGTCTGGTGCCACTGGTCTGCGAACGAGCGACACAGCAAGATCTCGAAGACTTGTACGGCATCTGCGACCGGGCCGAGGCGGCCTTGCTGGCAGGTCATCACGACGTGCAGTTCTCGACCGAGTTTCACATACGCTTTGCGGTGGCCGCCCACAACCGCCCGCTGAGCTTCTTGGTGGAATCCCTGCAGGTTCCGCTACGCCACTCCTTGGAGGAGGCGCAGGCGGTCGCTCCGAGGATGGGCCGGCCAGGGGTGGCTGAGCACCGCGCGTTGGTAGACGCCGTGGCAGCCCACGACGTCGAAGCCGCTCGGAGCATCATGTCGCGCCACCTGGGTCGTACGGCTCGAAGGGTCAAGGCCAAATCTACTGCCGTACCCGGCGCCGACGCAGCTCGCTAGACGAGATCTGCCTTCGGGCCGCTCGACTCGCCCGACTTTCCCCCTGGCTTCTGCGACTTCCCGGTTCTCAAGTAGCCCCTACAGGGCTCCGATGCGCCTTCTGTGGGTCGACGCATCTATTGGTTCTACGTCGTGGTGGTCGCGCTGGGTGCTGCAGCCGTCATCTCCCTGCCGCGTAGCGCCGCACTTCGAGGACGCTACGACCAGCTAGCCACCCGCGCTGACCTTCCCGCCGCCGCCATGGCGTTGTGCCTCGCGGCGTCGATATGGATGTTGCTCAGCGCCTGGCGGGCTTCGGTCGGGGAGCTAGCCCTGCTGGGAACGGCCATGACCGCAGTCTCCGGTTTTGGCGTAATGCAAGGGCTCGCCACACCGGGCTTGGCGTACGCGCCGGAAATCGTAAAGGCAGGACCGCAGCTGGGCTTCAGCGCTGGAGCGGCGGCCCTGCCGGCCGCAGCGTTGGCTTTGACCCCCGTGCTGCTGGGAACGTCGTCGCCCGGACGGGCCTTAGGGCGGCGTTGGAAGGCCTGGTCCGTGCTGACCCTCGCCGTACTAGGCGCCGCCAGCGTTTTCGCTTCCCTCGCCACGCCAGCTTGGCTGCCGTCGGGGCTCACCGTCAGCGTCGGCGTGCTAGAAGCTTTAGGTGCGATCAGCGCCGCCGCTTTCATAGCCCGCCTCCTCCGCCTGCACGCGATAGGCGGCGACCGGCGCTACGAGGTGACTGCGATATCCGTGGCGGCCATCGCGCTCGCCCACCTGGCCTCCGGCTACACCACGGCCGGGTCTGGCTCATGGTGGGCCGGATGGGGACTGGACCTGCTCGGCTTCGCCGCCGTGGTCGCAGC
>JAJZAM010000323.1 GCA_021799445.1 Actinomycetes bacterium
TACAACCGTCGGTCAGACCCCTGCCTGGGGTCCGTCGTAGCGACGGAGGAGAATCTCAAGCGCCGGGTGGCGGAGCTGGGCGCTGAGATAACGCGGGATTACGCCGGGCGCGTACCCCTCCTGGTCGGCGTCCTAAAAGGCGCATGCTTCTTCCTGGCCGACCTCGCCCGGGCGATCGAACTGCCGGTCGAGATCGACTTCATGGCCGTGTCGTCATACGGCAACTCGACGCAGACGAGCGGGGTCGTCCGGATCGTCAAGGACCTCGACGCAGATCTCAACGGCAGGCACGTCCTGATCGTCGAGGACATCGTCGACTCCGGGCTGACGCTGTCGTACCTGAGACGCAACCTGGCCGCTCGGCACCCTGCGAGCCTCGAAGTCGTGGCGCTGTTCGTAAAGAGGGGTCTGCAGTCCGTGGACTTGGACCTCGCCTATCAAGGTTTCGAGATCCCGCCGGACTTCGTCGTCGGGTACGGCCTCGACGTTTCGGAGCGTTACCGCAACCTGCCGTATCTTGCTACCTATGTCGAAAGCTGAAACCGCGCCCGGCGCGCCCGGCGCGCCCGGCGGCGTCGACCTGGCTCGCATCGAAGCTGCAGTCCGGGAGATCCTAGAGGCGATAGGCGAGGATCCCTCCAGGGATGGTCTAGTCGGAACACCCGGACGGGTCGCCAGGATGTACGAAGAGGTTTTCTCCGGGCTTAACCAGGATCCCGGGGAGCACCTGGAAGTGGTCTTCGACCTCGGCCACGACGAGATGGTGATGGTACGCGACATCCCCATTTTCAGCATGTGCGAGCATCATCTGGTCCCGTGGTTCGGTCGTGCTCACGTGGCTTACATACCCAACGAGGACGGCCGCATCACAGGACTGTCAAAACTAGCCCGCCTTGTCGACGGGTTCAGCCGCAGACCTCAGGTGCAGGAACGTCTAACCACTCAAGTCGCCGACCGTCTCGAGTCAGCTCTCAGCCCTCGCGGGGTTCTGGTCGTCGTAGAAGCCGAGCACCTGTGCATGTCCATGCGAGGCGTTCGCAAGCCGGGGGCTACCACCGTCACCTCGGCGGTGAGAGGTCTGATGCGCGACAGCGTCGCCGCCCGCAGCGAGGCGATGAGCTTCTTGAGAAACGCGCGCTGAGAGCTCCCACCAGCGGTCAGGTTCGAAGCAGCCGGCCGCCCCGGCTTGAGCGCCCTGTATTGTTGCAGGGTGGCCAAGGTGATGGGTGTCTTAAACGTTACACCTGACTCCTTCTCCGACGGCGGCCTTTGGCTTGACCCCGACGCAGCGCTGCGCCACGCCCGTCAGATGATCGCAGAAGGCGCCGACGTCATCGACGTGGGCGGCGAATCGACCCGGCCCGGAGCTCAGCCCGTCGAGCTTGCCGAAGAGCTGCGCCGAGTTCTGCCCGTCGTGGAAGCCCTGTCAAGCGAAGTGACGGTCTCCATCGACACCCGCAAGGAGCGGGTGGCGCGCGCCGCCGTCGCCGCAGGAGCGCGTCTGGTCAACGACGTTTCAGCTTCTCTGTGGCAGGTAGCCGCCGACAACGGCTGCGGGTGGGTGGCGATGCACATGCCCGCCGACCCTGCGGTGATGGCGTCAAAGGCCAACTACGACGATCTTCTCGGCGAGGTCACCTCCTACCTGGCGGATCGTGCCGAGACCGCCCGGCGCGCCGGAGTAGAGGAGATCTGGATAGACCCCGGGATCGGCTTCGCCAAGACCGCGTCGCACAACTTCTCACTGCTCAAGCACCTCGACCGGATCGTAGCCACCGGGTGGCCGGTGCTCGTGGGGACAAGCCGAAAGTCGTTTCTTGCCGGCCCGTCAGGGTACCCGGCGGGGCTCGAAGGAGCAGCGCCGGCTCGGGACCGCCTTGAGGCGACGGTAGCCACGTCTGCGTGGGCGATCCTGAAAGGAGCGGCCATGGTGCGGGTTCACGACGTCGCCCCAGCCGTGATGGCGGCCAGCCTGGCGGGGACCAGAAGTTGAGCAAGAGCAAATGGGCGGCGGGAATACCGCCCAGGTACTTCTCGTGGGTGATCAAAGGGAAGCTCGCCGTGAGCGAGCGGCCCGGAGGTTACGCGAGGAACCACCGAAAGGTGCGCCGCCAGGAGGAGATCCTGTGGTTGAGAGGCGCAGAGTTCTCCCGGATAGTTTCGCTGCTTCCGTCGCCTCACAACCTGCACGCCTACGACGAGCTGGGTGTGGCCTGGACTCACCTGCCTATGGCGGCTCGCGGCGAAGTGGCCCCGGTCGTGGCCGAGCTGTACCCGCTTCTCAAAGGCTGGCTCGACGCCGGCGAGAGGGTGCTTTTGCACCAAGACGAGCTCGACGACCGTCTCATCGGCCTCGTGGCCGGATACTTGAGATGGTCCGGGATCCTTCCCAGCGGACCGGGTGCGATAACCGTCGTAGAGCGCATCGTCGGACGCCAGATGGGACCTCCCGGGCGTGAGATGGTCGCGCTCGCACCTCGGATCCCGGGGTACTCGGGGGAGGCCCCGTCGCTTTGACACTCGACCGTAGCGGGGTGATAGAGCTGCGGGGTCTGATCGTCGCTGGACGTCACGGTCTGCTCGACGAGGAACGCCGAAGAGCGC
>JAJZAM010000324.1 GCA_021799445.1 Actinomycetes bacterium
TTTCGACTTTACGCTGCGTCGCTTCGGAGATATCGATGCCGCTCGAGTCGAAGAAGCGGATAACCACCGACTGCGGGTCGTCGCGCACCAGTCTCACCGACACGCCAGCCGCAGCCCGTTCGCTGTGAACCGCGAAACGTGTGATCGGCACGGTGGCGACTTCGAGGTCGGCCACGTCGATACCAGCAGCGTTCAAGCCGACCATCACCGCCCGTTTGAGCACCCGGGCGGCCCGGCTCGTGTCACGGGAGGCCACGACGGTCGACCCTTTTTTCATCGTCGTACCGAAAGCCATCGCCAGGCGCACCGCCAGCTCCGGGGACACGTCCACGTTGGCGAGGCCTTCCACCCCGCGCCGCCCGAAGAGGTGCCTCGCCCCGCGTGACTCCCAAACGATCGACGAGTTGACGACAGCGCCCTGCTCCACCGTCTTAAACGGGTAGACTTTCACCCCCGGGTTGATAACGGCGTGCTCTCCGACGAGGCACTCGTCGCCGATGACGACGCCCTCCTCTAGGCGAGCGCCGCGGCGCAGGTCGCTCGAACGGCCCACGACTGCGCCTCTAAGGCGAACACCCGGTCCGAGGTAGACGTTGTCGTGGACCACGGAGCGTTCGACGACGCTGTCCGATCCTACCCGCACGTTCGATCCGAGCACCGTGTACTCACCCAGGCGCGAGCCGGGTTCGATCCGGCAGTTGTCGCCGATCACTGCAGGGCCGGTCACTGTCGCGTCGGGGTCTATCTCCGAGCCCTCCCCGTACCAGACTCCGTCCCGCACCCTGAAACCGCCGATGGCGAGGCTTACCTGCCCGTCGAGAACGTCCTGGTGCACTCTGACGTACGCTTCGAGCGTTCCGACGTCCTCCCAGTAACCACCGACCACGCAGCCGAACAGCGGCCTGGCATCGGCGAGCATCCTCGGGAACACGTCGGAGGAGAAGTCCACCGCCTTGTGTGCTTCGATGTAGTCGAAGATCGAAGGTTCGAGCACGTAAATGCCGGTGTTGATCGTGTCAGAGAAGACCTGCCCCCACGTGGGCTTCTCCAAGAACCTCTCGACCGCCCCATCAGGGCGGGTGATCACGATGCCGAACTCTAGGGGGTTGGAGGCGGCTTTAAGGCCGATCGTAGCCATCGACCGCTTGGCGGTGTGGAACTCGACTAGGGCGCCCAGATCGATGTCGGTGACGACGTCGCCGGAGATGACGAGGAAAGGCTCGTCGAGCTCGTCCATGGCGTTTCTCACCGAGCCAGCCGTTCCTAGAGGTGACTCCTCCGTCGCGTACGCCATCCTCACGCCGAACTCAGCTCCGTTACCGAAGTAGGTGCGGATGGCGTTCGCCTGGAACGCAACGGTCACCACTATGTCGTCGAAACCGTGCGCTTTGAGCAGTTCCACGATGTGCTCCATCATCGGCCTGTTAGCGATCGGCATCATCGGCTTCGGCTGGTTGGAGGTGAGAGGGCGCAGCCTCGTTCCCTCCCCCCCCGCCATTATCACAGCTTTCATCGAGCCGCCTCGCCTGGAGTCGTGACCGCCGTCTCCTCCGGGGTGGCGGCGCTGCCCCCACGTACGGCTGCTACAGCCGGGCGGACGTAGCCGACCACCGCGTACCAGCCCGACAACAAGCCGGGAATTATGCAAACCCACGCCAGGTCCTCGGCCAACCGGTGCCAGTCGTCGGAAGCGTGACCGGCGAGGAACAGCGGGATTGCGCACATAAGACCGAAAGTTCCGGCCTTACCCGCCCTGCTCACGTCCATGCGCGTCCCACCCACGGCCGCTACAGCCAAGAAACCGGCTGCGACGATCGCCTCCCTCCCGATTGCAAGCCACCCCACCCAAGCCGGTATAGCCCCCAAGATGACCGTGCCTATCGCAGCGGAGCCCAAAAGCAGCCGGTCGGCGACCGGGTCGAGGACCTTGCCGACGCTGGACACCTGGTCGAACCTACGGGCGACGAAGCCGTCGACGCCGTCGGTGACGCCTAGAGCGCCGAGCAGCAAAGCCGCCGGGTACCAGCCGCGGTGGGCGGGTCTGAGCAAGAGCCACACGAAGACAGGCACCAACACCAGCCTGACGGTCGTGATCAGGTTGGGCAGAGTCAGGATCCGGTCTTGTCCCGATGCGGATCGTAGCGCCATGCCGGCGAGTTTACGGACTCGACCGCACGCTCGACCGGAAAGCCCGTCTCAGGACCCGGGAAGGCCGAAACGCAGCTGGCCGTGGGCGTCGATCTCGGTTACCGATATCGGCCTGGCGGGCCCGTTGCGGGGATGATCGAAGCAGCTGAAGCTAAGCCCGGCTTTGACCGGCTCGCTCGCCGGGCAGGTCACGTACGGCAGGTTGGAGCCGCCTACCTCGGCTTGCAGACCCAGCTCGACCTGGGAGGCCACCTCGACCCCGGACAGAACCCGGGGCGCTTGGTGGTCCAAGTCTCCCGCCCCAAAGGCCGTTCCGATACCGAGAAGCACCGCAAGCGCTATCACTGCGGGCAGGAAGTAACCCCGCCGGGATCGTCTGGCCTTCGCCTGCTCACCGCCGGTTTTCGAGGGCTGCGCCCCGGTCGTGGCTCCCACGCCTTCAGAGGCCTGCATCA
>JAJZAM010000325.1 GCA_021799445.1 Actinomycetes bacterium
GGTTGGGTGAGCCGCGACTGGGCGAAGCGTAACGCCCCTGCCTGGCTGGACGGCGCGGACGGCAAGGAAGGCTCACCCGACAAGCAGCGAGTCGCACGAGGCGCTGCCGGCGAAGCAGGGTACGCTACCGGGCCGGCTCAGCCGACGTCGTAACCTTTTGGGAGCCGGGACGGGTCCCAACCGAGCCGCTCGATTGCGCAGCGGCAAGCGTAGCGGTCTGTCATCCCGCCGACCCACGCTACGGCTGCGGTCACGATGTCGTCGCAAGCAGTGACGCCCGTAGCGGTCGCTACGGCGCCGTCTGCGCCGTGGAGGTGGGTGGCGGAGAGCCCACCGCAAGGAAGTTCGTGCGGTGCAGCGACGAAATGCTCCACCAGGGCTCTGAGCATCGCTACGACGGACCGAGCTTGGCGCTGCGAGGCTTCCGTCAGGTAGATCCGCTCGTGGTTGAACTCTCGCAACGCGGCCAGAGCTTCGCCCATCGGCTCCGACAGACCTACCAGGCCGCTTCGCTGGATCACCTCGACGGCGTCGGTGACGAACGAGTGCAGCTGGACGGAACGTGTCGGTCCGCAACGCCCCACTACGACGTCTGGCAGTTCGTCGTAGGAGACCAAGCCGGCGGAAGCGGCGTCTTCGAGGTCGTGAGCGCAGTAGGCGATCCGGTCAGCCAAGCCGACCACCTGGCCCTCGGGTGTGTCCGGTGCCGGACGTGACCAGGAGTGGTTCCGTATCCCGTCCAAGGTCTCCGCGCAAAGGTTAAGAGGGGCCGACGTGACGTCAGCTCCCCACACGGCGTGGTCAAAGCCGTCCACGAAAACGCTGAAAGCGTCCTCCGAAGCGTGGCCGCCCGGGCCGTGCCCGCAGTCGTGACCGAGGGCTATCGCCTCGGTCAGCGCAACGTTAAGCCTGCACGCCCGTGAGATGGCCGTGGCTAACTGCGCAACCTCCAAAGCGTGAGTCAGCCGGGTCCGCTGATGGTCGGCCGGGAATATGAACACCTGCGTTTTGCCCGCAAGGCGCCTGAACGAAGGCGAATGCAGTATCCGGTCCCTGTCCCGCTCGAAGCGGGTGCGTAGAGGGTCCGGTTCCTCTTCGCGAAGGCGACGCTCGGGCCCCCCCGACAGCGTCGCACCCTTTGCCAGGTCGGCCTCTTCTTGAGCTTCGCGCGCCCGGCGGTCAAAGCACGCTGCGGGCTCCACGCGAACCTTGGCCGCCCCCTTGTGCGCCTGGCGCAAATTCGACGACCCCTCCGGGTAACCCCCCATCGTCGAAGCCCACCGCCGTGCCCTCTCCGTAGCGACGTGCCCGCCAGTGGAAGATGCCAACTCTGGTCGGAGGTCATTTGAGCTCACCCACGACAAGCTACAGCCGGCCTGTGACTATCTAGGGGATCTCCAAAGGGCGAGACGCCGACGCCAGGCGAGACGCCTCGGTGAAAACCGAGTCGAGCATGGCTTCGCTCAGCCGCCCGGTGAAAGTGTTCTGCTGGCTCGGATGGTAGGAGCACACGACCGTCAGGCCGCCGGCGGCTCTCGCTTGGATCCCGTGGCCGAACTTCGGCCGGGGGCGTTCGACGCCCACCATGTTCGCTACCGCCTGGTAAGCGAAACCCCCAAGGGCCACGACTACTTTGAGCCCGCCGAGCAGTGCCATCTCGCGGGCCAGGAAGGCTGCGCAGTTGTCCCTCTCCTCGGGTGTAGGCCGGTTCCCGGGTGGGGCGCAGCGCACGGCTGCGGTGACCCAAACGCCTCGGAGCCGGAGGCCGTCCTCCCTCGTGGTGCTAGTCGGCTGGCTGGCCAGGCCGCAACGGTACATCGACGCGAACAGCCATTCCCCCGAGCGGTCCCCAGTGAAGATGCGCCCGGTTCGGTTCGCTCCGTGGGCTGCCGGAGCGAGCCCGACCACCAGGATCGACGCTCGGGGATCTCCGAATCCCCGAACTGGTCTACCCCAGTACTCCTCGCTGCTAAATGCCGCTCGCCGCTCGAAAGCGATCTTCTCGCGCCACGCGACGAGTCGGGGGCACCTGGCGCACGACTCGATCCGCTCCCCGAGACTGTCCAAGTCGAGCCTGTCCAAGTCGACATTGCTGAAGTCGAGATTGGTATCCACCCCGAAGACACTAGGTTGGCAGGGATATGTCTAAGCCCGTTCCCGCAGCCCGCTCGGCGGGCCCGTCGAGCAAGCAGAGCCGTGGGCCGTCTACCTCAAGCTCCGCGGCGCGCCCCGCCAACCCCCGAACCCGAACGTCACGTCGAATAAGGTCACAGCAGCCGTTGAGCGTGATGATCCTCGTAAGGCACGGGTCCACGCCCAGCACGGGGAGGGTGCTCCCCGGCCGTGCCAGGGGTCTCAACCTGTCCGACGCCGGTAGGTCGCAGGCGGCAGCGGTCGCAGAGCGCCTGGCCGCCTGGTCCGCAAAGCGCAAAAGCGGTGGCGTCTCAGCCCTGTACGCGTCGCCTTTGGAACGCACCCGCCAGACGGCCGCTCCGATAGCCGAGGCGTTAGGGCTCAAGGTCGTCGTCGAGCGTGGCCTGGTCGAATGCGACTTCGGGGACTGGACGGGTTCCGAGCTTAAGGACCTGATGAAGCTTCCTG
>JAJZAM010000062.1 GCA_021799445.1 Actinomycetes bacterium
CCAGGTCCAGTCCCACCCGCCGGCCGAAATGCGCGGACAGGACCTTCTCGAGCTCCGCCTTGTTCGCCTCAGCACGGGTCAGCAGTCCGCGGTCCGGCACCGCCAGCACCGCCCTGCCGTTCGCGCTGGGAAGGAAACGCCCCGTCGCTACGTAGACTTTCACCGCGGGACGAAGCGACGGCAGTATCGTGTCACCCCAGGCGAGGGTCAGTTCCTCCCTTGTGGGAACGTCGCTTCGACCCTCAGCTGGGTCAGGGGTTTGCGACTTCGAGATCGCCTCTGTCACTGGGGGGTTGGCCGGGGAAGGCGCCGAACTCGCCGGGGAAGGCGCCGAGCTCGCCGGGGAAGGCGCCGAACTCGCCGGGGAAGGCGCCGAACTCGCCGGGGAAGGCGCCGAACTCGCCGGGGAAGGCGCGGACCTCGCTGGGCCAGCAGCGGGGAGTGGCGGTGTCACGACGGGGTTGGCCGGGCGGGCTCGTGATGGGCCGGATGTGGGCAACGGCGGGGGCGGAGGGGTCAGCCGGGACTTGGGGGCTGCGACGGGACCGGCCTGCGAGACCAGTCCTTCCAGGCGTTCGACTCGCTCCAAGATGGCGGCTCGGCTGTCGTCGAGGTCGGCTGCGCACAGGCGGACCAGAGCGACCTCAAGGGTTATCCTCGGTTCTGGCGAGTCGCGCATGTCGATCAACGCCGCTCCTATGAGCTCCATCGCCCTGACAAGGCTCGCAGCGCCGAGAGCCCGTGCGTGAGCTTCCACTTGGGACAGCTCCCCCGGTGCTAGCTGCACCAGTGATGGAGCGCGGGTGGCCAGGAAGCCGTTCCGCAGGTACTCGACTATCTCGCTGCCCAGCCTGCGGGCGTCGTAGCCGGACTGGACCGCCTCGGCCACCTTTACCAGAGCGCCGCCGGGATCTTGCTCGGCGATAGCGGCGACAATGTCACCGACCTCGACGGTGCCGCTTTCGACACCACCCGCAGCGGCAACCTGGTCCAGCACCGACAGGGCGTCGCGGGCCGAACCGTGCCCTCGCCTCACCACGACGTCCAACGCTTCGGGTTCGAGGTCGACCCCGGCCCTCCCGGCGACGTCCGCGACCAAGGCTGCGAGCACGTCGGGGCCTAGCAGGTGGAACTCGAAGTGCTGGGTGCGGCTTCGGATCGTGTCGAGGACCTTCTGGGGATCCGTGGTCGCCAGCACGAATATCACGTGGGCGGGTGGTTCTTCGAGGGTCTTGAGGAGGGCACCAGCGGCCGCGGGTGTGATCTGGTGGACCTCGTCGACTATGTAGACCTTCCACCGCCCCGGGCTGCCGAGCGCTACCCTCGACAGCAGGTCGCGCATCTCGTCGATACCACGGTTGGTGGCCGAGTCGAGCTCCTGGACGTCGAGGGAGGACCCGGAGCGCACGGCGAGGCAGGACTTGCACTGCCCGCAGGGTTCGCCGTCGGCGGGGGACTCACAGTTGAGCGCCATGGCCAAGATCCGCGCTGTGCTCGTCTTGCCGGTACCTCTAGGCCCGCTGAAAAGGTAGGCGTGCGCGACCTTCGAGTCGCGCACCGCGGAGCGCAGAACCCGCGTTACGTGCTCCTGGCCGGCCACGTCGGAGAAACGCTGCGGGCGGAACCGCCTGTAAAGAGCCTGGTAGGGAGCTTCTTGATCCTCGGCCACTCTACGAGCCTAGAAGCTGCGACGGTGCCCGGGTTCGCTCACGATCCTGCGCTCAGCCCCTTGTTCGAGCGGGCGCCGGGTGCGACGGTCAGGCTGTCTACGGCACACGGAGCGTTCCGCTGAGAGCTGCTGCCGTCAGGCCCTGACTCGGTTCACGGTGCCACGTTGCGTAGGACCCGACCGCCGCACTCGACGCCCGCTCCTTCCCGGCATAGTAGTCTAAGGTGAGCACATCCCGGAGGGGTGCGAGAGCGGCCGAATCGGCACGATTGGAAATCGTGTGAGGGGAAACCCTCCGTGGGTTCAAATCCCACCCTCTCCGCCATGGGGTCCTTACGAAACTTGGCCTCCAGGTAACGAAACCCCCCGCCGCAGAACTCCACGGGTCTACGGTGAGGGGTTCGTCGTTGTCTGCAACTTCCGCGGGTCGGCGATCACACTTTCGCCGACGGCCGTGAGGCGAGCGAGGCGTTCGGGGGCTTTTCGCCCCAGCTCGAAACGATGAGCGGCCTCTGACCCGGCGTTAAGGGCGCCCCCGCCGGTGGGATAATGGGACGCTTGACAGGAGACACCCCGTCAAGAGGCTTGCGCTACTCGGGTGGCTGCTCCAGGTATACGAGGCGGTCTTCGAGTTCGTCTTCCGCGAGGGAGCGGATGGCGGCGGCGATCTTGGGGATGCCACCAAGACGACGGGAGAAGCGGGAGGACAGAGCTATCAGCACGCCCGGGTGATGTTCACCGGCGGTGAGGCGCTCGGCGGCGATCCGAGCGAAGTCTGAGACGTTCTCGCTGAGTAGCACGTAGCCTTCGGCCGCAGCGGTGGCCAAGAGCTCGGGGTCGGACCGTCCGGCCAACCCCCGTTCAGCGACGGTGGACGCCTCTATGCCGCCGGCTCGTAATGCCTCGGCCAGCGCCTGCGGGTACATCTCATCGAGGAGGAGCTTCAACCGTTCGAGGCAGCAGACGTCTCTTGGCGGTGCAGGTCGATCCGCGCGCTTACTTCGTCCGGGTATGCGGCCCGATAGCGCAGGGCCGCCTCGATCTGCGGATAGGTGAGCGTCGACTCGTCGACTAACAAGGCCACCGGATCCCGCTCGCCCCCCAACTCCTCGACCCACATCACCACTTCCCACACGTCAGGGCCGCCAACCAGGCCGGCTCGGCGCCCGGTCGGTCCGTCGCGGAAGGTGATCAATGGATGTTCGTCCCTGCGAACTCCTTCCTCGGCGTAGCGGCGCAGCCGATCCGAGACGGTCTCTCCTGCCGCGCGTGCCCGAAGGCGAAGACGCTGAGCCAGGCTGTCCTCTAACCGGACAGACACGTTTTCCGACATGTCATCATCGTAGCACGTTGTCCACGCGCGGGACTGTCGCCGCAGGATCAAGGTCCGAACGCCCGCCGAGCCGGGAGCTTCCTAACAACCCTCATGCCGCCGTCGGCCACAAAAACAGCCCCGTGCGCTAGGGCGGTTACGTCCTAACGTTTGCGGGCCTCGCGGGCCTCGCGAACCTGGCCTACCTGTACAGAGATGCTGTGACGGAAAGATACGTCTATCCAAGCTCGGGGTAGACGTTCTTTCCCTGGGATTGCCTCCAAGAGATGACTACAAGACAGGCAGGGCAAACAGCGAGACTCGTCAAGCACCACACGCCGACCGTGACTTGAAGACCCGAGGAGCACACGGCTTCGATCATGGCCCGCTGCCCGCCTGTCAACTTCCGCCCAGCAAGGTGCTGTTCCTTGGCTGCCATGGCAGCGGCCGCCACGTCAGCGGGGACCTGCGCTGGGTTGTGGCGGTTTGCTTGGAAGGCAATCGTCGCAGCGAGGGCTGACTCGTTGGCCAGCACGCAGGCCGGGGCATACGCACACTCCAGGGCCGCAGCGACCCCCACCAGGGGATGGCGTCGGGGCGGGTGAACGCCTCTATGGCCGCCAAGCGGCTGTCCGGGCCGAGCCGGAGCTAGGATCAGGCTCGTACCCGCTTCACGAACGGACTATCCCCACGGAACCGCCGACCGGCATAGATCCGCTGGACGTACCTGATCGAACCAGGGATGACCAGCAGCACCCCAACGCCCATTAGCAAGTATCCAGCCGCGAAATGAGGACCGTGGCCACCAGAGGAGAGTAGAAAGACAATCCCGACGCAGCCAATCACCTGGCCGGGAAACGCTGTTACCGTTCCGGCCGCCATCAGGGCGATTCCTTCGGGGCCATAGTTGTGATCGAGAAGCGAGAGCGACGAAGTCTGCTGCGTCCGCCGACGTTCAACCCGAACGCGCCGATCCCACCAAGGATCGCCGCCGCCAGGGAATCCCCAGCGATGACCTCGGCAAGAACGAAACCTGCGCCTGCCGCCCCAAAAGCACCGGTGAATGCTCCGCAAGCCCCCAAGCCGAGCCCGACGCATGCTGCCCCTTCCTGCCCGTTCACACACGACCCTTAGTCGAGAGCACTAGCACCCGCACCCAGGTCAAACGAGCCCGTTCCAAGCAGAAACCCTGTGAGCGTAGTTCCCGCGATGACCCCACCTAAGCCGGTCGCTGCAGCGGCGATACCGAGGGCTAGGCAGACACCGACGACGACGCCTTTGGGAAGCGACCCGTACTGGCAGAAGCTGGTATCGCGCGCGCACAGTAGTTCGCCCAGTCCTTGGCGCCTTGTTCGCCCAGCCGCACGTTGTCGAACCCGGTCGGATCGGTGCTGTTAGCAGGGTCGGCGCCGGCGTACGCGTACGGTTGCCCCGTCAAACCCTCGAGCGGGTCGACGCTGGTGAAGGCTGCGGTTGCCGGGTCGTAGTAGCGCCCGATTGAGCGGTCCAACGCGGACGTGGGTGTTCGTTCGTAGTCCACTGGCCCTGAAGTGCGGAAACGCAGGCGTCGATGCTGGTCTGCGGGTATGAGCAGCCGAAATCGCTCGGACTCGCGTTTAGGGCAGTACCGATACGGGGATAGTCGCGCACCACGGGGACCAGGGTCGGCTGTGTCATGGGAGCAGTTCGAAGCTCGGGATGTGGGATGGTCGCACGGCGGTGAAGTGGCGCCGGTCGAGGGTGGCTATCTGGGTTACGCCGAGCCGCTCGGCAACAGCTACGACCGAGGCGTCAACGACCCCGAGTCCGAGATCGGTATATCGCTCGATCAACTCGACCACTCGGGCCCAATCGGTTTCGGTCAGGTCGAGGCGTTCGATCTCACCGGCAGTCAGTGAGCGGAGGAAGCTGGCCTGGGCCGCTGCGCCAAGTCTCGACTCGATCAGCCACGCCGACTCGACCACGACCGGTACCGTGACGCCGAGCGGGGTATCGATCAGGGAGTCGAGCAACCCAGCGCAGTCACTGTGACGGGGGTCGTCGGCGTCGGCTGCTCCGAAGACCACTCCGGTGTCGACAAGGATCACCGCCCGGGCTCGTCAGACGTCTGAAGCGTTCTTGTCGGCGAAGTGCTGGCGGATGACCTCGTCGTGGCGCTCGGCGGTGGACTCCCGGCCACCAGATCGGCCAATACCGATGAAGCTCAGCCAGTGACCCCCAACGGGCTCGGACGGGCCGACGAACGATCGGACCGCCTCACCGGCCAGCTCCTCAGCAGTGGTATGACGTTCCTTGGCGCGCTCGGTGAGCCGTTCGGCGACCTCATCGGGGACCACGACACGCAGCTCGGGCATGCCCCAATGCTACCTGGAGGCCGGCGAAGTCCCCGGCAGACCCCGGCCGCGGACTTCAGCTGGCGGGCAGGATCCGGATGTCGGCTCCCACCGTGTCGTTGCCGGCTGGGTGGGTGGCGGCGTGCACTGCCCGGATCTTGGCGATGGAGACTCGGGTGTAGGGGGCAGTGGTTTCGAGTTCGTCGTGGACGAGCATCTCGGCGACATAGCGGATGTCCGCGCCGCCTTCGAGCATCAATGTGGCCGCCTCTGGTGAAGACGTGCTCGGCCAGCCGCATCCCGAGGGCGATGTCGTCGGGTGAGGCTTCGACGTAGCGGACGGTGCGATCGCCCACCTCGATGGTGTCCTGGGGGCGCTGGTACTGGTGGAGCAGGGCCGAGGCGCAGATGAGGCTGAACAGCTTCTGGTAGTCGCTCCGAGCGGCCGGTACGACGGCAGGAAGTGACGCGACGGCTGCTCCAGCCTTGGACCACCTGTTGCCTGGCAGCTGGGCAGGGGAGAGCAACGAGCCGACAGCGGATACTGCGCCTAAGCTGGGCGGATGTGATTCTCAGCACCTACACGGGCCGAGGTTGCCCTTGGGACCTGATGCTCATCGCCCCCGGATTCAGCACTGGTGAGAAGGCGCTGTCAACGGATCAGCTGCGCAGTGCCCAACCGTACAGGTACTTCTTCCGGGAGCGCGGAACAGTTTCGAGGCTGTTGTTTATCACGAGTCCAGGTCGTCGGGCTAGAGGCTACGGCGGGGAGCTGTGTCAGATCTCCTTGCGGAGGTTGGTACGCCTCGCCGTGTAGAGCCAGGGACCGGGCAGCTCACTCATCTGCTCGAAGCGACACCATTGAGTCACGATGATCTCGAGTTGCTGTCACTTAATGAGCCCGTGGCGAGCATCCAGACGGAACATCTTCGCTTGCGCAGCGATTAGGGCCTGTCGCTCGGCTGGGCGGTGCTGGATGTGGCGGTCCCTCCTGATGATGATCCAGCCGGCTCGGGCAACCAGCGGTATCCAGTCGACGTCCTTATCGCCTGCCCGCACGGGACACGGTGGCCGTTCGAAGCCATCCGAGCCCGGCCCGCCGGGGTCACCGGGGTAGGTCACGTCCGAGCGAACTCCTGCCAGCATCTTCGCCACCCCCAGCAGATCCGCGTCGATGTAGAAGAGACCGTCACCAGCGCGCCTATGCGGCGCGCTCCCGGTCAACGCCCTCGAAGCGCAGGGCATCGATGACGGTCGCCAGGTCCAAATCGAAGTCTCGGGCGACGCTTTCGACTGAGTCCCCGGCAGCGACCTGCTCGGCGATCGTCTCGGTGGGGATCCCTCTCACCACCGGGAACCCGAAGCGGACCTCCGGGTCGATGACCACGGCTGAGTCGGGTCCGCTCGGGCGTAGCCGCACGACTGCTCCATGCTCCTCTGCATCGAACTCGACTCGTTCGAGGAAGCTCTCGGCCGGCGGGAGGAGCATCATCACCCCGCTCTGAGGTCCGACGCAGGCCCACAGCTCGGGGGGAAGGCCCGCCTGCTCCTGGGCCGTGATGAACAGGTGCCGGCCTGGCCCTACCCACGGCCTGGCGTGGGCGAGGGGGTAGGGCACTCCGAGCTCGTCTCGAAGGTGCTCGATGAAAGCCCGAAGGCGCTGCATCGCCGTACCAAGGGAGCGTCGGTACTCCCGAAGGTAGCGAGCCTCGACGAACTCTCCCCATGTTACGGTGTGCGAGCCGGTAGCTGCCGGCCTCAGGACCGGCGCGTAGGTCCGCCCCCGCCGTTCGCCGCCCTCCAGCCAGCAGTGGAGAGTTGCGCGCAGGACGCCAAGCACCTCGGCAGCGAGGGTCTCGTCGTACAGTTCGCGATCCAGAACGGTCGGTGCCACAGCTCCATCATGCCTCAACGGTGTACCACCGACGTGACCAGGGCCTGGGGCAGCTAAGTCCCGGGGGGCGGCGGTCAGCCTCCGTAGCCCGTAGGGTCCGAAACCCCTTCTGGGCGGGTCATGCGGTGTGATAGTCGTTGTTCAGCCCGCCGAGCACCTCGTGCCGGCGGATTCTCGTGGGGGTCGCTGGCTTCGCTGGAATCTCAGTTGGAGAAGAAACCGGCGATTGCATCGCAAGACCCCAGTGCCGGTGGCGTTCGTTGTAGTGACTGACGTAGCGGCCGGGCGTCCGGCGGAGATGGCGTTCGTTTAGGATCAAGAGACGGTCGGTGAGCTCTGAGCGGGCCGTGCGCACCCAGCGCTCGCAGATGGCGTTCGCGTTTGGCGCCCGGACAGGGGTCCGTAGAACGGCTGCACCTTCGCTTTGCCACAGCGCGTCGAAGCTTGGGCCGAACTTTGCGTCCCGGTCGCTCAGGAGGAACTTGACGTCGATGCCGGCATCGCAGAGCTTTGCGGTCACGTCGCGGGTCACTTAGGTTACCCAGGCTCAGGTGGGGTTGGTCGTGATTCCGGCGACGAAGACCCGCCGACTTTCGTGGTGGATGGAGAAGAGCATGTAGAGCCGGCGCAGCGAGATCGTGTCGGCCGACCAGGGTCTCGATCTCCTCGAAGTCGCTCGTTCGCAAGACGACCAGGACGAGCGAGAGCACTCGACGGACGGTGAAGGACCAAAGCTGATGAGCGGACGTTCGGGTGTTACCATGGTAAGGGCGGACGGTAGCCGGACCGGCCATCCACGCGAACGCCGTGGTCAACATTGTGATGGAGTTTTCGAACCCTACGGGCTGCGTCGCTGACGTCGCATATGGACCGGACGACTTGGTTGGCGTGCCACGCGGTGCGGACTTCTCGGTTGGGGTCGCCGGCTGCGAGCAGGCCGGCCAGCTCGGAGTATCCTTTGTCGTGGCGTTCATGCGCTTTGGTCAACAGCCGCTGCGCCCTATACAGCGGGTCGGTCTTGCGGCCTTCGACCACGTCAAGTAGTTGCGCTGTCGAGCCTAGGCTGACCTCGACTATCGACATCCACGAACTCGGCTCGGTGCCGTTGGCCCCGCCGGACGAACAACGTCTCATCCAAGCCCGAACCAACCTACGAGTTGTCACAGGCCGGCTGGGATATTGCCCACCGCATGCGCTTGGCAGCAATCGGACCGGATTGCTTGTAGCATCATCATGCAATGTTTTTGGCATGAGTCGGGTGAGGGTGAGTACCACGGTGGACGAGGACCTTTTGCGCAGTGCCCGCGCGCTGCGCGTCGGGTCGACTGACGCTGCGCTGTTGGACGAGGCGTTGGGGGCGTTGGTGGCTTCTCATCGTCGTGCGGAGATAGACGCCAATTACCGTGCGTATGATAACGTTTCACTGGATGCGCCCGGTGAGTGAGGTGATCTGGCATCGTTTCGTGACGCAGCTGGACTGTCGTGACCCAACTACCGGCGCGGGGCGAGGTGTGGTGGTGCGAACTGTCGGACGTCGGTCGCCGTCCTGTGGTGGTTCTGTCTCGCGATGTGGCTGTCCCTCGGCTTCGCCGGGCGGTGATCGCCCCGTGTACGACGAACATCCGGGGGTTGCCGAGCGACGTGGTGCTCGAGCCGGGACATGACCCAGTACCGCGTCCGTCAGCGATCAACTTGACTCAGTCGAGAGCGTCTCGGTCAGCGTGCTTGTCGAGCGTTTGGGCCGGCTTAGCGACCTGCGGATGCGCGAGGTCTGCTCCGCGCTTGAGGTGGCTGTGGGCTGTGAGCGGTCGACGTGACCTGTGGGTGCCGAGAACCCCGTCCGCCCGGCTCAGGCGACTATCCGGTACTCGTGGATGAGGCCGCGCAGACGATCGGTTCTTCGTAGCCTGGCGGGGTCTGGGTCCGTGTCGTGCTCTCGAATCGAGTCCAGCGCGGATGGCGCAGCTTGGCCGAGACAGCGGTGGGAGTTGTAATCCTCGACGTACTCGGCGAGGACGGCTTCGAGATGGCGGCGACCGAGGATGAGCATCAGGTCGAGGCACTCACGCCGCGAGGTGCCGATCACGCAGATGGCGTTCGCCCGAGGTGCCCGGACCGGGCTCTTGACGATCCTGGTGCCCTCTGCGGCGAAGACAGCGTCGAAGGAAACCGTGAACATGGTGTCGCGGTCGCGGATGAGGAACTTGACAGAGTTCGCCTGGCCGGCGAGGTCCAGCGAAAGGTTGCGGGCCTGCTGGATCACCCAACCAGCGACCGGCTCGGCGGTCACCCCGGCGACTCGCACGACACGCGTGTCATAGTTGCCGAACACGAGGACATAGACCCTGCGAAGCAGGACGATGTCGACACGGAACAAGTCGCACGCCATCAGTCCCTTCGCCTGCGCAAAGAGGAACTCCCCCCACGTCGGTCCCGATCGCCGCGGTGACGGCTCGATACCGCGACGGCTCAAGATCGCCCAGACCCTCGAGGCGGCGATAGTGACGCCCATGGTCAACAGTTCCCCCTGTATACGGCGGTAGCCCCAAGTCGGATACCCCTTCGCCAGGCGGACGAGTGCAGTCGTTCCCTTCGCGACGGCCGGTCGACCGGGCCTGGCGTCGCAGGACCGCCACCTCATAGCGCACCACGACAACTTCGACCGCGATGTCTGTGTCACCGCGACCGACGAGCCGAATCAACCGAAGGACGCGGCACAACACCCGGTTAGAATAACGACAGGATCATCGCTGGATACTCGCCACGCCTGACTCCAGGCGTCAAAGTGCTAGTCGCAAGCAATGGACGACATTCCCGGCACTCACAAGCCTGGACGAATGACAAATCATATGGAGTGCTGGGTCCGTAACTATCCATCCAGATCTGCTCGACCACAACCTCCGTTGTTGCGACAACCTGGTAAGGCCGCATCTTGACTCCACCATTGTCGAACCAGCAGACCACCGAGATCCCGTGCAACAGCCTCCAGTGGATCCACGGCGATTCAAATCGTTGGAAGCCCGCCCTGAATGCCTTTGCTGTCGCCTTCCCAGGACGCATAATAGAGACAAGAAAGTAACCGAGAATCCTCTCAACCAACAGGATAGGTTAAACCGTTAATGTGACACTCCCCCTTATAGTGCATGCCTCCACACTTCCAGGGGAATTTCACCGCCGACTTCCCCGCCCTATGGTCCGATCCGGCCACCCCGCAGCGGGAACGCAAACGCATGGCCCGACTCCTCATCGAAGACGTCACCATCAACAAAAGCGACCACATCCACCTACACGTACGCTTCCGCGGAGGACAAACCACCAGCCTCGCCATCCCCATCCCGCTCCGGTCATGGCAGATCCACCAAACCCCACCCGACACCCTCGCCCTGCTCGACCGGCTCCTCGACGACCACACCGACGCCCAAACCGCACAAGCACTCAACGCTAGCGGTCACCGCACCGGCACCAAACAAGCATTCACCCCAAGAATCGTGCTACACCTGCGACGCTCCAACGGCCTAGCCAGCCACCACGAACGACTCCGAGCCCGAGGACTACTCACCATCACCGAACTCGCCAAACAACTCGGCGTGCACCCCTCCACCATCAAGACCTGGCAGAAAGCAGGCCTGCTCGAATCACACCAAGCCAACGACAAAAACATCCGGCTCTTCGACCCACCCACCCCCGGCGACAACCGCTACATCAAACACCAAGGAACACCCCTCCGGGAACGACTTCCCACCTCCACATCGACAAGGAGTGCAGTATGAAACCATCGCCTTATCCCAACAGTTACCTTTACGACTCATCGACACCACAAAATAGTTATCACGCAACGCTTTTTGGTAGTCGTAACTAGTATATTGCCGGGGTTCAACCGGTCGTCGCAACACCGGCTCCTCCATCAGATTCTAGAAGCACAGCGAGTGCCTCTGCGGGAGTGCGCCAACCGAGCGTCTTTCGTGGGCGTCCGTTGAGAGTGAAGGCAACCGCGTCGAGGTCGTCGCCGTCCCAGCGCGAGAGGTCGGTCCCCTTGGGGAAGTACTGGCGCAAGAGCCCGTTCGTGTTCTCGTTCGTCGGCCGCTTCCACGGGGAGTGCGGGTTCGCGAAGTAGACGGCGAGCCCGGTGTCGATCCGAAGCTTCGCGTGTTGGGCCATCTCGGTGCCCTGGTCCCAGGTGAGCGATCTTCGCAGGTGCTCTGGGAGCGTCATGATCTTGGCGCCGATCGCATCACGGACCGCCTCGGCACCATGGCCGGCGAGCGGTGGCCCATTCTTCACCTTCACTGCCTGATCGTGACCTTCCATGGGCGGCAGGTGGAGCAGCATCGTGTAGCGCGTGGTGCGCTCGACGAGCGTGCCAATCGCGGACTTGTCGAGCCCGATGACCAAGTCACCCTCCCAGTGCCCCGGAATGGCGCGGTCGGC
Organism: Actinomycetes bacterium; assembly: GCA_021799445.1. GTDB lineage: Bacteria > Actinomycetota > Acidimicrobiia > Acidimicrobiales > Palsa-688 > JAJZAM01. The sequence continues at coordinate 11,637 of JAJZAM010000062.1, forward strand.
GGCTTCTGCCGGCCGTTCGGAGATCATCACCTCGGGCGTGATGAAGCCCTTCCCCCGCCCCTTCGCGCGCGCTCGTGGAACCCGCAGCGCCCTTCCGGTCCGAAGGCAGGTCACGAGCTCACGCCTGAGCGCTCCGCGGCCCTGGACGAACAGCGACTGGTAGATGGCCTCGTGGGAGATGCGCATAGTCTCGTCGTCAGGGACCTCCAGCGGGAGGCGGTTTGCGATCTGCTCAGGGCTCCACGCCTTCGCCCACCGGCGGTCCTGGCGAGGACCGTGACGGCGACCCTTGAAACGAACGGTCGGACCGTGCACCTCGGTGCCATCGGGCCGGGTGACGAGACCCGACAGGCGGTCCTCGACGTAGCCACGCAGTTTCTCGTTGCAGACGAGCTTCGCCTGCTTCGGACGCCTCCTGCGGCGCTCTGCGTGCCACTGGGCAACCGTTGCCCGCTAACCCGAAGCGTCCGCACGCGTGGCCGCGTTGCGGCGCAGCTCCCGTGAGATCGTCGACCGCGAGCGACCGAGGTGGCGGGCAATCTCCCTCACCCCCGAGCCACGAGCCCGCCAGTTCGCGATCTCCTCGCGCTCGGCAAGCGACAGGTAACGGTCAGAGGTTGGAGCGAGGCTCGCCGGGCACATCCCGCCAGCCTCGCGGAACCACCTGGTACCCACGGGGACCGACACCCCTGCAGCGATCGCCGCCTCCTCGGTGGTCGCACCACTCGCGATCTGGCGCCAGAAGCGCCCGAGCTGATCACGTTGCCAGCCCGGCGGGTGTCCCGGAGAGTGCAGCTTGCCTCGCATCGCCCAAGTCGCTCTCCGTTCGCTCTGCCTCCTCGCCACGGACCACCTCCGTCATCGAGGTGTTACGACGACCGGTTGAATTCGCCTTGACACCCCCGATCCGAGTGGTGGACAAGTCCCGGTTCGGGCTTATGCCGGGCGACGCCGTCTCGTAGCGCTTCGAGGCATAAGTCGGTTCGCATGTGATCAGCTAAAGCCCAGCCGACCACCAGACGGCTGTAACAGTCCACTATCACCGCCATTCTGTGGAATCTGGCTTGTCAAGTCCCTTGGGCCCGCCGAGTCGGCCGCAGGCGGACGTTCAGGAGTTTGGTCGCCGTGACG
>JAJZAM010000326.1 GCA_021799445.1 Actinomycetes bacterium
TCGGGTGTGGCGGCCGCTTTACAAGCCGGGGACCTTCCCCTCGCACGCGAGCGGGTGCGTAGCCTCGTCGGGCGCAACCCCGACGGGCTCGACGCCGCGGAGATCGCCAGGGCGGCGGTCGAGTCGGTCGCGGAGAACACCGTCGACGCGGTGTTAGCGCCCCTGCTGTGGGGTTTCCTGGCCGGGGTTCCCGGCGTGCTCGCCTACCGGGCGGTCAACACGATGGACGCCATGGTCGGGCATCGCAGCGCCCGCTACGAGCGTTTTGGGTGGGCGTCGGCTCGCCTCGACGACGCAGCGAACTGGGCTCCCGCCCGCCTCACGGCGGCGCTGTGCGCCGTGTGCTGCCCGGCGAAAGCCAGCCAGATCCTACGGGCGGTCCGCTCTCAGGCCCCTGCGCACCCGTCGCCCAACGCTGGGGTCGCCGAGGCGGCCTTCGCCGCTGCCCTCGGGATCAGGCTGGGAGGTGTCAACGTGTACTCGGGCAGGTCGGAGACCCGCCCGCAACTCGGGCAGGGACGCCCTGCGCTCACAGGGGACATCCAAGCCGCCTGCGCACTGTCTCGGCGGGTCGTCCTAGCGGCCTGCGGAGCGCTCGCGGCGCTAGGGCTGGTCGCCGGGTTGGGGGGTTCGGTTTCGTGGCGGCCGTGACCCGACCCGGGGACGTCTCATGAGCGTGGCCTTCGACCCGGGTGACCACGGCGGTGACGGTGCGCGCCTAGCCGAGTTGCTCGGCGTGGCGGTAGAGGACGTATTGGACCTCTCAGCCAGCCTGAACCCGGTCGCGCCGGACTTCGAGGTGATGCTGCGAGGTCACCTTCGAGCCCTCCGGCGCTACCCGCGCCCCGACCGCGCTACCGCGGCGCTGGCGTCGCGCCTAGGCGTCGACGCGGATCTGATAGTCCTCACCAACGGGGGAGCGGAGGCCATCGCTCTCCTAGCGGCCGAGATGCCGGTCGGCTGGGTCCGCGACCCCGAGTTCTCGCTTTATCGCCGCCACCTGCGCGAGGTGGCGCCCGGGTCCCCGCGGTGGCGTTCGAACCCGCACAACCCGAGCGGCCTGCTGGCCGCCGCGGAGGAGACCGCCGATGTTTGGGACGAGGCGTTCTGGCCGCTCGCTGCGGGAACCTGGAGTAGGGGTGACGTCGAACGCGGGGCCGTCGTGGTCGGGTCCCTCACCAAGCTGCTCGCCTGCCCAGGTCTTCGCGTCGGCTACGTCGTGTGCCCCGATCACGGTCTCGCCGAGCGGATCAGGCGTCGCCAGCCTGCGTGGTCGCTGAACGGACTTGCGGCAGCAGCGCTGCCAGACATGCTGGGCGAGGTCCGCCTTGGGGAATGGGCTGCGCAGGTCGCGGTGCTGCGGGAACAGCTGCGAGGGCTGCTGGTCTCCGCCGGGTTCGAACCGGAACCGTCGGACGCCAACTGGCTGTTAGTTCGAGCCCCCGGGCTGCGGGATCGCCTGGCGAAAGCCGCTATCAGCGTGCGCGACTGCGCCAACTTCGCCATGCCCGGCTTCGTGCGCATTGCCGTACCCGGCCCCGAAGGCCTGCAGCGCCTCGCGGACGCGTTAGGAAGGCCAGGCCTGTGACCCCTCGCCTAGTTCCACCTCGCCCGGCACCAGGCTTGTGCGGCGGTCTCATGGTGTGCGGAACAGGGTCCGACTCCGGCAAGTCCACCCTGGTGGCAGGTATCTGCCGGATGCTCGCACGCCGGGGTCTGCGGGTAGCCCCTTTCAAAGCCCAGAACATGTCGCTCAACTCGACGGTCACTATCACGGGACATGAGATCTCCCGGGCTCAGGCTTCGCAGGCCGAAGCCGCCGGGGTGGAGCCGGAATCGGCGATGAACCCGATCCTGCTCAAACCGTCCGATCACCGCAACAGCCAGGTGATCGTAGACGGACGGGTCTGGGCGACGCTCGACGCCGCCTCCTACCAGGCGGCTAAAGCCGAACTTTGGCCTGTGGTGCTAGAGCGGCTCGCGTCCCTCCGGGAGCGTTACGACGCGGTGATCTGCGAAGGCGCTGGCAGTCCCGCCGAGATAAACCTTCTCGCTCACGACATCACCAACCTCAAGCTCGCCGAGGCGGCCGGGCTGCCTGCGATCCTCGTCGGGGACATCGACCGTGGCGGCGTGTTCGCTTCGTTGTACGGGACCGTGGCGATCCTGCCAGCGGAGCTGTCAAACTTGATTAAAGCCTTCGTGATCAACAAGTTCCGGGGCGACCCTGCGATCCTCGCCGGCGGGCTTGACGAGCTCGAAGCCCTGACCGCCAGGCCGACCCTCGGCGTCGTTCCGTGGATGGAAGGTATCGGCGTAGACGCCGAGGACTCGATGGCCCTCGAAGGGTTAAGCCCCGCCGGCATGGGCCGCTACCTTCCCCCCTCTGGGGGGGAGGTCCTAGACGTGGCTGTCATACGGCTTCCCCGGATCTCGAACTTCACCGACGTGGAAGCGCTCCGCTTAGAGCCAGCTGTGCGTGTGCGTTACGTCGAGTCCGCCGGTGCGCTGGGCCGGCCGCACCTAGTCATCCTCCCCGGCACCAAGACGACCGTCGCCGACCTGCGCTGGCT
>JAJZAM010000327.1 GCA_021799445.1 Actinomycetes bacterium
CCTTATGGGCTCGGTTACACCATGCAACGAGTCGGTTTCTTGATGAGGCGGTGGATGGTGCGCTACAAGATCAGGCAGGATCAGATCGGCTGGCTGGCGGTCGCCGAACGCCGGAACGCCCTGCTCAACCCGCGTGCGGTCTTCTCCACACCGCTCAGCGTCGACGATTACCTCGGTAGCCGTTGGATCGCGGAACCGGTTCGTCTTCTCGACTGTGACTACCCGGTCAACGGCGCGTTCGCCTATCTCCTCGCCCGAGGGGACCTGGCTCGGAGTCTCGACCCCGACCCGGTCTGGCTGCTGGGCTGGGCTGGTCCTGCGGTCGGGGACGTGGCACCTCACCTGCGGCCGGAGGAACCGCCCGAGTCAAACCGGATAGCCCGGGAGCTTTACCGCGATACAGGCCTCAGCCCTGCCCACCTTGACGTCTGGATGTTATACGACGGTTTCAGCTTCCTAGCCATGCAGTGGATGGAAGCCCTCGGCGTGGTGGAGCCGGGAGGGTCAGGCGAATACGTCGAAGGTGCCGAGCGTATCGTGCACACCGGGGAGCACCCGCTTAACACGCACGGGGGGCAGCTCTCTGAGGGGCGTCTGCACGGGGCGGGTCACATCCTAGAAGCCTTCCAGCAGGTGAGAGGTACAGCGGGCGCGAGGCAGGCAGCGAGAGCGGATATCGCGGTGATCACGAGCGCCTTCCCTTACAACGGCGGCGCCGCCGTGGTCGGTAGACGCTGATGCCTCCCTCCCAGCCGGCCAGGCCGAGGCCTTGCCCGGATGACCTAACCCGCCCCTACTGGCAGGCAGCGTCGCAGCACCGGCTCATCGTCATGTCCTGCTCGTCGTGCGGCCAGTTCCGCCATCCCCCTCGCAGCACCTGCGAACGTTGTGGGTCAGGCCGCTACCGCTGGGAGCAGTTGAGCGGAGAAGGGCGTGTCTGGAGCTTCGTCGTTGACCACCGGAACCTGATAGCCGGGTTCGACGGTCCTTACGTCGTTGCCCTGGTCAACCCGGTCGAGACTGGAGACGACGTGCGCATCGTTAGTAACGTCGTCGGCTGCGCCGGCGGGGACGTCTACGTGGGTATGAGGGTCAAGATCACCTGGGAAGACGTCGGGGATGGGCTTTGCCTGCCACAGTTCACGCCCGCCGACCCGCTCCCAGGCGGTGGGGGCCTTGCCTAGATGACGCCGTCATAACGCAAGCGCTCCAGCTCGCTGTCCGACTTGCCCAGCCAGGTGCGATAGACCAGTTCGTTGTCTTCTCCGAGCTTCGGACCGCTACGCCACACAGAGCCAGGATGCCGGTGCATTTTGGGCACGACCGCCTGCATGCGAACCTCCCCGAGATCAGGATCGGGAAGCGACACTACATCTTCGCGTTCCGCGTAGGTCGGGTCTTCGAGGATGTCTGCTACGGAATAGATGCGTGACGCTACGACCTCCGCTTCAGCCATGCTCGTCAGGCATTCGTCGGCTGTTCTCTGCCGGACCCAGCGCTGCAGAAGGGTGTCGAGGCGTTCCTTCCGAGACAGCTGATCGGCGACAGTGACATAGTTTTCTGCCGGTTCGCCGAGCAGCGCTGCGATCTTGCGAACCGACTTCGGCGTGCCGGAAGTAACGGTGATCCAAACACCGTCGATGGTCATGTAGGTGTTGACTACAGCTCCGGGTGCGACCGCCAGCTGGTTCCCGGCCCGGGCCGGCACGGCACCCAGCTGGTCGTACACGATGACCTGCCACTCGACGAGGCGGTAAAGACTTTCGAAGAGTGCCAGGTCGATCCACTCCCCCTGAAAGTCCGGGTCGTGGCGGCGAACCAGCGCAGCGCTTATAGCGAAGGCGCCCATCAGCGCAGTCACGGTGTCAGCGTGGGAGAAGCCGGTGTGGACCGGCGGACCGTCCGGGAAGCCTGTCAGATGCACGACTCCGCTGCGAGCCTCACCGACTTTTCCGAAACCAGGCGCGTTTCTAGCCGAGCTTGTAGCCCCGTTCCCCGTGATCTGGAGCATGACCACTCGCGGGTTGGCCTGGTGAACTGACTCCCAGTCCAATCCCCAGCTTGCGAGGGTCTCGTAGCGGATGTTGACGATCACGACGTCCGCCCACTCGACTAGTTCACGTGCGATCACCCTGCCGCCGTCACTGCGCAGGTTGAGAGTCACCGACCTCTTATTACGGGCGGACACCTTCCACCACAGATAATGCCCGTCTTTGCTGGGACCCATAGTCCTGCCAGGATCGCCCGCCGTCGGATCCTCTACGTGCACGACGTCAGCGCCGAGGTCGGCCATTAAGGTCCCGGCAAGCGGCCCGGCGATGACGTGTGCGAACTCGACAACTTTTACTCCCGCCAACACCCCGGACGCGCCGAGCGGACCGATGCACATGACTAGAGCCTAGTGGAGGGAGCTACCCCGGGGTCCACAGCAGCAGAGATCTATCCGCCTGGCACACCGGCTGTTTCGGCCGGCTCGTTGGTGGTTTCCGGTTCGGAGGTGGCGTGGCCGGCAGCGGTGCGCCGGTTCGCTGCTGCCGTGCGTTGACGCCAGACGGCGAAACCGACCGC
>JAJZAM010000005.1 GCA_021799445.1 Actinomycetes bacterium
ACCAGAGCCAGGGATCTTGATGTCCCGCGCGCGGGACACTGCCATGGCCGCGCGCGGGACACTGCCATGGCCGCGCGCGGGACACTGCCATGGCCGCCAACAGGGACTTTCTGATGGCCGTTGACACTCGTCCTCGAGCAGCGAGACGCCGTCTGCGACCACTGCCGAACCCACCGGTACCAAGGGGAGAGGCTGCACGACCACCAGTTTCCCTGCTGCCAACGCCATCCCAGGTGCCCCGTTCAAACCGCCATTTACTCTGTACCTATTATGGAGTACCCGAAGTACAAGGTGGTGGATGGTCCCTGGCCAGCCGGCTACGCGGAGGCTTATGCAAGGAGCCCTGGAGTGCCAGGTCTGCGCTCTGGTTGACCAGCGTAGTGACACTCCACCACGAGCGCCAAACGATAGCCATTCGTTATCGAAGAGTCGTCAGTTCCCACCTCGGCACCGACGCGTGGCGCTAGCAGCCTCATGTGATCTGACTGGCTGGCTTACGCACCGATTCAGGTCAGATTGCAAGACCCATTCACCGATCAAGAATACTGGGCAGGTCGTCGTTCGAGGAACGCCGTTATGCCCTCGCGGGCGTCGTCAGAGAACAGCGTCAGCATCTCGAGAGCGAGCGAGGCTTCGAACGCAGGCATCGCGAGCCGCAGCCAGCTATTGAGTGACCGCTTCGTCCACTGCAGCGCGTGCTGCGGACCCTGTGCGAGCCGGCTGGCCAGTGCCAGTGCTTCGGTGAGCACTGAGTCACCGGGCACCGCTTTGCTCACCAGCCCGATTCCGTCTGCTGTCCGACCGTCGATTCGATCTGCGGTGAGCAGCAAGTACTTGGCCTTGGCCATGCCGCAGAGGAGGGGCCAGATCAACGCCGCGTGATCGCCTGCGGCGAGGCCGATCTTGACGTGGCCGTCGGTGAACTGGGTGTCTTCGCCTATGATGCTTATGTCGGAGAGCAAGGCAATCACCAAGCCTGCTCCGGCGGCAGGCCCGTTTATTGCAGATATGATGGGCTTGTTACACGCGACGATGTTTTCGACGAGGTTCCGGGCTTCTTCCATCGATTTCACGATGGGTTCGTAGTTTCCTGCCCTCTCGAGTTCTTCTCCCAGATCGCCCCCTGCACAAAACGACGAACCTTTACCCGTCACGACTGCGACCCGAGTGTCGGCGTCGTTCGAAATATCGGGCCACACGGTGACGAACTCTGAGAGCATCTGCTTGTCGGCAGCGTTGTATTTCTCTGGTCGGTTGATCTGGACCAGCAGGACGCCGTTCTCCCTGTGTTCGAAAGACAGGCGCTTGTAGTGTTCGTAGTTGCTCATTATGACGACCCCTTCATGGCGTGGGCAGTTGCGAGCACGACCGCCTGCACAACAGCGTTGCGGGCAGGTTCGGTGCGGTGGAGCCGTCCAGTGCGTCACCGCCCATGGCGCCAGTGCGGCGTCGGCGCAGACGCTGCCGTCGCTGACGACAAGACCGGCTCCGCCGAACTGCTCCGGTGTCCTCGGGGCGAACTCGTCGGCGCATGCACACCCTCCATCGCGTCATCTTATCCCAGTTGTCTGACATCGGCCAGCCTGTAAAGGATCAAAGCGTCGCCGTGAACGCCAGCGGTGTCCGTCGGCAGGCCTTCTGTAGCGGGGGTCGCCAGGCATCACACGGCAGACTTGACGAGCAGCGCAGATGATGGAAAGATCCGATCATTCGAAATGATACGAAGTTCACAGAACGCTTCCGGTTCACGCCGGCCCCCTTTGGCCACGAGGCGACGGTCCCGGCACTTGCCGAGCAGCTGCGCCTTGCCCTCCTGCGCCAGCACCCCGCCGAGGGCACGCGGCTGTTCAGCGTCGGCGAGCTGGCGGAGAGCACCGGCTTCGCCCCCGGGGTGATCCGCGAGGCTCTGCAGCACCTCAGCCAGAGTGGCCTCATCGAGATTCGCCAGGGGGCCAAGGGGGGCGTGTATGCGCGTCAGGTCGGCTACGAGCTACTGGCCCGGTCGCTGGACAACCTGATTGCCAGCAACCGCATCCCTCATGCGTCGCTGATCGAGGTTCGCCAGGAGATCGAGGGGTACGGCGCCGACCTGGCTGCCACTCGGAGGACGGACGACGACCTCGCCGACATGGAGGCATCGGTCGAGCGGACGTCGGGGATGGTGGAGCGCCCTCGCCAGTTCGCCGAGGAGAACATCCGGTTCCACCTTCTCGTCGTTCAGGCGAGCAACAATGCGATCCTCAGCGCCCTGGTACGGGCCATGCGGAAGTTGTTCTTCGCCGAGACCACCGAGCTGCACTACGACCTCGATGCGCTCCAGGCCGCCGTGGAGGCCCACCGCAAAGTGGTGGAGGCCATCCGGATGGGCGACGCCCCCAGGGCGCGCACTGCGATGGGTGCGCACATAGGCGCCTTCGACGAGTACGTCTCCCGAACCCACCAGCGGCGCGAGGAAGCGCCGTGACGAAGCGAGTACGCATCGGCTCCGGCTCGGCCTACTGGGGCGACATGTTCGAGCCGGCCGTGGCCTTGGCCGAGCGCGGGGATGTGGCCTACATCGGCTTCGACCTCCTGGCTGAGCTCACCATGAGCATCTTCCAGCGTGTCAAGGCGAAGGACCCGGACAAGGGGTACATACCCGACCTGCTCACCATCCTCCGCATGGTGCTGCCCGCGGCCCGCGAGCACGGCGTGCGACTCATCCTGAACGGCGGTGCCGCCAACCCTGTTGCCGCCGGGAGGGCGGCGGCAGCCCTGGCAGCCGAGATGGGCCTGAAGGGGCTGCGGATCGGCACGGTCACCGGTGACGACATCGCCGGCCAGCTGGACGACCTGGCTGCTGCCGGCTGGGAATTCGAGAACCTCGACACTGGTGAACGCAGGCTCGACCGCATCAGGGGTGACATCGTCGCCGCCCACGCCTACATCGGCTCGGAGGGCATCATGGGCGCTCTGGCCGACGGTGCCGATGTCGTCATCACCGGGCGAGTGGCCGACAGCGCCCTCTTCGTGGCCCCCCTCATGCACGAGTTCGGATGGAGCTTTGACGACCCCGACTGGGACCGCATAGGTGCCGCCATAACGCTCGGCCACCTGGTCGAGTGTGCCGAGTGCGTCACCGGCGGCATGTCCAACGTGTGGGAGGCGGCCTGCTCCCCCTGGGACATCGGGTTCCCGATCCTGGACGTCACCGACGGACCCGACGGTGTGACCGCAGTTCTGGAGAAGACGCCGGGCAGCGGCGGGATAGTCAACCTGTGGACGGTCAAGGAGCACCTCCTCTACGAGACGCATGATCCGGCCTCGTACTTGATGCCGGACGGGATCGGCAACTTCACCACGTTACGCATCGAGGAGCTGGGGGACGATCGGGTCTTGATCACAGGCATGTCGGGCCGAGCCCGGCCCGACATGCTCAAGGCGCAGATCGGCTACCGCGACGGCTGGATCGGCGAGGGTCAGGTGGTGTTCTCGTGGCCCGACGCCCCCGGCAAGGCCCAGCGGGCCACGGAATTCCTCCACCACCGTTTCGCGCGGGCCGGGGTCGACACGTTGGCCCTGGACATGCGCTTTCTGGGTGTCGACGCGCTCCACGGCGACGTGGCGCCTCCCATGCCCGCAGACCCTGCCGAGCTGTGCCTCCGGGTGGCCGGCTGGACCCGCACTCGGGAGGAGGCCGATGTCGTGCGCCGCGAGGTCACCCACTTGTGGACAGTTGGCGGACTGGGCACCGCCTTCGGAACGCCGTCACCGCCCCGACCGGTCATTGGCCTCTGGCCCACCCTGGTTCCGCGGGATGTCGTGCGCCTCGGCTGGCGCGTCGAGGAGGTGACCTGATGGCCTTGTTGGCAGACATCGCCTACGCACGCTCGGGCGACAAGGGTGATACCTGCAACGTCGGGGTCATGGCCAAGCGGCCGGACTTGTACCCGCTGGTTCTCCGGCAGGTGACGGCCGAGGCCGTGCGGCGCCATCTGGGCGGTCTCGTCCGTGGTGAGGTCACGGTTTACCGCCTGGACAACATCGAGGCGGTGAACGTCGTCATGCGGGGCGCCTTGGGCGGCGGCGCCACCCGCACCGTCCGCTTCGACCAGACGGGCAAGGCCATGAGCACGGCGCTGCTGCGAATGCCCCTCGAAGAGGCATCGTGATCACCCGGTCGTTCGACGAGATAGCCGTCGGCGACGTCTGGAGCGGCCGGGGCCGGACCATCACCGAGACCGACGTAGTCAGCTTCTGCTACCTGACCGGGAACTGGCTGGAGATTCACTCGAACGTCGAAGTGGCTGCCGCCTCGTCGTACGGGCAGCGCCTGGTGCAGGGCAGCCTGACCTTCAGCCTTATCCCGGGCCTGGTCGGCTGGGACCACCGTTACGTCATCGCCTTCTACGGCGTCGACCGTCTGCGGTTCCTGCGTCCTGTCTTCATTGGCGACACCGTCCACCCCAAGGTGCGAGTGGTCGAGACCGCGCCCAAGGACGACGAGCGCGGCGTCGTGGCGCTAGCCGTGGAGGTGCGCAACCAGCGCGACGAGGTTGTGCAGGTGGGCGTGTTCAAGCTCCTGGTCCGCCGTGGCCCGCTGCAGCTCGACGACACTGCCACCGCCCCGTGACCACCACCCACCCCCTGACCGAAGGGCGTACCGATGGATGACACATTGCTCAGCTCCGACCACCTTGCCTGGCGTGAGGTCGTCCGTGACTTCGTGGCACGGGAGATCTCGCGCGAGTACGTCCGGGCCTGTGATGTGGCCCGGGAGTACCCGTATGAGGCCTACGACAAGATCGTGCGGGCTGGCTGGCTCGGCATGCTTGTCCCTGAGGCGTTCGGGGGCGCCGGCTTCGACTTGCTCGCCTATCTGCTAATGCTTTGGGAGCTCGGGCGCTTCGGCGTTGACTTCGGCACCGTGTTCGCCATTCCCGCCTTCTGCGTCATGAACATCGTGCGCCATGGCACCCCCGAGCAGCAGGACCGGTACCTGCGGGCGTTCCTAGAGGGGCGCGTCCGATTCTCGATTTCGATCACCGAGCCTGAGGCCGGCTCCGACGTGGCCGCCGTCAGCACCCAGGCCGTCCTCGACGGCGAGGAGTACGTGATAAACGGCAACAAGCTGTACGCCTCAGCTGCCCACGTCAAGGACAACGTCATCTGCATGCTGGTGCGCACTGGCCCGGTAGGCGGGCGACACCATGGGCTAAGCCTCATGCTGGTGCCCAACGACGTCCCCGGCCTCACGATGGACCGCCTGCCCACCGTAGCCCGCCGGGCCACGGGGACCAACCAGCTTTACCTGCAGGACGTGCGGGTCCCGGTCGGCAACGTAATCGGGGTCGCTGGCGACGGTTGGCGGCTCATAATGGAGCATCTCGAATTGGAGCGGATTTCCGTGGCAACCTTGTATGCTGCTAACGCCCAGCAGGCTGTCGACGACGCCGCGGCCTTCGCCAGAGAGCGGATCCAGTTCGGCAAGGCGATCAGCTCCTTCCAGGTCATCAAGCACACCCTGGCACAGATGCAGACTGAGGTCGACGCGGCGGCGGCCTTAGTCCAGCGTGCAGCGACTCGGATGGCCGCCGGCCGGCCCGCCGTCAAAGAGGTCAGCATGGCCAAGCTCTTTGCCTCAGAGACCTTGTACAAGGTCGCGGGCGAGGGGATGCAGATCTTGGGCGGGGCCGCTCAGCTGCCCGACATGGACATGGAGCGATACTGGCGCGAGGGCAAGCAGGCCATGGTCGGAGCGGGGAGCTCCCAGATCCACCGGTCGATTATCGCCAAGGAGATGGGTCTCTGATGCGCTTCGGCGTGCTCGTTGCCCCACCCGAGCCCACGGGGATGGGCGCGTTGGCTGGCGCCGCCGAAACGGCGTGCTTCGACCTTCTGGCCCTGGCCGACTCCCAGTCGCTGTTCCGGGAGCTGTACGTTTCCATGGCCGTGGCTGCCCACGCCACCTCGCGGATCAGGCTCGCTCCTGGCGTGTCCAACCTGGTCACCCGCCACGTCGCCGTCACCGCCAGCGCCATGGCGACAGTCGATGAGCTCTCCGGGGGACGGGCCGTCTTGGCCCTCGGCACGGGGGACAGCGCCGTCTACAACCTTGGCGAGCGGGCCGTGCGCCTTGCTGATATGGAAGAGGCCGTCGGTTCGCTGCGCCGCTTGTTTGCCGGCGAGCGCGTCGAGCACCGAGGTCGTCGCATCCACGTCGGCTGGTCCCGACGTTCGGTGCCTATCTACATGGCGGCCGAGGGGCCGAGGACCCTTGAGCTTGCCGGGATGATCGCTGACGGGGTCATCGTCGGCTCTGGATTGGCTCCCGAGCACGTGGCTGCTGCTCTCGAACACCTGGCTGCTGGCGCCGAGCGCGGTGGTCGGACCCTGGCCGACGTCGACGTGTGGTTCTTCGCCAAGGCGAACCTTGGGAGTGACGATCAGACGGCGCTCGACGAGATCCGGATGGCTCTGGCCGCCAGCGCGAATCACGCGTTTCGATTCACCATGTCGGGCAAGAGCTTGCCTGTGGAGCTTCAAGACGCGGTCGCCCGGTTGCAACAGGAGTACGCGTTCCATCAGCACGAACAGGTCGGACCGACTCGCAACGCCGAGCTCGTCGAGGAGCTGGGGTTGATCCCGTACTTAGCCGACCGCTTCGCTGTGGTGGGGACGCCAACGACTGTTGTCGCCCGGCTCGCCGCGCTCAAGGAACGTGGCGTGGAGCAGGTGCTCCTGACGGCCCTGGTACCCGACCCGCCCACATTCATCGACGCTTGGCGCGACGAGGTCGTGCCGCGACTCGGCGTCGCCGGCCTGGGTCCGGATCGGTGACCGGAGCGATCCCCCCGGAGGCCGCCGGCATCCCATCCGGGTGCACTGGAAGACGAGGGGACCAACCGTCTGTCCCGGAGGACGGCGATTCCCGAGAGCGCGGGAGTGGCGCCGGGGGCTTGCTTGCTGAAATGGACGTGGCATCGGGCGGGCCCCTCCAGGGCGTGCGGGTCCTCGACCTGTCGCGGATCGTGGCGGCTCCGTTCGCCACCATGGCCTTGGGCGACCTCGGGGCCACCGTGATCAAGGTGGAGCGGCCTGGCGCTGGGGATGACTGCCGGGCCTGGGGTCCACCGTTTATGGAGGGAGAGTCGGCGTACTTCCTGGCGGTGAACCGGAACAAGAAGGGTATGGCTGTTGACTTCGCTACGGAGGAGGGTCGCCGCGCCGTGCGTCGGCTGGCCCTCGAGTGGGCCGACGTCGTCGTGGATAATTTCAAGGACGGCACTCTCGAACGCTGGGGTCTCGGCCTGGCGGACCTGCGTCGGGATAATCCGCGGCTCGTCACCGCGTCGGTTCGCGGCTATCCCGAAGGAGATGCCCGGCCGGGGTATGACTTCATCACCCAGGCATCGAGCGGGCTCATGTCGCTCAACGGGCCACCCGACGGCGACTTCTATAAGGTCGGCGCCCCCATCTCCGACCTCAGCAGTGGGCTGTTCCTCCTCAGCGGCATCCTCGCGGCATTGTTCCACCGCGAACAATACGGGACCGGCCAGCACGTCTCGGTGTCCCTCTGGGAGTCCCAGGTGTCGCTCCTGGTCAATGCCAACCAGTCGTACCTGACGTCACACCGGACCCCTCGGCGCATGGGCAATGCCCACCCCCAGGTCGCCCCTTACGAGGTGTACAAGACCAAGGACGCACCGGTCGCGATTGCCGGGGGTAACCAGGCCCAGTTTGCCAGGATCGCCAATGCACTCGGGCACCCGGAGTGGGTGGACGACCCGGCGTTTGCCACGAACAGCGATCGGGTGGCCAATCGGGCCGATCTGGCGGCACGCATCGAAGAGGCCTTGGCCAGCCGGACGCGTGACGAAGTCCTCGCCGCTCTGACGGCCCTCGACGTGCCCTGCGGTGCTCTGCGAAGCATCGACGAGGTCTTCTCATCGCCAGAAGCGGCAGCTGCTGGAATCGTGGTCAAAGTTCCCCACCGCCTGCTGGGAGAGGTCCCCGTTGTCCGTCTCCCGTGGCGGTTCTCCGCGACTCCGGCCGCGCCCCGCTTCGGTTCGCCGACCCTGGGACAGGATACGGACGCGATCCTGACCAGCCTGGCAGCGACCGATTCCGTTGCTACGAGCGGTCCAGGGTCAGACGCGCCGAGCGATCTCGTCCCGCGAGCGCCTGACAAGACGTGAGTGGAGCGCGGTCGCTGCCCTGGTCGGCTGGACTCAAGTGCTGCGGCCCGCGAGGCGTGTTCCGGGGGCGACGCCGGCATGGGTCGTCCGCCTGCCCTGTTCACGGTACCTCACCAGGTCCGTCGCCGTCGGGCGAGGGGTGCGGTTATGAGAAGCCCAGAAGTTCTGCCCGTCATATAGTTGACATTCAGCGCTAATGTAATACCATACGGGAGTGACTTCGCTGCCGACCGCTGGGTGGACCGGAACGCGGGGTCAAGCCCCGCTCCCCACGTCGAGAAGCGTATGTGTGGTGGGCTGCGGGACGATGGGCTCGGGCATCGCCGAGGTCATTGCCACGGCGGGCCACATTACGTACCTCGTTGACCAGGATCACGTACGCGCGGCCGGGGCCATCGCGCGTATCCGCGAACGGTTGGCTCACGAGGTCGCCAGGAAGCGCCTGAGTCCGACACAAGAGGCCGAGATCGCGGAACGCCTCCGGTTACTGACCGATCTCGCCGACCTGCGGCGTGTACCGGACTGCGGGCTCGTTCTCGAGGCGGTCGCCGAGGACCTGGCTGTGAAGGGTCAACTGCTAGCCGAGCTCGAGGAAGTCATCCAACCATCGTGCATCCTGGCCACCAACACGTCATCGCTCTCGGTCACCGAGCTCGCTGCCCCGATGCTCCACGGGGGCCGGCTGGTGGGAATGCACTTCTTCAATCCGGCGCCCGCCATGCGCCTGGTCGAGGTCGTTTCTGGCCTCGACACTGATCCGACGGTCGCCCAGGTCGCTTGGAGCACGGCGGAGCAGTGGGGCAAGACTCCGGTCATGGTGCGGTCGACGCCCGGTTTCATCGTGAACAGGATCGCCCGGCCCTTCTACACTGAGGCGTTTCGGCTCCACGAGGAGCAGGTGTCGGATCCGGCCACCATCGACGCGCTCCTCCGGGAAGGCGGTGGCTTCCGCATGGGGCCCTTCGAGCTCACCGACCTCATCGGCCAAGAGGTGAACCAAGCCGTGACGCTCTGCCTATGGAGCGCGTATGGATTCGACGCCCGGTACCGCCCCTCGCCCGTACAGCAGGACATCGTGCAGGCGGGATGGCTCGGCCGAAAGACGGGACGCGGCTTCTACACCTACGCCGAGGGGGTATCGAACCCTGCCGTCGGAACGCTCGCACCGGGGAAGTGCCCGGATCACCTCACCGTGCGGGGAGATGTCGGCCGGCTCCGCCCCATCCTCGAGAGGACCGGTGTGGCGATCGAGGAGACGTCCGGAGAGGGCCTGGTCGAACTGCCGAATGGCACAATCCTCATGACAACGAACGGCCAGCTGGCAACGTCAACCGCTTTACGCGTTCGCCGACCGGTGGTGACGGTCGACTATTCCCTGGACCCTCGCACGGTCACTCGGACGGCGGTCGCCCTTTCGGACGGCGCCGATCCCAAGCTGCTCGATGACGTCTCTGGCCTCTTCGCTGCGGCGGACATCGCTACGACCCGTATCGACGACACGCCGGGCCTCGTGGTGGCCCGCATCGTCGCATTGATCGTGGATCAGGCAGCCGATGCTCTCTGGCATGGCATCGCGAATGCCGAGGACATCGACATCGCCATGCAGCTCGCGACCAACTACCCGCGCGGGCCCCTGGCGTGGGGGGACGAGATGGGGGTGGCGCAGGTCGTCCAGCTACTGGACAATCTCCACGCCACCTATGGCGATGACCGATATCGCGCCTGCCCTCTTCTGCGCCGCCATGCCCTCACCGGGATGCCGCTCGCGCCGGATCACCCGAGTCCGGGCGCGTAGGTCATGAGTCGCACCGGATCGCGCCGGCGCACGAGAGCCATCCGACTATCGCGCCCGCTCCGGTGGGTGCGTTCTGCAATGAATATCGGCCGGCGCTGACCCGCCGGTGATCGTGGTGACCGATGCTCGGACGCGAAAGTCTGCAAGAAAGTGATTGAGCCGCAAACACAAACGATCGAAACGCAACCCGCTGACGCGACCGGCATCGATGCTTTCTCCGCCGACGTCATCGTCGTGGGTGGAGGCAATGCCGGTCTCTGCGCGGCGCTGGCAGCGCTGCAGCGTGGCGCAAAGGTCCTCGTGCTCGACGCGGCTCCCGTCGAAGCTCGTGGCGGGAATTCGCTCCTTGCCACGGGAACCCTTCGCGTCAGCTACCAGGGCGTGCCGGATGTTAAGCGACTCGTTCCGGAACTGTCCGAGGAGGAGATGGCCAGCATGGACGTCGGGGCCTATCCCGAGGATACCTATATGGACGACCTCGGTCGCCTGTCCGATTACCGGCTCGAAATAGACTTGGCCGAGCAGGTCGCCCGCAACAGCCTGCCTACGTTGCTGTGGATGGCCCGCTCCGGTGTGCGTTACACGCCGATCTACGGGCGCCAAGCGGTTCGCGTCGGGGGCCAGCACCGCTTCTGGGGCGGGGTCGCCGTGGAGGTGGTCGGCGGCGGGCAAGGGCTTGTTGACTCGCTGAGTGCCGCGGTCCGGGCGATCGGTGGGCGCATCGTCTACCAAGCGCGAGCGGATCGCCTGATCGAAGAAGACGGCGTAGTGGCCGGTGTCGTCGTACGTGACGGCGGGCGCAGAGAGACGAAGCTGTATGCGAAGAGCGTCGTCATCGCTACCGGGGGCTTCGAAGCGAACCGAGCATGGAGGGCCCAGTACCTCGGTCCCGGTTGGGACCTCGCCCGCGTACGCGGATCGCGGTTCAGCCAAGGCGACGGGATTCAGATGGCGCTGCGGGTGGGAGCGGTGCCCTGGGGACACTGGAGTGGCTGCCATGCCTCGGCATGGGATGAGAACGCCCCCGAATTCGGGGACGAGATGCCAACCGGCCAATTCTCCCGGCACAGCTATCCCTACGGGATCATGATCAACGCAAGCGGGGAGCGCTTTGTCGACGAAGGGGCCGATTTCCGCACCTACACGTACGCGCGCTACGGTGGAGAAATACTTAAACAGCCCCGCGCTGTGGCATGGCAGGTATTCGACCGCAAGGTTGCGGAGTTGCTGCGCAGCGAGTACCGGAGCCGTACGGTCACGAAGGTGACAGCACTCACCATCCACGACCTGGTCGAGAAGCTGGAGAGCATCGACAAGGAAGCTGCGCTCGCCACGATCCGCAATTTCAATCGCTCGATCGACACAGCACGTCCATTCGATCCAGTGACCAAGGACGGACGCAAGGCACAAGGGCTACCCGTCGTCAAGAGCAACTGGTCACAGGCAATCGACGAGCCTCCGTTCGAAGCCTTTGCTGTCACCTGCGGGATCACGTTTACGTATGGTGGCCTGCACATCAACAGCGGCGGTGCCGTTCTGGACGTGCAGGCGCGACCGATCCGCGGGCTCTTCGCGGCTGGAGGTATCGTGGGCGGGCTGTATTTCGGGAACGCCCCGAGTGGGAGCAGTCTGGTGGCGGGCTCGGTCCAGGGCAAGGTAGCCGGTACGGAGGCATGTGGATATGCCTTGGGCCTCGGAACGTCAGGGTGACGACGAGCGAGCGTGGCGCGTGCCGGGCGTCGAGGGCCAGACGGGTCGGCACCCGATGCCGGAAGCCGCACGCCATACACAGGCCGGGCGATAGCGGTATGCGTCTGGTGACCAGCGAGACACGAGAGGGTGGTGTCGGGTGGCCGGACCCCTGGATGGCGTAGCGGTGATCGAATTTGCCGGGATCGGCCCTGGGCCGTTCGCGGGGATGGTCCTAGCCGACCTGGGTGCCGATGTGCTTCGGGTCGAGCGGCATGGGTCGGTCGAGGGGATCAGTCAGGCTATGACCCATGACCTGCTCCAGCGGGGGAAGCAGTCGGTGGGGGTGGAGCTGAAACATCCCGAAGGTGTCGAGCTGGCGCTCGACCTTGTCGAGCGTGCCGACGTCCTCATCGAGGGGTACCGGCCCGGCGTCATGGAGCGATTGGGTCTCGGCCCAGACGCGTGTCTGGCTCGCAATGAACGGCTGGTGTACGGCAGGGTGACGGGGTGGGGCCAGGACGGCCCCTTGGCCATGCGAGCGGGGCACGATATCGATTACGTTGCTGCGGCTGGTGTGCTGGGTCTGATAGGCCGGGTGGGAGACCGCCCCATTCCCCCGTTGAACCTCGTCGGAGACTTCGGGGGCGGAGGTTTGTTGCTGGCGTTCGGCATCGTCTGCGCGCTGCTCGTGAGCAGGGCGAGCGGCAAGGGCCAGGTCGTCGACGCTGCGATGGTCGACGGCGCTGCCCTGCTCAACACCATGATGTACGGAGAGCTCGCCGCGGGGAGGTGGCACGAGGAGCGCGGCACGAACCTCATCGACAGCGGGGCGCCCTTCTACGAAGTCTATGAATGCGCAGACGGAAGGATGGTCGCCGTCGGGGCATTGGAGGACAGGTTCTACCAACAGCTGATGGACGTTATGGAGTTCCCCGTCGGCGACTTTCCGGACAGGTTTGACCGATCGCAATGGCCGGAGATGAAGCGGCGGTTCGCTGATGTCTTCAGGCGCCGGACCCGTGACCACTGGCTCCATCGGGCGGAAGGGCGGGACTGCTGTGTTGCACCCGTCTTGTCGATGAGCGAAGTGGCGCAGTACCCGCACAATGTCTGGCGCCGGACGTTCGTTGAGGTAGCCGGAGTGATGCAGCCCGCGCCCGCACCTAGGTTCTCCACCTCCGTGGTCGGTGTTCCCGGAAGGCCGTGCCGCCCTGGCGAGAACGGGGGGCAGGCGCTCGCCGACTGGGGGATCGACACGCGACGGACTCGGCAGCTCATCGCAGCGGGCCTGGTGGCCACGGCGTGACCGGGGTGGAGGAGTGGGACCCGAGACAGGGAGCAGGCGCGTGCTTGACGAAGGTGAAGCCTGACTATGACCCTCTTGACAACTGTAAGACGTAAGATAGACTAATCCGTAGAGCGGCTGGCTGGTGTGTGCCTTGGATGAACGGAGCGACATGGATGGCCATTTGGCAGTCTCCGCACGACTCCACGATGTGCCGAGCCGAAGCCGGGGACACCTTGCCTGCCACGAGTTGACGAAGCGCTACGGCAATCGGGTCGTGGTACACCGGGCCTCGTTAGAGTTCGCAAGAGGACGGGTGCATGCGCTTGTAGGCGCTAACGGCGCGGGCAAGTCGACCATCCTCGGAATGATCAGCGGCAGGGTCCAGCCCGACGCGGGCACCATCAACCTCGGCGGGCGGCCGCTCCGCCAGGGCAGCCCCCGGCACAGCCGCGAAGCGGGTATCGCCACTATCTACCAGGAATTGAGCCTGATTCCGCATCTGAACGCGGTGGCCAACGTGTTCCTCGGACAGCCACTGGCTCGCATGGGCTGGCGGGCCGACAGATCGATGGAACGGCGCTTTCAGGCGCAGTGTGCGCGGTTTGAGCTCAAGATCGATCCGCGGCAGCGTGTCGACATGATGCCCTTACCCCTTCAACAGTTCGTCGAAATCATGCGGGCCACCGAGGCGCGGGCCGACGTGGTCCTCTTCGACGAGCCGACCGCTAGCTTGGACGAAGACGACCGTCGGCGGCTCTTCCGAATCCTCGCGCAGTTGAAGGAGAAGCAGGTCACCATCGTCTTCGTAAGCCACAACCTGGATGAGGTTCTCGCCCACAGCGATGACGTGACGGTCATGCGCGATGGAGAGATCGTCGCAACCACGACGGCATCTGAGTGGACCCGTCCCTCCCTCATGGAAGCCATTGCTGGCAAGACGTACGCTGACTTCACCGTGCAGGCGACCAGGTCCCACTCCGAAGGCCTGGCGTTGCCCGACCTCGGAGGCGAGCGAACGACGCCTGCGCTCCAGGCCAGTAGGGTGGTCGTGCCGGGTCTGATCCGCATCGACCACATCTCGGTAGACCGGAGCGAGGTCCTCGGACTAGCCGGGCTCATGGGAGCCGGGCGAACAACGCTGCTGCGAGCGTTGGCCGGTATGGAGGCAGGGGCGACTGGTGAGCTCATGATGTTCGGCACCCCGGTCAAGTGGCCGCGAAACGTCCGTAATGCCCACCGAGTCGGCATTAGCTTGGTTCCGGAGGACCGAAAGCACGGGCTGGTGATGGGCATGACGGTGGCGGAGAACCTGTGGCTCGGCGCCAACGTATACGCGAAGGCAGGGTACAAGGCCCGGTACATCGTGTCGGCGGGGCACCTCTACGCAATCGCGCGAGAGCTACTCATGCAGTTCGGCATGGAGGAGCTGGCTGATCGGGTGAACGCCCCCGTGGGATCGCTATCAGGGGGAAACCAACAGAAGGTTCTCCTCGCCAAGTGGGCCCTGCAGGCTACGGTCTTGCTTGCCGACGAGCCGACGCGAGGAATAGACATCAATGCAAAGTCTGACGTGCTGGCAAAGGTGCGTGCGCTCGCGGACGGCGGTGTTCCCGTTATCATCGCATCGTCGGAGTTCGAAGATCTCCTCCAAGTGGCTGACCGGATTGCAGTAATTGTCCGTGGAGAGCTTAGCACGGTCATAGAACGAGATGATCCATCTTGGAACATGCGTGACCTGATTCACCTCGCATTTGGCCACTCCTGGGAAGGCGTAGTTGCCTCAGGGCCCGGTTCCAAGTGAGCACTAGTTCATGGATTGACGAGGCGTCGGTCGCGCCCGGCAGCCAGCCCGAGAGAGTGCGTATGGGAGAGAAATGGCTTCGGTCATAAGCAAAGAAGGGGAAGGTGTTGGCTTTCGCGGCCCGCCACCGCGAAAGCTGCACCGGGTCCCAGTCCGCATCTGGGAAAACATCCACAGCCACCGGCCGGGCATCGTCCTCGTCCTCGTGGCGGTGGTCATCCTTTCGCAGGTCACCTATTCGAACTTCCTAACCGCCACGAACATCTCGGCCATCCTGACACAGAACGCGCCAGATGGGATCATTGCCGTCGGCATGACGTTCGTAATCATCACGGCCGGGTTCGACCTCTCCGTAGGCAGCAGTTATGCGTTAGCCGCTGTGGTATACCCCACCTTATCGCAGTCGCAGTGGATCTGGGTGGCGGTGCTGGCTGCCATCGGGGCGGCGATGATCGGTGGCGTTATCAACGCGGTGGCGATCGTCAAGTTTCGCGTGAGCCCGTTCATCGCGACCCTCGGCACCATGAACGTGATCCTCGGCCTCGCCATGATGTACTCGCATTCCGAGCCCGTCACCGGGCAGGGCGCAGGCTTCCAATGGCTCGGTACCGGGCACGTCCTCGGCGTGCCAGTCCCCGTATGGATCCTTGCCATCGTGTTCGTCGTCGGCGGTGCCGTACTCCGCTTCACGGTCTATGGCCGTAACATCTATGCCATCGGTGGCAACGAGCAGGCGAGCCACCTGGCCGGCATCCGCGTCGGGCTGACTCGCGGGGCCGCTTACATCATGGTGGCCGGTCTGGCAGGACTGGGCGGCGTGATAACCGCGTCGATGCTCGGAAGCGGCGAAGCGAATATAG
Source organism: Actinomycetes bacterium (assembly GCA_021799445.1). Taxonomy (GTDB): domain Bacteria; phylum Actinomycetota; class Acidimicrobiia; order Acidimicrobiales; family Palsa-688; genus JAJZAM01. Next base: position 15,614 of record JAJZAM010000005.1, read on the forward strand.
GCACGAACACCGCGCTGAAGACCATTACGATGGTCGTCATCGGCGGCACGGCGCTCAGCGGGGGTGAGGGGGCCATGTGGCGGACGCTCGTCGGCGTCCTGATCATCGGAGGGTTGACCAACCTATTCAACAGCCTATCGGTGAACTCGAACTGGGTGGACGTGGCCACCGGCGGTATCCTGATCGTCGCTGTTGCGATGGAGCAATTATCCGGCCGAGATCCGTTCAAGGCATTTCGGCGGGCGAAAGTGTAGAGATGACCACGGCAACAATGTGCCGGGTCCTGCAGACAAGGAGGCAATAACGATGTCCACTAGTCCTGTCAAATACTCTGGTTCCAGGCGGCGCTTGCGCCGGGGCATATCCTTTGGTGCCGGTACATTGCTCGCGGCAGTGCTGCTGGCAGCCTGTGCCAGCAGCAATCACCGCTCTGCTGTTTCGAGAAGTACAACTACCTCCAGCGAAGCTACGGCCGTGGGAGCGATACCGGCGCCTCCCAAGGGCGGTGTGAAAGCCTTGAAGATCGCGTTCTTTTCGCTGGGTACGTCCAATACATACCTTGTCAAGGCGCAGGATGGGGTGGTCTCCGAGGCGCAGAAGTACGGCTTGTCGGTACACATCTACGAAGCAAACTTCAACGCCGTGACGCAGTACGACCAGCTGGCGACTGCCCTGTCCAGTGGGTCCTACAACGCTTTCATCATCGACCCGGTGTCGGGGCAGCCGATCTGCTCCGAGATAAAGCAGGCGATCAGCAAGCACATCCTCGTAGTGACCGCCATCCTGCCCGCGTGTAGCCTGTACACTCTCAATGGCGTCGCGCAATGGGAACCTGGCGAGGTTGCGAACGTCGGTGGTCAGACCCCGGACTGGTGGGATGGATTCTTCCAGTACATCGCCGCCCAGAACCCCAATGGGGGCAAGGTCATCATCCTCACAGGTCCGACGGCTGACTCGCTCACCGCTCAAACGGATACTGCTGCCAAGAAGGAGCTGCCAGCGTCTAAGTTCACCATCGTGAGCAACCAAGCGACCGATTACACCACTGCCGATGGCTATAAGGTGGCCTACGCGGCCCTTGAGGCAAACCCAAGTGCCAACATCTTGATCAGCAACTATTCTGGCGTTACTCTCGGTGTCGTCTCGGCTGCAAAGGCACTTGGGCGCCTGAGCAGTCTGAAGATCTATGACGCGGGCGGAACGACGCAAATAATGGACCTGGTGAAGGCAGGTGAAGTCCAAGCGAGCTACATCCTGCTTCCCTACAGGGAGGCCACGGAGAGCGTGAAGGCGCTGGTCGACTATGTCGAGGGGAAGCCAGTCCCGAAGTTCATCAATCCGTACACGAGCAGCGACCCCGTGCTGCCGCACGGCCAGCTGTGGATCACGAAGGCGAACGTGGACCAGTTCCTCGCCGACTCGGCTGTGGCGTACTGAGAACCAACGGAATCACGGACGATTAACGAGCGTGAGCTGCTCTCTGTCGAGCGCGCGACGTGCGACAGAGGGTGGCTCACGGAGGTGCCCACGGAAGGAATGTTCGGCGCTCGGTACTGGGCGACGTTTCGCATCGCAGAGTGCCGTCACAATCGCCCACAGAAGAAGGAAGTGGAGATGGGGACAGGTTCGGATTCGTTGAGCGGCTCGGTGTTCGAGCGTAACGCGACGGTGGCGAGTCTCGTCGAGCACATCTATCGGCAAGATTTCGGACAGGTTGCCATCGAGGGTGAAGACGGGCGCTGCTGGACGATTGGAGAGCTGCGGGACGAGGCCAATCGCATTATGAACGCGCTGCGTGGCCAGGGCTTGATGGCTACGGACCGGGTGATGTACATCGGGCGGAACCTTCCTGAGTTCCTGGCGATCGATTGCGGGCTTGCTGCGGCGGGTTTGGTGAAGGTCCCGGTGAACTTCCGGCTGTCGGCCGAGGAGATCGAGCAGATCGTTTCGCTCGTCGGGCCGCGGGCCGTCATCGCCGACCATGAATCCGCCTCGGCTCTCGTCGACTGCGCCTGGTCGGGCGACACGGTGAGTATCTGCATCAACAGGACGGGGCAGGAGACGCCACCGGGCTGGAGCGACTACGACACGATGATGGGCCGTGCCAGCAGCGTGGCGAGCGCAGCGTGTGTGCGCGGGTCGGATCTGTACCAGATTCGCCTGACCTCGGGCTCGACGGGGCGCCCGAAAGGTGTGTTGACGACCCACTTCGCGGCGCGGGAGGCAATCCTCGGGAACCTGTGGGTGCTGGGCCGGGAGCTCGGAAGACGGCCGCCCCGGAACCTCGTGCTGATGCCCGCCACCATGCAGACGGGCTGGACGTTGCTGCCAACGCTGATGCTTGGAGGTACCAACGTGATCCGCTCGCGCTACGCGGCCGACCGGCTGATCGCAGACGTCGTGTCGTCGCACATCACGACGGTAAACGTCGTTCCGACCATCCTGCGGGACCTGGCGCAGTGCACGGACGTGGAAACGCTCGCGTCCGCCGATCTGGAGGCCATCGTGTACGCGGGAGAGCCCGCGCCACGCGAAGCGGTGGCGGCGCTGTGGGAGCACACCAAGTCCCTGGTGCAGACGTACGGCCAGACGGAGGCTCCGTCGTGGACGACCTGGCTCTCCAGCGCGGACCATGCCGACCCCGAGTTGCGCAAGACAGTCGGTCGCTCCACTCCGCGCAACACATGGGCTGTCCTCGACGATGACGGTGCTCCGGTCGCGGAGAGCGGTGTCATGGGTGAGCTCGCCATCCGTGGAGGGTCCATCACGGCGGGGCTGCTTGGGGCGGAGGACGAGTACAGGGAGCGACTGGTGGGCGGTGTGTGGTGGTGCACGGGCGATGTCGGCCACATCGATGATCGCGGGTACATCACGGTCGTGCAGCGGAAGAAGGAGATGATCATCTCGGGCGGTTCGAACATCTACCCCGGCGAAATCGAGAACGCGTTGCTGCAACATCCGGCCGTTCAGGAGGCTGCGGTGTTCGGGGTTCCGGACCTGCGGTGGGGAGAGCGGCCGATCGCCGTGGTGTACGGGCGCGCCCTGGCCGACCGGGACGTGGATGGGATGGGGGCGTGGCTTCAGGGCCGAGTGGCTCGCTACAAGATCCCCAAGACGATTGAACGGTCGGCGCAACCACTGCCCCGGCAAGGGGAGGACGGCAAGCTCGCGAAGGGGCGGCTGCGTGCCGCCTACCTGGAGGATGACAGCCGATGACGCCTTCAGGGACGTCGACCGGGGGCGGGGCTGCCGGCATCCTGCGGGTGTCGGCACCTCGAGTGCACCGTGGTCGGCGCGTACATCGGAGAGGAGCGTCGGTGTCCGAACAGTGGAGATCACCGTGACGGCCGTTGACAACCTGCCCGATCGCGATGTTGGTCTCGTCGTGTCTGAGGCCGAGATCAGTACCGTTCGCATCAGCCGGGAGCGTCGGGGAAACTCGGTGACGCCGGCGCTGATGGATGAGCTTGCAGTTCGCATCGGGGCGCTCGACGAGAGCGATGCCGTCCGGGGGGTGGTGCTGTCGGGCACCGAGCGGATCTTCTGCTCCGGTGCAGACTTGACAGAGCTCGGCGAAATGTGGCGCTCACAGGGAACGGAAGCAGTGGTGGAGTACCTGAGTGAGCGATGGATGCCATCCGTCCAGGCAGCGCTCCGCGCCGTCTGGTACGCGAGACTCCCCATAGTGGCGGCTGTCAACGGTGCCGCCACGGCGGGTGGGCTCGATCTGGCCTTGTGCTGCACGTACCGGGTCGCGGGCACCTCTGCCCGCCTGGGGGAGACCTATGTACGGTTGGGCCTGGTCCCCGTTGCCGGCGGCTCAGCCCTGTTGCCGTGGTTGGGCGGCATGGGCCGAGCGGGGTACTTGTTGCTGACGGGACAGCTCTTTCCCGCTGACCAGGCAGTCCAGTGGGGGATTGTCGACGAGGTCGTGGAGGACCACGCGGTTGTGGACACTGCCACTCAGCGGGTGGCCGAGATGTGTGAAGCGGAGCCGGCCACGGCGCGGGAGCTGCTTCGCCTGGTTCGATCGACGGACGACGCGCGTTTCGAGCATCACCTGGACCACGCGCTGAAGGTCAACCGTGAGCTGCTCCGCAGGCACGAGGTCCAGGCGAAGTTGACGGGCACGTTGCGTGCGTACTGACGGCCGGACGGAGCCGCAACAAGCCGTTGCGGTAACTATATGACAGTTGCTATAATGGGAAAATGTCAGAGTTAGATACCGTTGCTGTGCTCGGCACAGGCACGATGGGCGCGGGGATCGCCACGGCGGTCGCCCGCTCCGGCCGCCAGGTGCTCCTGGTCGACACGGCACCGGACCGCGCCCTGGCAGGGCGACGTTCGGTCGCGGACACGCTCGCGACCGGCGTGCGCCGCGGCAACCTGACGGCGGCGGAACGCGACGAAACTCTGGACCGCGTGCGACCGGTCTCTTCGCTGCCCGAGATCGCCGACGCAGCCGTGGTGATAGAGGCGGTCCCGGAGGACCTGGAGGTGAAGGCCGAAGTCCTGAAGCGAGTCGAGCAGGTCTGCTCTTCGGAGGTGGTCCTGCACACGAACACGTCCACGCTATCGGTGACCGCCATCGCGGGGAGACTGCACAGGCCGGATCGCCTGATCGGGACCCACTACTGCAACCCGGCCGACCGGATGCGTCTCGTCGAGGTGGCACCGGCGCGCCAGAGTGATCCGGCCGTCGTGCAACAGACTGTCGAATTCGTGCGCCACCTCGGGAAGGATCCAGTCGTTCTCAAGGACACCCCCGGCCTTCTCACGAATTACCTGTTGGTCCCGTTCGAGAACGACTGCGTCCGCGCCCTCGAAGCAGGATGGGCGACGGCCGAGGAGATCGACCTTGCCGTGACCGCGGGTGCGGGTTTTCCCATGGGTGTCTTCCGACTGCTCGACCTGGTCGGGCTCGACGTGCACCGCGCCGTTTCGATGAGCCTCTACGACCAGTTCCATGACCAGCGCTTCGCGCCGCCACCCCTGGTAGCACGCATGGTGGCAGCGGGTGAGCTCGGGCGCAAGAGCGGAACTGGGTTCTACCGCTACGAAGATTGAGGGTTGCGATGACAGACATTGGCCTCGTCGGAGCCGGTTTTGTCGGCTCGCAGCTGGCCCAGCGTTGCGCCGAGGTAGGGCACCGCGTGCGGCTCTTGGACCGGGACCGTAGGCGAGCCGAGACGGTTGCCCAGACGGTGCGTGACGGCGCGGCAGCGACCGAGGTGAGCGTGGTGGACGTCTACGCAGGCCTGGCTGGGTGCGCCGTCCTCGTCGAGGCCGTGAGCGAGGACCGCGCCTGCAAGGACGAGGTGCTGTCAGCTCTGGCGAGTGTTGGTGCGGACGACACGGTCCTGCTCACGACCGCTTCGTCCTACACAGTGACCGATCTCGCGAGCGCGCTCGCCTTGCCTGCAGCGGTGGTCGGCTTCCATTTGATGCCTGAGACGAAGCATGGCCAGCTGGTGGAGATCGCCGCCGGAGAACGAACCTCTCCTTCGTCGGTCGAACAGGCCGAGGCCTTCGCCGCCGAGATCGGCCTCCGCGTTTTGACGGTCGGCGACCGGCCGGGACGGATCGCGCGCCGGCTGTTGATGCCATTCCTCAACCAGATCGTCCAAGCGTTGGATGACGCGCTGTTGGCGCCGCGGGACGTGGATCGGATCGTAACGCTGGGGCTTGGGCACGAGGAAGGGCCGTTGGCGAAGCTCAACCGGACCGGTATCGACGATCATCTTGCCGCCACCGGTCGTGCGTACGAACTGGTCCACGACCCAGCGCTGGCGCCACCACCCCTCCTCGCTCGCATGGTGAGTGCTGGTCGGCACGGCGACAAGGCGGGCTGGGGATTCGAAGGACTGGAGCGGGCATGAGCTCCTCGGAGATCCGGCACCAGCAGAGCGACGACGTCGCGGTGCTCGATGTCAGTCGCCGTGACCGGGGCACCCAGTCGCTTCTCGTCGTGCTGCTCGAGCCCGCTGGCGCCTTGGAGGAGGAACGCGTGCTGGTCCAGGTGGAGGTCGACCAGTGAGCGACGCTGAGATTCCGCTCGTCGAGGATGCAGGCGATACCCTGCTGGAGCTCGCGGACACCGTGAACGCCCGGGTGCTCGGGGATGCTGCCCAGACAGTGGACCGCGAGGACGCGATACCACCCGGCGTCATGCAGGCCGTGCACCAGGCGGGCTTCTTCGACTTGCTGTCGGCGGCGGGGTCGCCGGAGGAGTACATCCAGCTCTCGACCGTTCTCGTGAACAGGATCGCGAGGGCCTCGGCGTCGATGGCCATGGTGGTGGCCTCCGGTCATAGCGCTGCCATCCCCCTCGCCGTCGCTGCCGACCAGCCGGGCCGGCGGTGCCCGCCGGCGGGCGACCGACGGCAGGCCCTTGTCGACGGCGGAGACGGGGTCGTCGCGGCTCCCGAGGCCGGGGGTGGCTGGTCGCTCCAAGGAGGGGTTGACATCGGGATCGGCGTCGTGGGCTGCGATGCGCTGGTTGTGATCACCCGGGACCCGGGCAACGGGCCGGTGGTCGTTTGCGTCGATCCCGCCGATGCCCTACTGGAGAGCGCGCGCCGGACGGGCCTGCGGGGTTCAGGGACCGCTTCGGTGCGCTTTGCCGGGATCCGGGTCGCCCCTGAGGCCGTGCTGGGCCGTGCCGAGGCCGCCGACGCCGCGCGGCGGCATGCCGTGCTGACAGTGGCTGCCGTGGCGTGCGGTGTCGCCGCGGCAGCTGTCGATCAAGCGGGCCGGTATGTGTCGCAACGGCGGCAGTTCGGTCGGCCGCTGGCGACGTTCGCCGGGCTGCGGGCGATGGTGGCGGCCATGGTGGCGCAGGCCGACGCGGCTTGGTCGCTGACCAAGGCGGCGGCACGGCAACGTCACGGCGGCGAGCACGAGGCCGCGATGTTCGCGACGGAAGCAGCGCTGGGTGTCTGCCTGGACGCATTGCAGCTGCACGGTGGTTACGGGTACACGGTCGAGTACCCGGTTGAACGGCTGGTCCGCGACGCGCTGTCCCTGCGCGCTCGCGTCGGTGGGGCACGCGCCCACGCGAAGTGCATCGTCGATGCCGTCCTACCGCTGCAGGCCGGAGATCACGGCATAGGCCGGAGGAGAGAACGGAGAATCAAGTGATCGGGAGTGCTCGTTCAATGGACCTGCTGGGTCCTGGGAGCAGATTCAATCGTGCACTGGTCGACGAATACTGGAGAACCGGTCTGTGGCGTGATGTGAATCTGGCGACGTACCTCAGGGTGGACGACGAGACGTCCGGTCGTCCGGCGGCCCTTTCGGTCGACGCCAGCGGCACGGTAACGTCCTCCCTCACCTACGAGGAGCTCGACGCCATGAGCCGCCGGGTTGCTGCTGGGCTGAGAGGCCTGGGTGTCGGCGAGGGCGACACCGTCGCCGTGATGCTGCCCAACTCTGCAGAGTTCTCCGCCGTAGTCTTCGGGATCCTCCGTATCGGCGCGGTTTACTCCGGCATACCGGTGACCTACGGTCGCCGGGAGATAGGCTTCATGCTGGCTCGTGCTGGCGCACGCGTGCTCATCACCGCGGAGCGCTACGGCGACCGTCGCCTGCCCGACCTCGTCGAAAGCGTTCGTTCCACCCTGCCGGCGCTGACCGCGGTTGTGGTCATGGCTTCGACGGATGCCCTGAGCACGGACCGAATCCTGTTCGACGACCTCCTGCGCGCCGATCCGTTGGTCGAGGAGGTGTCGGCGGATCCATTTTCGATCGCCCAGCTGGCGTTCACGTCAGGAACGACCGACGAACCCAAGGCGGTCATGAACTTGCACGTCACGCTGGATGCCGTCATAAGCAACTGGGTACAGCACATCGGCCGCGAGACGTTCGGGGTCCCGATGGTGAACCTCGTCATGTCCCCCGTCGGGCACTCGACCGGCTTCTTCTGGGGCGCTCTCATGACCGCTCTACTCGGTGGCACCGCCGTCTACCTCCAGCGCTGGCAGAGCGAGGTCGGGCTGCGCGTGCTGCACGAGCAGCACGTCACCACGATGATCGGGTCACCCACGTTCCTGATCGATGTCCTGCATCTGCCGGACGCGGTTGCAGCATACGTGCCGGACCTCCGGATCGTCGCCGTTCCGGGAGCCCCCATCCCACGCCCTCTGATCCCGCGAGCGCGTGCGCAGCTAGGTTGTCTGGTCGTGCCGGCCTGGGGGATGACCGAGTACGGGATCGGGATTTCAGGTTCCCCGAGCCTTCCCCGTGACCGCGTCGAAGCCACGGACGGCGTGCCGGTGCACGGATGTGAGGTCCGAGTGTGCGACGCCGATGGTGCCGTCGTCCCCAGCGGCGTAGAAGGCGACTTGCAGATCCGCGGGGCTGGCCTGTTCGCTGGCTACTACCAGCGCCCCGACTACACGGAGGCCTCCTTCACGAGCGACGGCTGGTTCCAGACGGGGGACCGAGCCGCTATCGACGAGGACGGGTTTGTGTCGCTCAAGGGCCGAACGAAGGATATCGTGATTCGCGGCGGGGAGAACATACCGATCAATGACATCGAGACCCTGTTGTATGCACATCCTGCGGTGCTGAACGCCGCAGTGGTTGGCATCCCTGACGAACGTCTCGGTGAACGGGCATGCGCGGTAATCGAGACGCAGCCGAACGCACAGCAGCCGGATCTGGCGGCCATCACAGAATTCCTGCTCGAGCAGGGGGTGTCCAAGCGGTTCCTGCCGGAGCGTTTGTTGGTGGTCGACAAGATGCCACGGACGATGAGCGGCAAGATCAGGAAGGTCGAGCTTCGGGAACTCGCCAGGAAGGCTGCCCAATGAGTCCGCATGGAGGATCGAAATTCCAGGCGACGCAGGTTGTGCGTCCCCGGAAGCAGGTCGAGCATCAGATCAAGCAGGCGATCCTGGTGGGAGAGTTCGCCCAGGGCGACAAGCTCCCATCGGAGAACGAGCTCGCCGAGATGTTCGGCGTGAGCAGGCCCACGGTGCGAGAGGCTCTCCAGTCTCTCGCGGTCGCCGGCTTGATCCACAAGATTCCAGGGGCTGGCGGAGGCAGTTTCGTGAAGAGCGTGAACCACGAGTCCCTGGGCCGCATGCTCTATGACGCGATGTCGAACATCTTGCGGCTTGGCACCCTCGATCTCGGAGAGGTGATGAACGTGCGGCGCTTGCTGGACATACCTGTTGCTCGAATGGCAGCGGAACGGCGCAGCGACGAGGACCTCGAGTCGATACGCGCGGTCCTCAACGAGCAGCGGAGCATCAGTCTGTCCGATCCTGAGGTGCCGCTGCTGGACGCATCGTTCCACAGCGCAATTGCCGAAGCGTCCGGCAACCGGTTGCTGGCTGCCTTCGCGTCGGCGCTGCACCAGGTGACGCGGCCGGCCCAATACCTGAAACTGTCGGACGACGTGGCACGGAGCACGCTACGCCAACACAATGCTGTTCTCCGGGCCATCGAGGCCAGGGATCCCGATGCTGCCGAGAAAGCGATGGAGCAGCACTTGGACTACGTCGGCCGTTTCACGATCGCGGATGCCCCCGAACCGTAGGCAGCCCAGCCGAGAGATGTCCGCTCCCTCGACGCGAAGATTCGCCGAAGGTGTGTCACGAGCGTAGGGAGCCCACGAAACGAGGAGGCGCTCATGGAAGCGAAAGGGCCCTTGGTAGGTGTACGCGTCATCGACATGTCGTCGTCGTACGCCGCGCCGACAGCGACCATGTACTTGGCCGATATGGGTGCTGACGTCGTCAAGGTCGAGCCGCCGAACGGGGACGACTCGAGGAGCTGGGGGCCACCGTTCATCGACGGGGAGTCGGCCTGGTATCTCTCGGCGAACCGCAACAAGCGGAGCCTGTGTTTGAACATCGCCTCGGAAGCGGGCTACGGCGCCATGATGAGACTGCTCGAGTCGGCGGACGTGTTTGTCGAGAACATCAACCCGAAGAAGCTCTCGAAGCTCGGGCTGGACCCTGGCACGATCATGAGCCGGTTTCCGCATCTGATCTACTGTGCCATCTCCGGATTCGGGCTTTCGGGACCCGATGCCGGTTTGCCGGGTTACGACCTGATCGCCCAGGCAAGGTCAGGCCTCATGAGCGTCACGGGCGAGCAAGGGAGGATGCCGCAACGGGTTAGCACAGCGCTCTCGGATGTGTCGGCGGGTACAGTGGCAGCGTTCGCTATCGCGGCGGCACTGGTGGGACGTGAACGTACCGGTATAGGGGATGTGGTGGACGTCGCCCTTCTCGAGGCGGACCTGGCCTTGATGGCGCCGCGCATCGCCAGCTACCTGGCGGGTGAGCCGGAGCCGAGCCCTTCCGGCGGAACGGATTCGGTTATCGCTGTGTACCAGCCGTACGAGACGGCGGACGATCCCATCGTGGTGGCGGTGGTCAATGAGGGCATGTGGCAGCGGTTCTGTGCTGTGCTGGAGCTCCCGGCGCTGGCGGGCGACCCGGAGCTGGCGTCGAACGCCGGTCGGCGTGCCCGGCGGGAGGTGGTCGTGCAGGTCGTCGCCGATCGGTTGCGGGAACGGCCCTCAGGGGAATGGTTGCGACGTCTCCAGGAAGCGGGGGTGCCGTGTGCCCGGATCCAGTTCCTGTCTGATGTGGTGGCAGACCCGCAGGTGCAGGCGAGGGGGGCGATCAGGCCTTGGACGGCGACCGGCGACGGGCACTGCGGTGGGGTAGCGGCGCCATGGCGGCTGGGGAGCATGGCCGACGCGTGGACCTCGTCGCGGCCAGCACCGCGCCTGGGTGAGCACGGGAACGGGATCTTGAGCGAAGCAGGCTTTTCCGAAGCCGAAATCCAGGAATTGCAGCATGGAGGAGATCTATGGGTGCCATCGGCCCGGTGATCCGCAGTTCCACGGACGGGCGGATACGGCGTATCATCCTCAATCGCCCCGAATCACTGAACGCACTGAACGCGGCGATGGTGTCGGCGCTGGCAGATGAAGTCGCGGCCATACGTGCGGATACGAGCGTAGGATGCGTGGTGGTCACCGGCGCCGGGAACCGAGCGTTCTCGGCAGGAGCGGATATCGGCGAGCTCAGCGGGCTCGATGCTGTCCAGGCTCGGCGGGTGCTCCTGCGCGGGCAGCAAGTCTTCTGGGAGATCGAGCAGCTCGGTGTTCCTGTTATCGCTGCCGTCAACGGCTATGCGCTCGGGGGAGGTCTCGAACTGGCGCTGGCGTGCTCCCTTCGGTTGGCCTCTGTGGATGCGACGTTCGGTCTGCCTGAAGTAAGGCTGGGCGCGATGCCTGGCTTCGGCGGCACTCAGCGCCTGCGCCAGAACATGGGGCTTGCACCGGCGCTGTACATGATGCTGACGGGACGCTCCATCGACGCCGCGGAGGCATGGCACGCCGGGCTCCTGTCGCGTCCGCCGCTCTCATCCGAGGAGCTGGGCGGGGTGGTCGACGAGATCGCTCTTGAATTGGCGAGCTGCAGCCGTTCGACCATGGGCCTGATCCTGGAATCAGCCAGGTCCGGGGGGGTGTCGGAGGAGCGCCTGCGCCACGAGGCTGCGCTGGGCGCCATCGCTATCTCCTCCCCCGACGGGCAGGAGGGATTCCGCGCCTTCACGGAGAAGCGTGCGCCACGGTTTGGCCTAGGGGAGTCACCATGACGTCCGCGTCCGAGCGAACCGGTGTGCTAGAGCATGCGCCGGATCCGGCTATCCTGGCGTCTGTTCGGGGGATCCTGCGGGACAAGGTTGAGCACTTGGCCGAGGAGGTCGACGAGCTCGGCACCTTTCCCGCCGAGAGCTACCAGGCGCTGGCCCGGGCTGGGCTGGCCGGTCTGCTGATCCCCCATGTCGAGGGGGGCCAACAGGCGAGCACCGTGACGTACGCGGCGGTGATCGAGGAGATCGCGGCCGTGTGTGCTTCAACTTCCACTGTGTACATGACGCAGATGCACTGCGCCTACCCGATCCTCGTGGCCGGATCGCCTGCCCAGCGCCAGCGATACCTGCCGGGGCTTTGTAGTGGCACATACTACGGGGCGATTGCCGTCTCCGAACCAGACGCCGGGTCGGACGCGGCATCGATGAGAACTTCCGCTGTCATCGACGGGGATGCCTACGTCATCAACGGGCAGAAGATCTTCATCTCGAACGGCGATCGGGCCGACGTGGTCGTCGTCTTCGCCACCATGGATCGCAGCCGGGGAAAGGACGCCATCACCGCATTCGTCGTCGAGCGGGGCAGTCCGGGCTTCACGGCGGGGCAGCCCATACACAAGCTGGGTCAGCGAGGTGCATCGACGGTGGAGATGTTCTTCTCAGACTGCCGGGTGCCGCTGGACAACATGCTCGGTCCGCCGGGATCCGGGTTCCAGCTCGCCATGCGGGCGTTGGCCAAGTCCCGTATCAGCGCGGCGGCGCAGGGCGTCGGCTTCGCTCGCGGTGCGTACGAGGCGGCGGCCCGGCATTTCGCGCGGCGCGGAATGCTGGACGCATCGTCCTCCGACGCGCAGGACGTGCAATTCGAGCTGGCCGGCATGTACGCCGACATCGCGGCCGCCAGGGCGCTGCTGTGGAGGACGGCGCTGTCGGTGGATACCTACGGCGACGACGCGTGGAGGGACAGGGAGACGGACATTGCAGTCACGAAGCTGCACTGCACCGATCTCAGCGTACGGGTGGCGGCGCAAGCGGCCCGCCTGCTGGGGGAGGACGGAGACCGGTCGGACCTTGGGGTCGAGCGCCGGCTCCGGGACGCGAAGGTGACGCAGATCTACGACGGGACGAACCAGATCCAACGGATGCTGATCGCTCGCGCGATCAGGCGCGCCCACGCATGAGCGGCTCCGATTGCCGCGGGGTCGACGGAGCTCTGCGGGCTGGCGTGCAGTTGCCGAACTACGGGACCGGGGCCAGCGAGATCGGTGCCATGGCCGCTGTGGCAGAGTCGGCGGGCTTCGACAGCGTGTGGCTGAGCGACCACGTCGTCCTGGTGGCTGACGCCGCGTCGAGGTACCCGTTTTCGAGCGATGGTAAGTTCTTCTTGGCGCCGAGCGAGGACTGGTTCGAATGGGCGGTTACCGCCGGCTACTTGGCGTGTGCGACGCACGAGGTCGAGATCGGCGTGGGTGTCGCCGTGCTCCCGTTGCGTCACCCGCTGCTGCTGGCGAAGCAGGTGGCCACGTTGGACCGCTTGAGCGGCGGCCGGATAGTGCTCGGCGTCGGTGCCGGTTGGCTCACCGAGGAGATGCGAGCGCTCGGCGTGGAGCCGGCGGGTCGGGGTGTCGCCATGGACGAGGGGCTCAGGCTCTTGCGCGCGGCATGGGCAGGGAACCCGGCGTCGGGGAGGTACGGCCGGTACGAGCTCCCGGAAGGGGTCTGGTGCCGCCCGGTCCCCGTGCGCGATCCGCTTCCGGTGTTCGTGGGCGGGGGCTCGCGGGCAGTTGCGCGTCGTGTGGCGAGGTGGGCCCAGGGTTGGTTCGGCAGCGGACTTGGCGGTGCGCCGACCGTGGACGACGTGGTCGCGATGCGGCAGATGATCGCGCAAGAGTGCGTCGCCATCGGTCGCGATCCGGCGGAGGTGGAGACGGCACTTCGGGTGAGCGTCAGGGCACGGGAGATCGGTTCGGGCCGACTGGCGGAGCAGGTGCGGGCATACGCCGAGGCCGGCGTCACGAGGATCTCGTTCGACCTGTCGTGGGCACGGGACCCGCGGACGATGGAGGGCCGGCTGGTGGAGCTGCGTGCGGCGGTGGCGAGCGCCGACCGGCGTACTGAAGTGGGGGACTGAGGTGGAGGAGAGCTCCGATGCGTCGGGCCGTCGTGTCGACCGACGACGAGAGATTTACAATCTGACATAAGTCAGACAGCTGAGCTAGGCTCGATGGGAGGAGAGGAGACGAGGTTGGCTGGTCAACGGATGGTTGGTCGCACGGCCATCGTCACCGGCGCAGGCCGGGGCCTTGGGCGTGCCATAGCGCTCGGGTTCGGCTCGGAGGGTGCGCACGTCGTTCTGGCGGCTCGGAGCATCGAAGAACTCGAGGCCGTTGCTGCGGAGGCGCGGTCCCTGGGAGCGAGAGCGTTGGTGGTGCCCACGGATGTCACCAGCAGTGCATCGGTCGACGACCTCGTCGGCGCGACCCTGGCCGAATTCGGCACCATCGATGTCCTGGTCAACAACTCCGGCGTCTACGAGGACGTGCCCATGATAGAGATGTCCGATGAGCAGTGGGACCGCGTCGTCTCGACGAACCTCCGTGGCACGTTCCTGTGCTCGCGGGCAGTGGGCAAGCACTTCATGAGCCGGTCGCGAGGGCGCGCAATCAACATCGCGTCGAACCTCGGTCTGGTCGGACGGCCAGGGTTTTCGGCTTACTGCGCCTCGAAAGCGGCGATCATCAACTTCACCCGGGCGGTGGCCCTCGAATGGGCGCGTTTCGGCGGTCAGATGAACGCGATCGCACCAGGTTACTTCGAGACCGATTTCAACACCGCCCTCCGCGCCGACCACGCGGCGGCCACGAAGGTTGTCGATCGCATTCCCGCGAAGCGGATGGGCATGCCCGACGAGTTGGCGACCCTCTGCACGTTCCTGGCCTGCGAAGCGAGCGATTTCATCAACGGCGAGACCGTTGTAATCGATGGTGGGGAATCGATTCGATGAAGACCGATCCGGAGCGCGATCCCGTCATCTGCCTGGCCCTCAGGACGCCGGTCGGCCGGATGGGCGGGGTGTTCCGTGACGTGCCGCCCCAGCAGCTCGGGACCGTGGTCGTCAATGCGATCATGCAGCGGAGCGGGCTTTCGCCGTCGGCCGTGGACGATGTGCTGCTCGGCAACTGCTACCCGAGCATGGAAGCACCGGCCATCGGGCGCGTCGTCGCGCTCGACGCCGGCCTGCCTACCGATGTCGGCGGGCTGCAAATCGATCGTCGCTGCGGATCCGGGCTCCAGGCCGTGATCTACGCGGCACTCCAGGTCCAGAGCGGGGCGAGTGAGCTTGTGCTGGCTGGGGGGGTAGAGAGCATGAGCCAGGCTGTCCACTACACGGTCGACACACGCTGGGGCGTGCGCGCGGGTGCGGTGACGCTCCACGACAGCCTGGCGCGGGGCCGGGTAACTGCGGGGGGGAAGAACCACCCGGTCCCCGGGGGGATGCTCGAGACGGCAGAGAACCTCCGCAGAGAGTACGCGATCTCTCGGCAGGAACAAGACGAGCTGGCGCTCGAGTCCCATTTGCGGGCGGCGCGCGCACAGAAGGAGGGCCTCTTCGACGACGAGATCGTCCCGGTAGCGGTGTCGTCTCGCCGCGGGGAGACGCTCGTGGCGGTGGACGAGCATGTGCGTCCCGATGCCACATTCGACCAGCTCGCCGCGCTGGCGCCGGTGATGGGCAGGACCGATCGGGAGGCGACGGTGACTGCCGGCAACGCGAGCGGCCAGAACGACGGTGCCGCGCTGTGCGTAGTGACATACCGTCAACGGGCCGAGAAGCTGGGACTGCGGCCCCTGGCGCGAATTGCGGGATGGTCCGTCGCCGGTGTGCTGCCAGCGATCATGGGGATCGGGCCCGTTCCCGCCACCCAGCGCCTCCTCGATCGCCTGGGTCTGAGCCTGGCCGACGTCGACCTGATCGAGTTGAACGAGGCGTTCGCCGCTCAGGTGCTGGCATGCACTCGGGAGTGGAAGTTCGGCGAGGCGGACTTTGCCCGTCTCAACGTCAACGGGTCCGGCATATCGCTCGGGCACCCGGTCGGGGCCACCGGAGGGCGGATCCTCGCCACGCTACTTCACGAGATGGAGAGGCGACAGGTCCGCTACGGCCTCGAGACGATGTGCATTGGCGGCGGGCAGGGGCTGGCAGCGCTCTTCGAGCGGATCCCGTGAGCGGCGGGCGATAGAAGGTCGATTGGTGGAGGCCACCGCCCGATCGTCCCGGTCTGGCCGATGGCGCGCTGCGAGGAGTGGGGGGCTCGTCGAGCGAGGAGGAGCAAGTGTGAACTGGTTCAGCCCGGAAGAGCTGGTGGAGATGTCACGCCCGACGATGGACCGGGCGATCGATGCGATAGAGGCACGCGACCTCGACAGGGCCGTGGCGCTGTGTGGTGAGATGCGGAACGAATGGAGAGGTTTGCACGACACGCTCGTCGGGATGATCGCAGGGTTGGCCAGCCACATCCAGGCGCGCTTCGGCGAGGACGCACTCGAAGACGCATGGATGGACTCGCTCGACCGCACGTGGCGCACGGAGTCGAGCCGGGTGGTGGCGGCGGATCGGAAGCGGGTCGTACGCGGGTTGGCGGCGACGTGGCGCGCGCACTCGGGGAGTGGGCGAGGTGCGAATCCCGGCTCGTTCACGATCGAAGAGGACGAGGAGAAGTTCACGTTCAGGATGAACCCGTGCGGCAGCGGGCAGAGGCTGTGGCGGAACGGGGCATACGAGGGTGAACACCCGTTGACGAAGACCGAGCGGAGCCACGCGTGGACGTTCGGGCGCGCGGACTTTCCCGTCTACTGCACCCACTGCGCGTTCATGAACGAGATCCTGCCCATCAGGTGGTATGGGTTACCGCTATTCCCCGCCGACCCACCCGAGGACTTCGACCACGACCCTTGCACCTGGTACTGGTACAAGGACCCGAGGAGCATCCCAGCCCACTACTGGGAGCGCTACGGCCTGGCCCGCTCGGGATCCGAGGCCACCGGCAAGTCAGAATGACGACCAGCGTGCGCTCCACCGCCAGGCAGGGGCCGGTGTGCGTTGTCGGCAGCGGCACAATGGGTGCCGGCATCGCCCAGATCGCCGCGGTCGCCGGGCACCCCGTACTACTCATCGATGCCAACCTTGAACGTGCCGAGAAGGCCGTAGCGCTCATCGCCGAGCAGTTACAACGCGAGGTATCGAAGGATCGATTGAGCAAAGACGATGCAGCCGCTGCTACCGAGCGAATCCGTTCGGTCCACGCGATTGCCGACCTTGCCAAGTCTCCACCGTGCGTGCTCGCAATTGAGGCTGTCGTCGAGGGCCTTGACGTCAAACGCAGCGTCCTCGAACAATTGGAGGCCGTTGTAACCGACTCCTGTCTGGTGGCCACCAATACCTCGTCGCTGTCGATCACCCGGATCGGGCGAGGCCTTCGCCTGTCAGAGCGTTTTGTCGGCATGCACTTCTTCAACCCGGTTCCCCGGATGAGGCTGGTCGAAATCGTTACCGGCCTAGCCACCACCCCGTCGACGGCTGCCACAGCGACGTCCTACGCCAATGCGTGGGGTAAGACGACCGTGCAGGTCTGCTCAACCCCGGGATTCATCGTGAACCGCGTAGCCCGACCGTTCTACGGTGAGGCGCTGCGGCTACTCGACGAACGGGCCGCTTCCCCGGCGACAATCGACGCTGTCCTGCGCGATGCAGGTGGTTTTCGCATGGGCCCGTTCGAACTGACCGACCTGATCGGCCAAGACGTCAACGAGAAGGTCACCCGTACCGTCTGGAAAGCAACGGGTAATGATCCTCGCTACGCCCCCTCGGTTTCCCAGGTCAGCCTCATCGACGCCGGGTGGTGGGGGCGTAAGACCGGCCGAGGGTTCTTCAGGTACGACCCTGCCGGTGCGCGGCGTGATACGCCGGCAGCTGTGTCGCCGGCCGTGTCACTGGCCGAGGTAGTCGTCCGCGGTGACGTTGGCTCGATCGAGCCGATCCTGCGGAGAAGCGGGTTGCCTCTCACCCGAAGCGAGGGCCCCGGATTCGTTGAGTTACCCGGCGGTGCCGTAATGCTCAGCACCGATGGCTCACTGGCCACGGCAGTAGCCGCCCAACTCCACAGGCCAGTGGTCCTGCTCGTGCTCGACCGCTGTCTGGATCCGGATTCCGTCACACGCATCGCCGTCGCTCCCTCCGACGCAATCGGATCAGTGGCTCTCGCGGAGACCGCCGGGCTGCTAGCCGCCGCAGGGATCACCGCCTCCGTCATCGATGACGCCCCCGGGCTAATCGCCGCGCGCACCGTCGCGATGCTGGTCAACGAGGCATTTGACGGCCTGCATCGGGGTACCGCTTCCGAGAGCGACATCGACCTAGCGATGCGCCTCGGCACAAACTACCCCCTTGGCCCATTCGCGTGGGCAGAGCGGTGGGGTCACGCCAGCGTGGTCACCATCCTCGACAACCTCGCCGCCGTTTACGGTGACGGCCGCTACCGGGTCAGTCCGCTTCTACGCCGCCGCGCCCTGACCACACCCACAACTGCATCAGATGCCCCATGAACACTGGCGGTCCGACCAACGGCCTTCCCGATACCGACGGCCACGGAAGAATCCGCGCGGACTTCGCACGCGTCTTTGGCGCCTGGGACGAGTCCTGGCAGCAGGCGATCGAACTCCTGCCCGACTTCGTCGAAGCCCACGTGCAACTCCACGAGGCAGCCGCCCGCACCGGGAGTCTCACACCTGAAGTCCGGCAGCTCGTCCATTTGGCCCTGGCCTCAGCGGCCACCCACCTGCACACACCCTCTGTCGAGCGACACGTACGTGCTGCACTCGCACTAGGCGCTTCCCCCGGAGAGGTCCTCGAAGTCTTTGCCCTCACCAGCACGCTGGGGATCCACGCTTGCACCACAGGCATCCCGCTGTTACTCGAAGTGCTCACCGAAAACGAGCTCCGGCGCGAACCCTCGACTGCAGACGAGCAACACGCCCAACTCAAGGCGGACTTCGTTGCTAGCCGTGGCTACTGGAACGAGATGTGGGACGGCCTCCTCGAACTCGCGCCCGACTTCTTTGCCGCCTACACAAAGTTTTCCTCGGCTCCGTGGCAACACGGATTCCTGAGGCCGCACGTGAAGGAGCTCATCTACCTGGCCTTCGATATTTCCGCCACACACCTCTATGAGCCCGGGGCCAAGCTTCACATGCGTAACGCTCTGAAACTTGGTGCCGACGTCGCAGACGCGCTTGAGGTTATGACTATTGCCACCCTGGTGGGATCAAGTACATGCGCGGTAGGACTTCCCATTCTGGCAGCTGCAAGCGGACATGCGAGTCCAACGCACGCGGTTCCAACGCGGACCGTCTCACCGACCCCAAACGACCAGCAGCCTTGACGGAGGAACAATGAATATCGGCACCATCGGGATCTGGGCGCCTTCGGCAACCGTGGTCGGAAACTTTGGGACGGACAACGTAGCCGAGTTCGAGAGTCTCGGCTACGGGGCCATGTGGCTTGGTTCAGCGCGGGGAGACCTGCAACTCGCCGAGAGTCTCTTAAGAGCGACCAACTCGATCGTCATTGCCACTGGTATCGTCAACATCTGGACCGAACCTGCTCAGACTGTGGCCGCTTCCTTCAACCGGCTCTACGACAAGTACCCCGGACGCTTTCTCCTCGGGCTGGGCGCCGGGCATCGCGAGCACAACGGTGAGGTCTACAGCCACCCCCTTGAAGCGCTCCGGAGCTACCTCGATGCACTCGACGACTCCGACCACCCGGTGCCAGCCGACCAACGGATCATCGCAGCGCTCGGCCCGAAGGCCCTCCAGCTGGCCAGGTGCCGCAGCGTCGGAGCCCATACTTATCTCGCAACCGCCGACCATACCCGGCAAGCGCGGGAGACGCTCGGCGCTGACCCCATACTCGCGCCCGAGATCAAGGTCATCCTCGAAAGCAATCCTGGAACGGCACGCGCCCTCGCCCGAAAACGGGTCAGTGATCCCTACCTGCAGCTCCACAACTACACGCAGAACCTGCGGCGCCTCGGCTTCGACGACCGAGACTTCGCCGAGGGAGGCAGCGACCGCCTGATTGATGCCCTTGTGGCGTGGGGCGATGAGAGCCGGATCGCCGCCCACATCCAGGAACATCTCGACGCCGGCGCGAACCACGTCTGTGTCCAGTTGCTCACACCGAAGGGTGGAGACGTCCTCGACGGCTACCGGCGCCTTGCCCCCATCCTCATCAGGTAGACGACGGCCCGGATGTCGAAGGTCGAGAAACTGATCTACATGGTGGCTGAAGCCTTCACCGATTCCTCCGCAATTTCCGCTTTTAACATCAATAGCCCATGTCTCCTAAGGAGTATCCCGTGCACCAAAGGCCCATCTGTCGACTGGTGCTTCCTTCATTGGATTCGCTACCGGAGGAACTTCGACGGGTGTTGGACAAGGTTCTGCAGCAACGTTGCCGCATCCCTAACTCCTTGCTCGCTCGGACGGTCTCGGCCGACAGTGTCCAACCATACCTAGACCACCTCAGCGCAGTCATGGCGCCAACTGCCGAACTACTCGGCTCCTCGCGAACGAGGGTTGGAAATCATGCGGCTCCCTTGCCTCGTGGCAGCGAGCGTAGCGGAACGAGCTTGGCGGTGACAGGATCGGGGACCTCGCCGAAGCACCAGAGGATCTGGCCCCGGAAGCCGAGCCGGGTGCTGTAGCCATGCGCCTGGCGCTTCTGGTTCTTGATGAGGTGGTTGACGCTCTCGGCGAACCCGTTCGAGGCGCCACCAGTCGCCGCGTAGTTCAGGATCTCTCTGCGCCAGGCCTGGAAGGTCTTCGCGACCTTAGCGAACGCGCCGAGGCCCGATCCTCTACAGAGCACGTCGAAGAGCTCTATCGCGGCTTGGAAGGTCTCGGTGTCGCCGGCCTTCCCGAAGGCCATCGCTGCCCGGAAGGCCTCCTTCAGCTCGTAGGCGAGGTCGAGGTCCGCATCGAGGTTCGTCGCGTCGTAGACGACGAGGCGTCCCATTACCGCGCGCTCGGTGTCGTCGGCGAGAAGGTCGTCGCGGGCTCGAGCGAGCGGGTAGCGGGCCACCTTCATTACCGGAGCGAGCTCAGGGTGATCCTTCCTCAGGCGCCTCCAGGCTCCACGGCGTACTTCGGCCAAGGCCTGGTGGACACGGCGGTGCAGGTGAAAGGCATCTGCGACGATGAGCGCGTTCGGAAAGCACACCCGGACCATCGCCACCTAGGGAGCATGGCAGTCCATCGTGACCACAGACACCCTGGAACGCTCTTTGTGCGAGTAGCGCCCTGCGAAGGCCCAGACGACCCCGCCGTCGCGCCCGGGCCCGACGTCGAGGACTACCTCACGCCCTGGATCGGAGAACACCGTGGCGTAAGCCTGGTTCTTCTTCACCGAGCACTCGTCGATCGCGAGATGGCGCCCGAGGGCACGTGGGCCTGCGTCGCTGGCCCGAGAACGCTTCTTGGCGACTGCGACGCGCAGGTAGTGCTCAGGCACGCCGAGATCCCTCGCCACAGCCCTCGTCGCTCGCCCCCGGGCGAGATCCGCGAAGAACGACAGCGCTCTCGTCGCCGCCCCGATCGTCCGATGCCGCTGAAGCGCTCGTCGAAGGTTCGCTGCGGACAGTCCTCGTGCTCGCAGACGAAGCGCCTTACGCAGATCGAAAGGGTCACCACGACCGTTCTCACCACGTCGATCACATCCCGCCAGCCAGTGCCGTTGGTGTCGAACGAGGGGCGCCTGCAGCTCGGGCAGATCGCCGCAGGCTCGCGCCCGGCGACGTGGACGACCGATCGGCTCCCTTCCTCGTCGATGGTCTTGAAGACGTTCAGGTCTGGCCTGTGCAGCCGCAGCACGATACCGTCAGGCATGAGTCCGGCTCCGCTCGCTTGGGTGTTCTTGCCTACAATCTTGGGAGCCGGGCTCACCTCAGTGGTGGACCCTCAGCTCAGGGCTCCTACCAGGATTCCCTGTGATTTCCAACCCTCGTTCGCGAGGAGCCCCGATCCATTGGTACGGCGTGCCGCTGTTCCCGGCGGACGTGCCCGACAACTTCGACGCCGATCCGTGCACGTGGTACCGGTACAAGGATCCGAGAGATATCCCGGAGCGGTTCTGGGAGCGTTACGGGATATCGTCCGGCCGCCGAGGGCGGACGGTGGACCCCGGAGCCACGCCGTGATCCACCGGTGTGGCGCACGTACCGATACGGCCCAGCATTTCGCGATTCGCCATGGAAATGCGGTCGGATTGCCCATTTGACAGGAAGCTTGCTCGATGACCGACTCGACTCCTGACCACCACGAGCGCGGGCTCCTCGACGGCCTGCAGATCCTCGACCTATCCACTTACGTCGCTGGCCCCTCGGGCACCATGGGCCTCGCCCAACTCGGCGCCGAGGTCATCCGGATCGACCCGATCGGCGGTGCCACTGACGTGCACCGGCTGCCGGTCGACGCAGACGGGCACAGCCTCTACTGGGCCGGCCTCAACAAGGGCAAGCGCTCGGTCGAGATCGACCTGCGCTCCACCGAGGGCCGGGAGCTCGTGCGGTCGCTGCTGCGCGCCTCGGGTCCCGATGGGGGGATCGTCCTCACGAACGCGGTCGGCCAGTCCTGGCTCTCCTACGACCGCCTTGCCGAGGTGCGCCCGGACCTCATCATGGTTCACATCGCCGGCCGGCCCGACGGCAAACCGGCTGTCGACTACACGGTGAACTGCGAGGTGGGGCTGCCCTACCTGACCGGGCCGTCGGACTTCCTGCGACCGGTCAACCACGTCCTGCCCGCCTGGGACCTGCTTACCGGGATGCACGCGGCAACGGCTATCCTTGCGGCGGACCGCCACCGGTCGCGGACTGGCCAAGGCCGGTTCATTCGGGTGGCCCTCGCCGACGTGGCGGTGGCGACCATGGCGCACCTGGGCTTCGTGGCCGACGTGGTCGTCAACGGGCGCGGGCGGCTGCGTGACGGCAATTACCTCTACGGGAGCTTCGGGTGCGACTTTCGCACGGCCGAGGGGGACCGGGTCATGGTCGTGGCGCTGACCGAGCGGCACTGGCGCAACCTGGTCGAGCTGACCGGTGCGGCTGAGGCGATCTCGGCTCTCGAACGCTCGCTCGGGGTGGACCTCTCCGACGAGGAGGCCCGCTTCCGCTACCGGGAAGTCCTGGCCGGGCTGCTTGCCCCGTGGTTCGAGGGCCACAGCACCGAGGAGATCCACCAC
The DNA here is from genome assembly GCA_021799445.1 of Actinomycetes bacterium. Lineage (GTDB taxonomy): Bacteria > Actinomycetota > Acidimicrobiia > Acidimicrobiales > Palsa-688 > JAJZAM01. The sequence goes on from JAJZAM010000005.1 coordinate 38,535, forward strand.
GGCCTCGACAAGAGCCAGGTGCTGTGGGGCCGGTACCGGACGGTGGAGGAGCTCGTGCGCGACCCCGACTCGCTCATGATGACCAGCCAGCTCTTCGAGACGGTGGAGCATCCGGGGATTGGCTCGTTCCCCACCCCCCTCGGCGTGCTCCAGGGGGCAGTGCCGGCGGGGAGTCCCCCGTCGGCGCCCCTGTTGGGCCAGGACACCGAAGCGGTGCTCAGCGAGCTGCTCGGTCTCGACGCCGCCACACTGGCCGGCCTGCGTGCGCGCGGCGTGATCGGGGGCGGTTCGAGGTGACCGGGCTCGAGGGAGCCGACTGGTCACCGAGCGAGGAGGTCGTCCACGACGTGGTCACGGCGTCCCGGGCGGCCGCGCTCCACGGGCTCCTCGATGCCCCTGGCGAGCCTCCCAGAGAGGGCGCGCCCCTTCCCATCCTCTGGCACTGGCTGGCCTTCCTCCCGACCGTGCCCCAGTCTCAACTGGGTCCCGACGGCCACCCGCGCCTCGGGGGCTTCCTGCCGCCGGTGCAGCTGTCGCGGCGGATGTTCGGCGCTGGCGAGGTGACGCTCGGCGCTGCCCGTGACGAGCGTGGCGAGGCGAGCGACGGAGGGCGGCGGGGTGCGGGGGCGCTCCGCGTAGGGGAGCCCCTCGAGCGGCGCGGGACGGTGAGCGACGTCCGGTCGAGGACCGGGCGCTCGGGCGAGCTCGTGCTCGTTACGGTCGGCTACGAGGTGAAGGGCGCTGATGGCTCGCTCGGTGAGCGTCAGGAGCTCGTTTACCGGGAGGCGCCCTCACGACCGCCGGCGGGGGAGGCGACCCCGGCACAAGGAGCAGGCTCGGCAGCCGCCTCGGCGCCCATCGGGCCCGACCACGCCGGCTGGGAGTGGGGGATCGACCTCGAGGTGGGGCCGGCGCTCCTCTTCCGCTTCTCGGCCCTCACCTACAACGCCCACAGGATCCACTACGACCGGGCGTGGGCGACCGAGGTCGAGGGCTACCTGGGCCTTGTGGTCCACGGCCCGCTCCAAGCGGTCGGCCTCGCCGAGCTCTGCCGGCGCTACGTCCCGAACCGGCGTCTCTGCCGGTTCCAGTTCCGCGCCGTGAGCCCCGCCTTCGACGACGGCCCGATCCTGTTGCGGGGCCGGCCGGGAGAGGAGCAGGGTGGCGTCCTCCTCGAGGCATTCGACCACCACGGTGTTACGACCATGACCGCGACGGGGATCCTCTCATGACGCCGGAGGTTGGCTTGCTCGCCGGCGGGCGCGGCGCTCTGTGCGAGAGGCTGAGCGTCTCTTCGCAGACCGCCTGGAAGGGATTGCGCTACAGCGGGCGAGGGCGCCATCAGCCGCGCGTCTCCAAGGTCACGAGATCACCCACTGACCACGGAGGTGCATCTACGCCATCGGTTTCGTAGACGATCTCAACAGTGGCGAGGAGATGATCGCCTTTCATCTCGACGGAGGTGAGCCGGCCACTGGCGCGCAACAACTACCAACTGGCACAGCGGCGCGAAGCGTACCTTCTCTACTCCGTAGTCGAGTCCGAGCACCGGATCGTCGACCTGGGGGAGCTCCCTCAGAAAGGCTGTCGCGAGCGCCAAGGTGAGATAGCCGTGGGCGACGGTGTTGCCATAGGGGCTCTGCCGGCGTGCACGCTCAGTAACGAGATGGATCCACTCCCTCGCTCGTGGCTTCAGCGAACATCGCCACGTGCTCTTCGGCGATCTCGTGCCAAGTGCTGACCCCGAGCTCGGTGCCCTCCGCCCGGGCCAGGGCGCCGAGATCCGAGAACCGACTCACACGAGCCGCTACCGCCTGCTCCCGGCTGTGGGGTCGGTCGCGGATGACTCTCGATTGTGCTTGATAGCGTGTGGCGCGACCCACGAATTGTGGGCTCGATTCGCAAGGACAGGGCCGCGACCAGGAGATCCTTCAGCTGCGCGGAGCGCATAGCTTCGATTCTGAGTGACCTCACATGGTGGCCAGACACCGAAGAGTCGGTCCGTTAGACGGCGGCCCGTAGACCGAGGTTCGTGAGTCGGAACTCCATGGCCTGCGGACTGACGTCGAACTCCTTTGCGAGGGCGTCGATGGTCCGCTGTTCGCTCAAGCCGGGCCGGAGTTGCTTCGTGAGTTGATCGTTGACGAGGTCGGCGGGCATCAGGAGGCTGGCGGCGAAGCGGTTCGCGTCTATCTCCTCGCGCTCGGTCGCAAGACTGGATCGGTGATCACGAAGGTTGATCCTCGCCCGCACGACGTGGTCGACGATTAGCGGCCGGCCTTGATGGAGGAGGAGATGGCCCAGTTCGTGGGCCACGGTGAAGCGGCGTCGGGTCGGGGCGTGGTCGCGATTGACGGCGATCACGACACCTTCTGGTCGTCGATACAGGACTCCGGACACTTCGGGGTCGAGCGCTTCGGGGACGATGGCCGCACCGACACGAGTTGCCAACGCGTCCACGTCCACGGGCGGGCTCGTGATGCCGGCGCTTTGCAACAGTTTGGCGGCCTCGGTGTCCGCTCTAGGCAAGCTATGACCTCCGCTTTGTTTGTTCGGCATCGATTCTCAGAAGCGCGGCTCGGGTGGCCGCCGGCACATCGTCGGGAAGCTGTGAGGCGGTGTCGGCGTGCCGATGGGGCCACTCCGGGAGGAGCTCGCATGGCGGCGCTTGTACCGCGTCGGCAATCCGCCATAGGGCGTGGACGGTGGGTTGTTGGTTGCCCATCTCGATGTTGGTGATGGACGTTCGCGCCAATCCCGCCCTATGGGCCAGCTCCACCTGGGTCAGCGACACCCGTAGCCGGGCTTCACGGATGCGGCGGCCGATCTCCCGGTACAGCCAGTCCTGATCCTCCACTGACCCCCACTCTACGCTGATGTCAGTCTTACTGACCAGCATCCTCCCGAGGTGCGTCGGAACGCAGCGGGCGGGCGGCGGTCCGTTCGCGCCAGATCACCCCTGCCTCGCACTCTGGGATGCAGGTCGGACAGCGGGGGTCTCGCAGGTACGGCTTCGCACCCGACGAGAGATCGGGTCGCCAAAACTGAAGGAGGGCGCGGGCCACGGACGGCGACAACGGGACGGGCGCGCTGAGGTGCTCCTTCACCACCTCGGCGGCGAGCATGGTTCCGGCGGCACACGAGACGAACGGGGCCGAGAAAGTTTCCGTTCTGCCTCGGGGTCCCAGCAGGGCGCCACGGACGCGTTCCCCGGTGGTGCCGCACTCGCCGGTATCCGCCCACGCAACGGCGTCCTCCAGATCGGCGCCGACCTCCTCCGCCAGGTGGCGCTGCTCGTCCGGAGTGGCCTCCCGGAACCGCCGCCGGAGTTCGTCGTCGGGCGTCGTGGTGTCGGGCGGGTTGTAGCAACGGGCGCAGGGCCCTCCCATCCGGGGATCGCAGCGCACCACCTCGGCCCGCAGCTCTTTGGTGGACCCCATGAGAAGCGACTCGGGCCAGAGGCTTTGCACGGCGAGACGGCTCGGGTTGGTGTCGACGGCACACAGGATTCGCCGGTGCGGTCGACCAGTGGACTCGATAGGTCCGTCATGGGCGTCCCACGCGATGGAGCCGGCTCCGTTCAGCAGATCGCGCGCGGTCGACGCCTTGGGCATCCCGAGATGGGCGCGGCCAAAGAGCATGTACCTGTTGAGGTTCGTGATGTCGACCCCCTCCTCGTCGCCGTCGACGAGGAGGACGCGACCGGAGACGCCGTCGGTGGCCCAGAGCAGGTTGGCGCAGATGCACCCGACCGCACCGACACCGGCAAGGGTCTCGTCCAGGACGATGGACGGGATTGCGGCGTGGCCGCCTTGGATGAATGTGGTGTCGGACTGGTGGGACCAGAGCGTGTAGAAGGCGGCGGCGGTGGGCGGGTACTTGGCGGGGTCTATGTGGACGAGCTTGAAGACCTCGCCCACGGCCATGGCCGCGGCGATGTAGGGACCGAAGGGCAGGGTCGAGGAGGGGGCGGCGGCGACGGCCCGGTCACGGGCGAAGCCTCCACACCACCCTTCGCCATACACGCGAACACCGTCGGATACGGCACCGCCGGAACCGACCACGAGCCGCACATCGCCACGATGGTGGCCGAAGTCGACCGGGACGACGTTGAGCGCGGCGGCACCGTGACGCAACCTGTCTCGAAGCCCACCGGCGTCGCCGGCCAGCGGGGAGAGCCGCACACGCAGGTGCACGTCCGATGGACAGGCCACGGAGACGGCCGAGACCACCCGGTCCAACCGCACAAGCATGTTGAGAAGGGCCCACGCGGTGTGCTGCACGGCCGGGGACCCGGCTACGTCCGCGGGGATCTCCAGCGAGACGGCGACAGGAGTCGCCGAATCCATCGGGCCGACCACACCGCGAACGTCGATTTCGTGGCGGGAGGAGACGGCGTCCATAGGTTTCTCCTGAAGTCGAGGATGGACGGGACGAGGAGGATCAGGCCGGGTGCCTCGTCGGCGGCGAGGGGAACCCACGCGTCCTCGGTCCTGACGTGCACGAGACTCTCCGTCGGCGACGGCCGGCCGACCGCATGCTCTGGAAGGACGATCGAGAAGGCTCCGTGGCGCTGGGAGTACGCCATCTGGTCGTCTCGGCCCGAGTGGTGGAGGCCGAGTCCGCCGTGGGTGTGGACCTGGGCCAAACGGACCATGCCGGATCGCCGGAAGTGGGTGCCCGCCTCGCGCATCTGATCGGGGGACACCGTGTAGTAACCGGGTTCACAGGTGGCGTCGGGGATCGTCAACGTCGTGACGACGGCGTCGTCGCCGAGGCGATACCCGTCGAGAAAGGCGATGCGCTCGACGCCGGGCCGTTGCCGGGCGAACTGGTCAAGGAGCGACTCCCAAACGGACTCAGGTAGGACGAGGCGCATCGGGACCGATGTAGTGGGGAGGAGAGAGAACCGCGGCCAGGCGGCTCAGGGTTGCGGCGACGGTGTGCCGTCCCTGCTGCCACCTCTGGCTCTCGGTCGGGGAATGGTTGGACATGTAGTACTCGGCGGTCATGCTGAAGCACACGAGCTGGCCTTCGACCGACTGGCCCTGCCCGTTGGTGTACCGGTAGCTGTCGTGGAGGGCGAGCCAGCCGGGGTGGGAGAGCTTTGGCCACCACGTGGTGCCGGCCCGGGCGCGGGGCCATCCCTCCGTCCGGGCGACGATGAGAACGGTCGGCGGGAACGCGTCGTAGTACTCGGCTCCGAGGCGGAAGTGGTACGGCTCGGTCGTGCCGTCGGGACGTTGGGCCGGGATTGACACGACGGAGTGCAGGGGGTCGACGACCACCCGGCTCCAACCGTTGGAGTCGAGGTCGCGGTTCGCCCAGTACGTGTCCAGGTGGCGATGAAACGTTCGCGCCGCCACCTCAGGGTCGACCGGCGGGAGGAGCAAGGCTCAGGCGCCTCCTTGGCCGCCGGCGAAGTCCCACACGAGCCCCCGGCAGTGCGTCTCCTCGTACTGGCGCAGGCGCTCGTCGAGGTGGGCGAACACGTCGTCGCCGTTGGCCTCACAGCGAAGCCGGTCGTCCTCTCGGCGCTCGCGGTGGAGGTAGTTCGCGTACAGATCATCGACGACCACTTTGACCAGGGGCTCGGGCTCCGCTGACAGGTGGTACACGCTCCCGTCGTCCTCGTCGTGGACGGTGACGATGAGATCGTGGTCGTGGGGCGTTTGGTCGGGCATCTTGACCTCCCGAGGACTTTCCGAGTGATGTTGGTAACACTGACATCCATATCTTAGCACGTTGCTGTTACTGACGTCCCGGTGGACCGACGCTCACCGACCATCACGGGGCGCCCGAGGCCGAGGAGGTAGGTCCGCACTGACTGGGCGCGTCGCGCCTGGGTCCTGACAGGTGTTGGGCGCCGCGCAGGATGAGCATGGTGGCGTCACGGCTGGTGAGGATGGCTCGGGTGCACCCTGAGCGTGAAAAGGCCCGCCAGGCACAGCCGGGCGGGCCTTGTGCTGGGTGGTGGTGTGGTCAGCTGGGAGGGTCGGCGAGCTCGGGGAGCTCGGATCGCTGGGTGACGTATCGGCTGTAGCGTCGGCGGGCGGCAGAGGTGGTGATCCCGATGCGTTCGGCGAGCTGCTCCCAGCTGTAGTGGTGGGCGCGGGCGCACCAGACGGTGTCGGGGATGCGGCTGTCGACCTCGGCGAGGATGCTGGCGAGCACCGAGAGTCGAGCGCCGGGGTCTTGGGGTGATCCTCCGCGTAGGTCGACCAAGACGGCGGTGATGTCGTCGAGGAGGGCGCCAGAGGCGCTGTCGGTGTAGGCGATGGCGGTGCGGTCGAGGTAGGGGTAGGGGTAGGGGGCGCAGTCCAGTGGAGCGTGTTGTTGTCCTGGGGCGGCGGGCGGGTAGGAGGACCAGGGGTCGTATCCCGGAAAGGCGATCCTCGCCAGGACTGCTCGGGTCGGGGGTGGCGACGTTCTGGCTGACGTGGCGCCGGTGGCGGTAGTTGCCTTGGGCTTGGACAGCCAGAGCTTGGCTTGGCTTACGCCCCTCACTCCGCGCTCACCTCCGCGACTGCTGCTCGTGCGGCAGACTCGTCGACGATCGCCTTTCCGGCCGAGAAGGTCGCGACGAGGCTCTGTACGCAGAGGTTGTTGACCATCCTGGGAAGCCCCCTCGAGACCTGGTGGATGAGCGCGACCGCGTCCTCGGAGAACAACGTGTCGGCCCGACCGGCGAAACGCAGGTGGGAGGAGATGTAACTCCCGCACTCCGCCAGATCGAGCGGGGCGACCTGGTAGCGCAGCCCGACGCGCTGGTCGAGTGCGACGAGGGACCCGAGGTGCAAGCGGCGCCTCAAAGTCGGCTGGCCCAATAGAATCATCGAGAAGCGGCTCTCGGCATCCATGCCGTCATTCGACAGGCACCGCAGTCCTTCGAGCACCTCGGCGTCCACCAGGTGGGTCTCGTCACAGACCAGGACTACCGACTTGCCCCGTTCTGCGTGCTCGGTGGCGATGAGCTCCTGGGTCTGGGGGATGAGAGCGGCACGATGGAAGCGTGGCATGCCACCTAGGGCGGTGACGATCGATGCGTACATGCCCCGCAGGCCAACCCCTGGGGTGCCCAAGTAGATCGTCGTGTGACGCGAAGCGTCGAGGGCCGAGGTGGCCGCGCGGGCAGCCACGGTCTTGCCCGATCCGCACTCACCGGTGATAACCCCGATCATCTTCTCCGCGATGCAATAGGAGATCCTCGCTGTTGCCTCTGAATGCCCGCGATAGGGATGCAGCGCCTGGGGCGGGATGTCCTTGCCGAAGGGCGCCCGGGAAAAGCCGTAGTGCGCCCTGATCAACTCGATGCTCATCGTTGCTCTCCTTGCTCGTCGTCTGGCCCCTCCATCTCGGTGAGCCCTTCCTCGCTGCTCGGCCTCGTGAGGCCCGCGTATTCGATGCGCCGGCCCAAGAGCTCGGCCTCGCGCTGGGCAGCGACGAGGCCGAGGTAGTCGATGCCCGTCGGTGTCGGATGAGGGGCGGCCTCGGGGCGGGCCTTCGGGTGGGTGTGGCGGCTGATGCGGACCGGGACCGCCTTGCCCATCGGGCGGCCCTCGAAGCGCACCTCGATGTCGGTCAAGTCGAACGGGTCCTATGTACGAGACCGCGTTATGGGGTTTGGCGGAGCTCGAGAGGGCGTCAGGGACCACTTTTGGCCCCGTGGGTGCTGCATAATTCCCGCTTCTCAGAGGCCGGAGAGAAAGGCGAGTAAGGGGTCGGCCGGCCGGTAGCGGCCCGGTTTGACGTTGAGGGGCCGAGTACGTTCGAGCGCTCGCTCCTTGATGGACAAGTCGCCGTGGAGGTAAATCCTCTGAGTTGTCGCGACGTTCTCATGTCCCAGCCACAAAGCGATCACGGCGCTGTCACAACCCGACTGCAGCAAGGACATGGCGCAGGTGTGCCTTAGAACGTGGGGTGTGGGGTGCTTGGTGCGGATCGAAGAGCCGCGCTGGGCAGCAGTGGCGGTGTGCTTGGCGACGAGGCACCCGAGCGCGCTGCGGCTGAGCTGGCTCCCCTGGCGGGTGGGGAACAAGGGGTCGCCGGCTGACCCACCGCGCTCTTTCATCCACGCCGCCAGGAGCCCGACGGTCTCTTTTGCCAAGGGCGTGGACCGCTCCTTGCGCCCTTTGCCTCTGCAGTGGACATGGGCCCCGGTGCGGAGCTCCACGTCGCCTATGCGCAGGCCGGTGAGTTCCGAGGCCCGGAGGCCGGTCTGCACGGCGACGTCGAGCAAAGCGTGGTCCCGTCGCCCTGTCCAGGTGCTCCGGACTGGGGCGGCGATGAGGGCCTCGGCCTCGGCATGGTCGAGATAGCGCACCTCCTTTCGTTGGCAGCGTTTCGTTGGTATTTCGAGCACCCGGGCGATGAGCAAGGCGTGCTCGGGGTGCCGTAGGGCGGCATATCGGAAGAAGGAGTGGACCGCCGCCAGCCGGGCGTTGCGGGTGTGGCGCTCCTGCTCAAGGTAGTTGAGGAAGTCGCCAACCAGTTGGGCGTCCAGGTCCGAGATGTCCAGCCTGCTGGGCTGCTTGCCGGTCCGCGACTGGGCGAACTGCAAGAGCAGGCGCCAGGC